>DATLNJ010000116.1:0-26620 GCA_035536815.1 Frankiaceae bacterium
TGCCGACGTAGAGCAGCGCGAGGCCGCCGAGCGTCGCGGTGACGCGGCCGCGTAGGGAGACGGACAGCGCCGGATGCGGGGTCACCGCAGGAGGTCGAGAATCTTCTCCGGTGGTCGCCCGATGACGGCCCGGCCGTCGTCGGTGACCACGATGGGGCGCTGCACGAGGATCGGGTTCCCGGCGAGCGTGCGCAGCCAGGCGTCCCGCTCGCGCGGCGCGTCCTTCAGGCCGAGCTCCTTGGCGCGCGGTTCGTCGAACCGCGTGATGTCCCACGGCTCCATGCCGAGCTTGCCCAGCACCGCGTCGAGCTCCTCGACGGTCGGCGGCTCGTCGAGGTAACGGCGCTCGGTGAACTCGGCACCGGCCTCGACGAGTAGCTCCTTCGAGACACGGCACTTCGAGCAGGACGGGTTGGACCAGATCTCCACGGCTCGATTCTGTCGCACCGCGCTGGCAGACTCGCGCGCATGGAGTTCGCGCCGCTGAGAGTGCCCGGGGCCTGGGCCGCCACGCCCAAGCAGTTCGCCGACGATCGCGGCCTGTTCCTGGAGTGGTACAAGGCCTCGGAGTTCGCGGCCGCGGTCGGCCACCCGCTGACCGTCAAGCAGGCCAACAACTCCGTCTCGCGCGCGAACGTCCTGCGCGGCATCCACTACGCACTCGTCCCGCCCGGCCAGGCCAAGCTCGTCTACTGCCCGCGCGGTGCGGGCCTCGACTTCGTCGTCGACATCCGCGACGGGTCGCCGACGTTCGGCGCGTGGGACGTCGTGCGGATCGACGACGTGCACCGCCGCGCCGTGTACATCGCCGAGGGCATCGGCCACGTGTTCGTCGCGCTCACCGACGACGCGTCGCTGCAGTACCTCTGCTCCGAGGAGTACAACCAGCAGCGCGAGTTCACCATCTCGCCGTTCGACCCGGACCTGGGCATCGACTGGGGCGTCGCGGACCCGATCCTGTCCGACCGCGACCGCGAGGCGCCGTCGGTGAAGGAGGCGCGCGAGCTCGGCCAGCTGCCGGCGTGGGACGCCTGCCGTGCGCACTACGAGGCGATCGGGCTGCGGCTGCCGGCGCCGGCGTCCGGCGGGCCGTTCTCGCCGCTCGGCTAACGCACCCGGCCCGCGTGCCGCAGCGGGTAGTAGCGCCAGCGCACCTCGGCCACGACGTCGGCCGCGTCCACCGCGCCGTAGCTGCGGCTGTCGTCGGTGACGGCGTCGTTGTCGCCCTGGACCCACACCCGGCCGTCACCGGTGAGGTGCGTGACCCGCTTGACGACGTGGCGTTCCGGGCGGCGGACGACGACGACCGCGCCGGGGCGCGGAGGGACGCCGCGGCGGGCGACGACGTACTCCCCCGGCGCCAGCGACGGGATCATGCTGTGCCCGCGCACGGCGGCGAACAGCCACGGCAGACGCACCGGTCGGCTCCCTCCGACTGCGCTGTAGGGTCGTTCGAGACCTTGAACGATCGACCGACGAAAGGAAAGCCGATGTCGCTGCTCGCCCGTCTGCTCGCGCCGCGGGTCACCGTCGAGGCCCACTGCGACCTGCCGTGCGGCGTGTACGACCCCGCGCAGGCGAGGATCGAGGCGCTGTCGGTGAAGGCGTGCATGGAGAAGTACGCCGCGTCCGACGACGAGCAGTTCCGCATCCGCGCCATCAAGATCAAGGAAGAGCGCGCGGACTTCGTCAAGCACCACCTCTGGGTGCTCTGGACCGACTACTTCAAGCCCGAGCACCTCGAGGCGCACCCGCAGCTGCACCAGCTGTTCTGGGACGCGACCAAGGCCGCGGGCGCCGCGAAGAAGTCGCTCGACCCCGCTGACGGCCAGAAGGTCATCGACCTCGTCGACCAGATCGCCGAGGTCTTCGCCGCCACCAAGAAGTAGCGACCCGAGCCAGGCCGGAGGCCGGCTCGCCGTGTGGCGCCCTGTTCGGGTGCGCGGCGGCCGGCCTCCGACGGCGCCGGCCGCGCGACGTCCAGCACCTCGCGCGCCACGCTCGTCGCGTGCCGCCACGCCGTTCCTCCCCTGGAGTCCTCCGAT
The DNA here is from genome assembly GCA_035536815.1 of Frankiaceae bacterium. Taxonomy (GTDB): domain Bacteria; phylum Actinomycetota; class Actinomycetes; order BP-191; family BP-191; genus BP-191. The sequence continues at coordinate 2,046 of DATLNJ010000116.1, forward strand.
GATCCGTCCCGCCGCGCCCGCGGACGTTCCGGCAGTGCTCGGGCTGATCCGCGAGCTGGCGACGTACGAACGCGAGCCGGACGCCGTCGTCGCCACGGCGGACGGGCTGCGTTCGGCGCTCTTCGGCCCGTCGCCGACCGTCTACTGCCACGTCGCCGAGGCGGACGGCGAGGTCGTCGGCTTCGCGCTGTGGTTCCGCAACTTCTCGACCTGGCTCGGGCGGCCCGGCATCTACCTCGAGGACCTGTACGTCCGCCCGGCGTACCGCGGGCGCGGGCTCGGCAAGGCGCTGCTGGCGACGCTGGCGTCGATCGCAACCGAACGCGGCTACGGCCGTGTGGAGTGGTCGGTCCTCGACTGGAACTCGCCCGCGCACGACTTCTACCGCTCCATCGGAGCGCGGCCGATGGACGAGTGGACCGTGTGGCGGCTCAGCGGCGACACGCTCACGGCGCTCGCCACCGGAGAAGACTAGCAGCGAGTTGTTCACTGTTTTGGGGTTGTTCGCCGGCACGCTGAAAAACATGGATCCGGTGGGAAAAGCGCGCCCTGGACGCCGTCTCGGCGGGGTCTGACGGGCTACCGCTACGGACCGATCGAATGGAGACACGCGGGCCGCTTCTAGTACTTCATGCCCCGGACACGCGGTACGCGCTCGCGCCGGTGTGGGCGGGCGAGTGCTTCCCCGAGGACGTGCGCCGCGCCCTCGCGCGCGGTAACGACATGCGACTGCCGCGCCACAGGTCGTCCCCGTCGCGTAGCCACGTAATGGCTACGGGCGGAACGAGATGCCGCGCCGCCGGCGGGTCTTGTCACACCCCCTCGGTAGCGTCGGTCTCCACGAGTGACACGGGTGGCGCGGAAGGGGCGGTGGTGGCGATGGGGTGGCTACGGCGGAAGCGGGAGCCGGACGGTCCCGCGGCGGCGGCTACCCGGGCGGGCGCTGCCTCGGCCCCGCCGTTGGTCCCCCGCGACCGCGCGGGCATCGAACGCCTCGCGCGCGTCCACCTCGCGCCGGACGTCGCGGACCGGTGGCTCGCGTTGCTGCGGCCGGCGCTGGAGCTCGTGGCCGCCGGGCCGGACGACGCGGTCGTCGCCCGGCTGGGCGGCCGTCCCGCGTTGCCGGACGACGTCGCCTGGCCGGTCTGGGAGGGGCACGGGCCGCTCGCGTACGTGGGTGAGCTGCACTGCGCCCGAGTTCCGGCGGGCGCGCTCGACGTCACGCTGCCACCCGACGGCCGGCTGCTGTTCTTCCACTACGACGGCCCGGTCGGCATCAGCGCGATCGGCACCGGTCGCGACGCCCGGGTGGTGTACGTGCCCGAGGACGTAGCCGCCGCCGAACGCGCTGTCCCTGACCCGGCGCCTTCTTACCGCGAACGGCTGCTCACCGCGCGCGCGATCCTCACCTGGCCGGCCTACGCGGACCCTGCGCTGCGGGACGCGTTCGGCGCGGAGGACGACGACTGGTGGGAGCACGATGTGACGGACGAGGCGTTCCTCGAAGCCCTGTACGACGACCGCCAGCCGCGCCACCAGCTCGGCGGCTACCCCGAGCCGATCCAGGGCGCGCCGCAGCACGAGGCGGCCGCCACGGCGCTCGGCGTGCCGTGGGGTGACCCGGCCGTCGCGGCGGAGGCGCGGGGCTGGACGCTGGTGCTCCAGGTCGACAGCGACGGCGACATGATGTGGGGCGACGCTGGGATGCTCTACTGGCTGGCGCGCAGCACCGAGCTCGACGGACGGGTCCCCGAGTTCGGGTTCACCTGGCAGTGCTCGTGACAGCGCCGCGGTGACGCCGCAACTGCTGCTCCTCAACGGGCCGCCCGGCATCGGCAAGTCCACGATCGCCGCCCGCTACGTCGCCGAGCACCCGCTCGCGCTACGGCTCGACGTCGACGAGCTCCGCCGCGGCCTCGGCCGTTGGGAGGCGCACGACCACGCCGCCGGCCTGCTCGCCCGCGACCTCGCGCTCGCGATGGCGGGGACGCACCTCGCCGCCGGCCACGACGTCGTGGTCGCGCAGTACCTGGCGCGCCCCGCGTTCGCCGACGCGCTCGGCGCGGTCGCCGCGGAGAGCGGCGCCGCCTTCGCGGAGGTCGTGCTCATGGACGGCAAGCAGAACGCGCTCGCCCGGTTCGCGGCCCGCGCCACGGACCCCGCGCTCGCGGCGCACCACCGCGAAGCCGCCGCCCGCGCCGGCGACACCCTTCCCGCGATGTACGACGCGCTCGTCGCGTTCGCCGCGGCCCGCGCGCACGTCCTGGTCGTCCCCACCCGCTACGGCGACATCGACGGCACCTACCGCGCGCTGCTCACCGCACTCGGCGCGTAGCCGCGCTACGCCGCCCGGGCGGCGCGGCGGCGGAGCAGGGCCGCCGCCGCGCTGCCGAGGACCGCGAGCAGCACGAGGGTCTCGCTGCCTCCGGTCGTCGGGATCGTCCCGGGGCCGGCGCCGGGGCCGGTGCGCTCCGGCTCGGTGCCACCCTGCTCGACGTTGCCGTCGCCGCGGGCCCGGACGGTCACCGACTGCCCGGTCTCCGACTGGGCGCCGTCCTTGTCGGTCACCGTCAGCGTGACCTCGTACGAGCCCGGCCGCGCGTAGACGTGCCGGACCGTGCGGCCGGTCGCGGTGGCGCCGTCGCCGAACGCCCACTCGTACGTCAGGTCCGGCGGCGCCTGCCGGTCGTCGAACGACTGCGACCCGTCGAACGTCACCGGCGAGCCCGCCACCGGCGGCATCGGCTTGAGCTCGATGCGGCCGACGGGGGCGGCGTTGGGGCCGGTGCCGGCGTAGCCGTAGTTGAACGGCGCGCAGCGCGGTGTGGTGCGGAACGTCACGTCGCCCACCAGGTCGCCGCCGACGCCGACCGCCGTGTCCGGCCCGATGTCGTCGCCGGACATCGAGTCGACCTTGAAGCTCAGGCAGTTGTACCGGAACTCCCACTGCCCGGACTCGGTCCGCGGGTCCTCGTAGTTGTCGACCCAGCCGCGGTCGTCGAACTCGCCCCCGCTGACGAATGCCGCGTCGTTGAGGTTCGGCGTGAGGTCCTCGGGCGTCGGGTTGGCGTCGAGCGGCGACTGCGCCGGCGGGTCGTCGGTGCCGGCGTTGCCGTAGCCGTGCGCCTCGTCGGTGTAGACGAGCAGCATGCCGGGCGTGAACGCGATGGCCGCGCGGTCGTTCTCACCCTTGCCGTCGAAGTCGAAGCCGCTGCGGTCGCGCATCTCCAGGTAGTAGCCGTGGTCGGCGGTGGCGTCGGCGTCGGACGAGATCCACTGCCACCCCTTGGTGCACGACGGCGCGACCTTCACCGAGTCCTGGCAGCCGCCGTTGAACAGCCGCGGCCGGTCCTCCTCGAAGTCCTCGAAGTCCGTGTCGTAGATCGGCTCGCCGTCGACCTTGACGACGACGTTGTCGACGAACCAGCCGGGCCGGGCGAGACCGGGGTCGGTCGCGTACGAGAAGCGGACGACCGCGCCCTCGGTGCCGGCCAGGTCGGAGATGTCGTACTTGTCGGGCAGGAACGGCCCGTCGGGGTACTGCGTCCCGCCCGGCGTCGTCGCCACCCGGTCCACCTCGACGGTGCCCGCCTGGTACGAGCCGGACGTGCCGGTGATGCCGTTGCCGTACTTGGCCTGGCACTGGTTCGCGTTGGGGTTCTGCGTGGACGGCGTCGTGTAGCCGTTCTCCGACGGCACCGACGTGTACGTCTGCCCGCGGTCACCGGAGGTCAGCACGAACCCGTAGTCGTAGTCCCACTCGATGTCCCAGTACGACGCGAACTCCAGCGTGACCTCGGCGCCGTCCGCGACGTCGGCGAGCTCCGGCAGCGCGATGTCGAAGTTGTGCGCGCGGTTCGGGGCGCAGCCGTAGTCGTTGCCGGAGCCGGACCACCAGACGTGCGTCGGCGACGCGCCCTGCGCGACCTTCTCCGGACTGATGAGCTGGCGGCCCTTGAGCTTCGCGGTGTACGCCTCGCCGTTGTGCACGCCGGCCCCGCTGAGCGTGTACGGCTTCCCGTCCTCCGTGCGCCAGTCGATGCGGTGCGTGTCGACCTTCGAGTCGCGCCAGCCCTCGACCTTGGTCACGCCGGGGCCGAGCACCCGCGGCACGATCCAGCCGAGCTCCTGCTTGGTGTAGACGTCGAGGTTCTGCGACTTGTCGGTCGCCATGAGGTTCCAGTCGCCGTACGTCTCGCGGTCGCCGGTCGAGTAGAAGTCCGGCAGGCCGAGCGAGTGGCCGTACTCGTGCGAGATGACGCTGGCGTTCTCGATCGCCGACTCGGGGTTGACGTTGTACGGCCCGACGCGGACGTGGACCTTGAGGTCGTCGCCGAGGTCGTCGGTCGTCATGTTCGAGTACGTCTTGTCGGTGTACCAGAGCGGCCGGCCGAGCAGGTCCTTGAGCTGGTCCTTGCTGCGGTAGCCGGCCAACCCGGTCTGCTCGTCGGTGTAGGTGAACTCCAGGCTCGACGAGTGCGGCCAGATGTTGTCGTACGGCGGCACGCCGGACAGCGCCGACTCGCCGTGCCCGCCGTAGCCGACGAACACCATCATGAAGAAGTCGACGACGCCGTCCTTGTCGGTGTCGAAGTCCGAGTAGTCGATCTCCGGGTCGGCGATGGCGGCGGCGTCGTAGACGGCCTTCGCGGTCGGGCCGCACGCGCTGTCGATGTCCGCGAGCAGCGCCTGCCCGGCGACCGACCCGGCGATGGCGGTCTGCGGGCCGAACCGGTCGGTGCCGTAGTAGTTCGTCGTGCCGGGCAGCCGGTACCAGCCGTCGGTGATCCGCTCCGAGTACGCCGGCGTGTCCTGCAGCTCGGCGGCGGTGACGAGGCCGTCCGGCGGGCAGACGCCGTTCGGCTCGGGGGTGCTGAACTCGATCTTCTCCGGCCACCCGGCGGTCGCCATGCCCGCGGACGGGACGGTGGCATGCGGGTAGAGCTGGCCGTAGGAGTTCTCCTGCCAGAGGTTGAAGGTCGAGCCCGGCACCTTCGGGTCGTTGATCTTGTCGAGCAGCAGGTCGCCGCTGTGCGCGGGCTCGTGGCTGCGGTCGAAGTAGTCGACGGGCACGACGGGGAACGGCCGGTCGCCGTACCGCGCGGTGTCGTAGATCTCGTCCGGCGGGATGACCTTGGGGCCGTGCGTCGTCGAGGTCCGCGTGCCGCCGTCGTAGGTCAGCGTCGCGGTCGTGGACAGGTCGCGCCACACGACCGTCGGCGTCTCCGCGGTCGAGTCGGCGCGCCCCTCGACGATCAGCGCGCGCGCGACGGGCGCGTCCGCCTGACCGGCCGGAACGCTGCCCAGCGTCCAGGTGATCCGCCCGGCAGCCAGCGCCGCGGTGCCAGCCGACGCCCCGGTCTCGACCTTCGTGAAGCGCATGCCCTCGACCTCGGGCACGGTGACGACCACGCCGGAGTCGCTGGCGTCGTAGTTCCGCACGATGACGCGGAACGGGTACGTCTGTCCCGGCTTCACCCAGCCGACGGCGGAGGTGAAGTTGTTCTCCAGCTCGATGCCGGCCACGGCGGCCGCGACGGCGAGCGCGGCCGCGCCGGCCGTCGGGGCGAACGCCTTGCCGGCCTTGGCGTCGACGACCCGCACCGCGAGCGTCGTGCGGTGGCCGGTGCCGGCGAGCGGCCGCACGCCCTTCGTCACGGAGCCGGGCACGGTGGCCTCGAACCGGCCGTCCTTGCCCGACCGCACGCCGGGCAGCCGGCCCAGCTCGCGGCCGTTCGGGTCGGAGACGCGCAGCGTGAACGTCCCCGCGACCGGCTTGCCGTTCCGCGCCAGCAGCCGGCCGGTGACGCGCGCCGCCTCGCCGGGCTTGAACGCAGCCCGGCCGGCCGGCGGCGCGACCGAGACCTCGGCGCGCAGCGCGGGCACCGCGGGCTTCGGCGCGCGGGGCGCGGCGGTGACGCCCGGCGCCGTGCCCAGAGACAGCACGAGCGGCACGGTGGCGACGAGGGCGGCGGAGAGGCGGCGCATGGGTACTCCTCTTGCTGGTCGTGCAGAGGACCGCCGCGCGCCCGCGACCGCGGGACACGCGACCGGCACGTACCGATACCGTCCCCCGCATGGGGCTGCGTACTCCTGCGCGCACCGGACTCGTCGCGCTCGGCGGCGCGGCGGGCGCGCTGGCCCGCTGGGGCGTCACCGGCTCCGCGCCGGACGACCCGCACGCGTTCCCGGTGACGACGTTCGCCGTCAACGTCCTCGGCGCCGCGCTGCTCGGCTACCTCGTCGGCCGCCTCCCCGTCACCGGCCCGCGCAGTGAGGGCGCGCGGCTGCTGCTCGGGACCGGCTTCCTCGGGGCGTTCACGACGTTCAGCGCGTTCGCGCTGGAGCTCGCCCGCGGCGCGCCCCCGGTCTACGCCGTCCTCACGGTCGTCGCGGGCGTCGTCGCCGCGGTCGTCGGGCTGGCGGCCGGCGCGATGGCGGTGCGGGAGTGACCGCCGCGCTGGTCGCGCTGGCCGGCGCCCTCGGAGCCGCGCTGCGCTACCTCGTGGACCGTACGGTCGCCGCCCGGCTCGGCGACGAACGCCCGTGGGGCACGTTCGCGGTCAACGTCACCGGCTGCCTCGCCGCCGGGCTGCTCGGCGGGGCGTCCGGCCGGGCGCGCGATGTCGTGCTGGTCGGGCTGGTGGGGTCGTACACGACGTTCTCGACGTACGCCGTCGAGGTCGTCAAGGTCGACGCGGCGTCACGCCCCGCCGCGGTCGGCTACGCCCTCGGCAGCCTCGTCCTCGGCGTCCTCGCCGCCGCCCTCGGCCTCGCCCTCGGCTGACGCGGGCACCGGCACCTCGCGGGCGCGCCACTTCACGTACGGCAGCGTCAGCGCGAGGGCGGCGAGGTACAGCGGCCAGCCCATCGCCAGCTTCGCGGCGGTGAGCAGCCCGAGCTCGCCGGCCCGGCGCAGCACCTCCTGCACGGTCGCCCGCACCAGGAACACCGCCGCCCAACCGAAGGTCGCCTCGACGTACGCGCGGCGGACGACCGGGTGGTCGTGCCACTCCTTCGGCCGGTCGAGGACCATCCGCATGATCACGCCGACCAGCGGCTTGCCGAACAGCGCGGAGAGCAGGAACCCGCCGCCGTAGACGACGTTGATGATGATGCCGGGCAGGAAGAAGTTCTCCGCCTTGCCGGTGCGGGCCGCGATGGCGGCGGCGATCGCGACGCCGAAGACCCCGGAGAACGCGTGCCGCAGCGTCTCTCTCCGCACCAGCCGGACGGCAACCATGACGGCGGCCGCGGCGAGCGCGACGTAGACGGCGGTGCGCAGGTCGGAGAGCAGGTTCGCGACGAGGAACGCGATCGGCGGGATGCCGCTGTCGATCCAGTCGCGCGGCCCGCCGAACAGCTCCTTGGGGTCGTTGCTCACGCGGCGCGCGGCGACGACGTCCTCGATGACCTCGTCGAAGTCGGCGCCCTCGCGGACCCGGTTCAGACCCTTCACGCGTCCTCCGTGGTGTCGCCGGCGGTGCCGGTTGCGCGCCGGCGAGCGGCGGCGAGGCCCGCCGCCGCGACCGCGAGCGCGGCGGCGACGGACGCGGGCAGGTCGTCAGGGCCGGTGTCGGGGATGCGCGGCCCGGTGCGCGGGCGGCCGGCCGAGCCGCCCCCCACCGCGCCCCGCCCGCCACCGTTGCCGCCCCCGAGGCCGAGGTCGAACGGCGCCTTCACGACGAGCTCGACGTTGCGCGTCTCCGCGGAGCCGCGGCGGCCGCCGTTGAGGTCGGCGGGGCGGGACTGCCAGTCGTTCGCGGCGACCTCGCGGGCGATCGCGGCGAGCGCCGCGGGGTCGCCCGGCGCGGTGTACGACGCCGCCGACGAGTACGTCAGCGGCGCGAGCGCGTCGACGATGGTGCCGAAGATCGACAGCGTGCCGTCGAGGTTGTCGACGATCTCCACGATGCGCGACTGGTTCGGGAAGTCGATGTGCGCGGCGGTGTTGACCTCCCAGAACCCGCCGCCGCCGCCGGCGTGCGGGACGACGTCGTTGCGGTGCGTGTGGCCGTTCACCCAGAGGATCACGTGGGGAAACCGCAGCAGCAGCTCCACGACGGCGGGGCCGAGGACGCGCGGCGCCGTCTCGCCGACTGCGAGGATCGGGTTGGTCATGCCGGCGACGGGGTGGTGGCTGAAGACCACCGCGAGCCGGCGGGTCTGCGCGTTCGCCGTGAGCTCGGCCTCCAGCCACTCGAACTGCTCGCGGTCGATCGAGCCCTCGGAGTAGCCGCCGGGGTTCACGGTGTCGAGCACGACGCAGCGCAGGAACTGCCCCGAGTCGAACGCGTAGTAGCCCTTGCCGGACGAGACGTTGTCCTGGCCGAAGCCGTGGCCGACCGGCGTCCCTGTCGTCTCGAACATCTCCGCCATGATCTCCCGCTTGGTCAGCGGGCGGCGGTTCGGGTCGGCGGTGACGGTGCGCGCGGGGGCGTTGAGGAGCGCGTTGAGGACCGCCGGGTCCTGCTCCATCAGGCCGCGCTGCGCGTCGCCGGGCGAGAGGCCGGCGGGCAGGCTGACGATCTTCACCGGCCCGGTCGCGACGTTGGCGAACCCGGTCGGCACGTCCTGGCCACCCAGGTGGTAGAACGCCGGCGCGTTGCCCTGGAGCAGCGGGTCGTGGTTGCCGAACACGCAGTACCACGGCATCCCGATGCCGGCCGCGGCGAACGGCTTGCGCGCCTGTTCGAGCAGGCCCGTGACGGTCGGGAAACCGTAGAGGCGGTGGCCGTTGTCCGGCGTCTTGCCGGAGGGCGTGCCGTCGGGGTGCCAGTAGTGGACGTCGTACGTCGTGGACTCGCCGTCCTGCACGCCCTCGTACCGCGCCGGGTCGCCGGAGTCGGACGACACGAGCCGGCCGTCGAGCACGTCGACGAACCAGCGGGTCTCGTTGAGCTGCGCGTTGTCGGTGTTGTCGCCGGTGCAGATCGTGAACTCGAACGGCCGCCCGGTCACGGGGCCCTTCTTCACCGCGCGCACCGCGCGGACCAGCGAGTCAGCGAGCTGCAGCGTCAGCGCCTCCTGCGGGCGCCACGCCGAGTCGAACGGCACCTGCTGGCCGGGCGCGTCGGAGTAACGGTCGAGGAACTCGACGCGGGCCGGCGATTGCGCGTCGAGGACGTGCACGTCGGTGAACTGGACGAACGACGTCACCGGCTTGCGGCGCGTGACGCGGGCGGCGTTGGCCGTGGCGCCCAGGTCGTCGCGGACGATGTGCGGCTCGCCGGGGCCGGAGACGAGCAGCCGGTAGCCGCCGGAGCGCAGCTCGGCCGGCGAGCGCAGGATCGTCCGGTCCAGCGTGGTGCCGCGCGGGTCGAGCGGGGCGAACGGCGCGCGCCGGCTCGGGAAGAACAGCGGCGGGGCCGCGAACGCGGCGCCGCTGACGGACGCCGCGCGCAGCACGTCGCGCCGGGACGGTCGCATCCGCACTCCGTTCGCAGGTCGGGCCGGTCGCCGAGAAGCGTCGCATCCCGCCCCGGGCGGGCGCCAGGAGAGGTTTCGCGCGGCGCCAGGCGAGGGAGGCTATCGTGCGGGTAAGCCGGGTCTCCCGGCAGGAGGGGGGAGCCTCCCCCATGGGAACGATGCGCCGCCGCGGCCCCGCCGAGGGTCACGGGGAGCGCGCGGAGGATGCATGACTGCGAACCCCGAGGCGTCGGCGGCGGTCCGTGACACGGTCGCGCTGCGGCTGCCGGCCGACAGCGCGTATCTCGCCGTGCTGCGTACCGCGGCGGCCGGGCTCGCGTCGCGGCTGAACTTCACGCTCGACGACATCGAGGACCTGCGCATCGCGGTGGACGAGGCGTGCGCGATGCTGCTGCCGCGCGCCACCGAGGACGCCACGCTGGAGTGCTCGTTCGAGCTGAAGCCGGGCGAGCTGGACATCTCGGTCAGCCTCGCGACGACCGACGGCGCGCTCCCGTCGCGCGACACGTTCGCGTGGACGGTGCTCACGGCGCTGGCCGGCGAGGTGGACGCGACGGCGGACGGGAACGTCGTCACGATCACGATGGCGAAGACGTCCTCGACGGACCTGGGCGCGGCCGGATGACAGAGGTCGACGGGGCCGTTCCTGGCGGCGTTGCCGAGGACGGGGCCGAGGTCGTCGAGACCGAGGTCGTCGAGACCGAGGTCGTCGAGTCCGAGGTCGTCGACCCGGAGGTCGTCGCGGCCGCGGCGGCGCACAGCGAGCGCACGTCGGCGGACCGTGCGCGCGCCCGCGAGCTGTTCGCGCAGCTCGGCGAGGGCGCCGACCCGGCGGTGCGCGACGAGCTGGTCCGGATGCACCTGCCGCTGGTCGAGTACCTCGCGCGGCGGTTCCGCAACCGCGGTGAGCCGCTGGAGGACCTGGTCCAGGTCGCGACGATCGGCCTGATCAAGTCGATCGACCGGTTCGACCTGGAGCGCGGCGTCGAGTTCTCGACGTACGCCACCCCGACCATCGTCGGCGAGATCAAGCGGCACTTCCGCGACAAGGGCTGGGCGATCCGCGTGCCCCGCCGGCTGCAGGAGCTCAAGCTCACGCTGACCAAGGCGACCAGCGAGCTGTCGCAGACGCTCGGCCGGTCGCCGACGGTCGCGGAGCTGGCCCAGCACCTCGGCATGCAGGAGGAGGAGATCCTCGAGGGCCTGGAGTCGGCGAACGCCTACTCCGCGGTCTCCCTCGACGCGACCGACTCCAGCGACGACGACTCCCCCGCGGTGTCCGACTCCCTGGGCATGGTCGACGAGGCGCTGGAGGGCGTCGAGTACCGCGAGTCCCTCAAGCCGTTGCTCGACAAGCTGCCGCCGCGCGAGAAGAAGATCCTCGTGCTGCGGTTCTTCGGGAACATGACGCAGTCACAGATCGCCGCCGAGCTCGGCATCTCGCAGATGCACGTCTCGCGGCTGCTGGCCCGCACCCTCGCGCAGCTGCGCGAGGGGCTGCTGGCCGACTGACACGTGGACCGCGACCGGTACCTCTCGCTGCTCAACGGCGACGCCGCGTTGCTGCGCGCGACCGCTGTCCGCGACCTCGACGCCGACGTCTCGACCTGCCCCGGGTGGAAGGTCCGCGACGCGGTCGAGCACGTGTGCGAGGTGTACGAGCACAAGGTCGCGGCGATCGCCGCGGGCGGCGCCAAGCCCGACCCGTGGCCGCCGCCGGACTGGCCGGCCGACAGGGACCCGATCGCGTGGTTCGACGTGGCGTACGCCCGGCTGCGAGACGCGCTCGTGCACACCGACCCCGGCGCGCCGTCGTGGACGTGGTGGCCGGAGGACCAGACCGCCGGGTTCTGGCTGCGCCGGATGGCGCAGGAGACCGCGATGCACCGCGCGGACGTCGAGTGCGCGCACGGGCTGCCGTCGCCGATCGCCGACGACCTCGCGCTGGACGGCATCGACGAGCTGTTCTTCCTGATGTTCGCGGGCGACTGGTCGGACCTGCCCCAGCCGGAGCTGACGGGGACGTTCACGGTGTCCGCCGCGGACCGTTCTTGGCGGGTCGGCTGCGCGCCCGAGGAGGTCACCGTCGCCAAGGGCGGCGGCGACGCGGACGGCACCGTCACCGGCAACCCGTCCGACGTGCTGCTCTGGCTCTACGGCCGGGTGCCCGACCCGTTCGTCGAGCTCGGCGGCGACCCGGACGCGCTGGTGCGCTTCCGGGAACGCCTCACGCTCGCCACCCAGTAGTGAAACCGGCCGATTCCGGACACGGCCGCGGCGACGGCTACGCTGCCAAGGTGCGCGCCGTCCTCGTCTTCAACCCCAAGGCGACGGCGACCAACGCCCGCGTCCGCGACGTCCTCAAGCGGGCCCTCGAGAGCGACCTGAAGCTCGACGTCGTGGAGACCAAGCGCCGCGGCCACGCCATCGACGCCGCCCGGCAGGCCGCCGCGGACGGCGTGGAGCTGGTCGTCGTGCTCGGCGGCGACGGCACCGTCAACGAGGTCGTCAACGGCATCGCCGGCTCCCCCACCGAGCTGGCCGTCGTACCCGGCGGGTCCACCAACGTCTTCGCTCGCGCGCTCGGCCTGTCCGCCAGCCCGGTGGACGCGACCAGCGAGATCCTCGACGCGCTGCGCTCCGGCAGCCGCCGCCGGGTCAACCTCGGCGTCGTGAACGGCCGCTACTTCACGTTCTGTGCCGGCGTCGGCATCGACGCCGAGGTGGTGCGCGTCGTCGAACGCCACCGCCGCAACGGCCGCAAGGCCACGCCCGCCCTCTACGTCCGCAGCGCCGTGTCGCACTACTACCTCGGCACCGAGCGGCAGCAGCCGAGCATCACCATCGAGCGGCCAGGTGCGGAGCCCGAGGAGGGGCTGTTCAACGTCATCGTCGCCAACGGCTCGCCGTGGACGTACTTCGGCACCCGCGCGGTGAACCCGTGCCCGGAGGCCGACTTCGACGGCGGGCTCGACGTGCTCGCCATGCGCAAGCTCAAGACGGTCTCGACGCTGCGGGTGGTCCGGCAGATGTTCGCGACGCAGAACCACCTCAAGAGCCGGGCGGCGTTCCAGCTGCACGACGTGGACGAGTTCACGATCCGCAGCGACCGGCCACTGGCGTACCAGCTCGACGGCGACTACCTCGGCGAGATCGAGGAGCTGGCGTTCCGGTCGCTGCCGGACGCGCTATCGGTCGTCGTCTAGCAACGCCGCCGGGTCGTCGGCGATCACGCCGGACACCCCCGCGTCGCGTAGCGCGGCGTACGTCTCGACCTCGGTCACTCCCCACGCGACCACCTCGACGCCGGCGTCGCGCGCCAAGGCGACCGAGCCGGCGTCGTCCAGCACGCCCGACCAGTGCACGTGGCACTCCGCGTGGCCGGCGCCGGTGACGTACGCCAGCGCGGCGCCGAGCGTGACCGGCGGTGGCGTCAGGAACGCCGTCCGCAGCCCGGCCGCGCGCGCGACGTCGATGGCGTACCAGTCGAACGACGACACCGTGACGTCGGCGCCTGGGCGGTCGCGCAGCAGCGCGACGAGCAGGTGCGCGGTCGCCTCGGCGGGCGCGTCGAAGTCGGGCTCGCCCGGCACGTTCTTGACCTCGCAGACGACCCGGCCGCGGGCCGCGTCGAGGACGTCCACGAGCCGGTCGGGCGCGGCGCCGGCGCCGAGCGGCGCGTTCGACAGCACCAAGTCGCCGGCCGCGGTCCGGCGCACGTCCACCTCGACGCCGTCGGCGCCCGCGTCGAACGCCGCCACGACGCCGGCGAGCGAGTTGTGCGGGTGCCGCGCGGCGTAGCCGCGGTGGCCGTAGACCTTCACCGGGCGCGCAGGACCAGGATCGCCACGTCGTCCGGCGCGCGCCCCTCGGTGAACGCGAGCACCGACGCCTCGACGGCGCCCGCGATCTCGTCCGCCGTCCCGCCCGCGGCGCCCTTCAGCACGCCGACCAGGCCGCACTCGTCGAAGAACGCCGCCGGGACGTCGGGCGCGTCCCACGTCGGCAACCGGCGCGCCTCCAGCACGCCGTCGGTCACGCAGACCAGCGCGTCACCCGGCGCGAGCGTCACCCGCACGGCGTCGAGGTCGAGCGTGGGCACGGCGCCGAGCAGCCCGCCGACAGTGGGCACCCGTTCGACCTCCCCACTCGCCCGCACGACGTACGGCGGGGGGTGCCCGGCGCCCACGACGTCGATCAGCACCCCGTCGGCACGCGGCGCGACGGTGCCGTAGAGCAGCGTGCAGAACACCTCCGGGTCGTCGCCCGCGACGATCGCGTCGCGGACCGCGTGCACGACCTCGACCGGCCCCGGCACGTACGGCGCCACGGCGCGCGCGGTGTGCCGGACCAGCGCCGTGACGGCGGCGGCGCGCGGGCCGTTGCCGACGACGTCGCCCAGCACGAACGCCCAGCGGTCGCGGACGGCGTAGCAGTCGTAGAAGTCGCCGCCGACCTCGATCCCCTCGTGCAGCGGGCGGTACCGCGCGGCCAGCTCGAGGGCCGGCACCTCCGGCAGCCGCGGCGGCAGCAGCGAGCGCTGCAACGTCTCCGCGACCGCCGTGCGCGCGGCGAACAGCCGGGCGTTGTCGACGGCGTGGCCGGCCCGCGCGGCGAGGTCGGTCGCCAGCGCGAGTTCCTCCTCGGTGAACGGCGCGGCGCCGCGCGGGCGGGCGAGGTACAGCGCGCCCACGACCCGGCCGCGCGCGGTCAGCGGCACGACCATCGCGGGTCCCGCGTCCATCGCGAGCGCGGCCTGGTACGCCTCCTCGGTGGGGGTGTTCTTGCGCAGGTCGGCGTCGGTGACCTCGTCGATCACCCGCGGCACGCCGCTCCGCAGCACCTCCCACCCGGCGGTGCCCTCCCGGACCGGGTTGTCCCGCAGCAGTTCCAGCACGTCGCGCTTGTCCGGGTCGACGTGGCCCATCGCGACACGTTCCAGCCGCCCGTCACTGATGAGGTCGACGACGACCAGCGCGGCGAACGCCTCGAGCAGCAGCGAGACGACCCGCTGGAGCGTGGTGGCGTAGTCGAGGCTGCTGTTGAGCAGCCGGCTCGCCTCGGCGAGGAACTCGATCCGCCGGGCCGCCGCGCGCTCCGCCTCGTACAGCCGCGCGCGGTCGAGCACCTGCGCGGCGACGTTGGCGAGCGCGGCGAGGAAGTCGCGCTCGCCGGAGGCGAAGTCACGCTCCTCGGGGAAGCCGTACGACAGGCAGCCGATCGCGCGGTCGTCGACGACGAGCGGGACGACCGCGATGGCCTCCATTGCGGTCGGCGTCCCCGCCAGCATCGGCCACTGCTCGTCGCGGTCGGCCCGCGACCGGAGGAACACCGGCGTCCCGGTGTTCACGACGACCGCCGCCGGGAGGCCGGAGTCGAGCGGGATGCGGGCGAACCGCGCCTGCACGCCCGGCGCCATCCCGACCGCGCCGGCCAACCGGACGACGTCGCCGTCGACCAGCCACATCGACCCCGAGCCCGCGGCCTCCAGCTCCATCCCGCGCCGGAGCACGACGTCGATCGCCTCGTCGACGGTGAGCGCGCGGGACAGCTCGGCCGTGACCTGCTGTAGCTGCCGCAGCCGTTCGGTGTCCCCTTCCGCCGCGGCGCTACCGGACGGCCGCGGCTGCGCGCGCGCGTCGTCGGCGAACTGCGTCACAGGTCCCCACCCCTAGGTAACAGCACCGGTCCGAGAGCGGTCCCGGTCGACCGCGCGACCGGTGACCCTCATCGTCAGGCCAGGGGCCAACCGCGTCAAAAGATGCCACCCGTTCGGCGTAACGTGCGGGCGATTTCGGTCCGCGGCTACACCCGCGCGAGGATGTGCGGTACACAACGTCCTGCGCGTCGTGCCGGTCAGGGACCGGCAGCGAAGGAGAGACCGTTGGCCGGGGACGCAGGGGACCCGCGTTCGGCGCAGCTGCGGCTGCCGCCGAAGGCCACGTCGCCCGCACGCGCGCGCCGGTTCGTCGCGGAGACGCTGGCGGAGTGGGGCGTCGAGGACGGTCGCGACGACGCGCTGCTCGTCGTCAGCGAGCTCGTCACCAACGCCCTGCTGCACGCCCGCACCCCGATGGTCGTCACGCTCGTCGACGCCGGCGCCGAGTCGATCGTCATGTGCGTCTCCGACGGCAGCCGGCAGCCCCCGCAGGAACGCCACTTCAGCCTCGAGTCCGGTACCGGGCGCGGGCTGCGGCTGCTCCAGTCGATCGCGATCGAGTGGGGCGTGGACGACGACGAGCACGGCAAGACGGTCTGGTGCCGCATCCGGCTCGGCGACGCCGCGTACGCCGAGTTCGACATCGACGCGGTGGAGGCGCTGTGACCGGTAGCGAGCTGCGGGAAGTGCGCCTGGTGGCGTTCCCGCTGCGGCTGCACCGCGTCGCCACGGAGCACCACGCCGAGCTGATGCGGGAGTTCCAGCTGCTCGCGTTCGACGACGACCCGCGCACCGAGGTGCCGGCCCGGCTGGTGGAGCTGATCGCGGAGCTCAACGCGTCGTACGCCGGCGTGGCCGAGACCGCCGACGCCGAGCGTGAGGCGGCGATCGCGCGCGGCGACGAGAGCGTCGATCTGACCTACCGCGTGCCCCCGGGCGCCGCGGAGGCGTGCGAGCGGCTGGAGCGGATGCTGGCGGAGGCGGACGAGTTCTGCCGCAGCGAGCAGCTGCTCACCCTGGCGACGCCGGCCGAGGCGGCGGCGTTCCGCCGGTGGTACCTGCGGGAGTTCGTGGCGCAGCTCTCCGGCGCCGAGCCGACGCCGTGGCCGGCCGCCGAGTCGGCGGCCGGCTGACGCGGGCTACGCGGTCAGCGCCAGGTGGCGCTGAACATCAGCCCCTCGATCGCGGCGGAGACGTCGGCGTACGCCGTCAGCGTCCGGTCCACACAGACCCGCGCCAGGAACTCGGCGACCTGCGGCTGCACCGCGGCCAGCGTGGCCGCGCAGCCCTGCAGGCGGGCCCGCGAGGCGGCCGACATCAGCAGCCGCAGCCCGACGGTGTCGCAGAACGCCACGCCGGACAGGTCGAGCACCAGGCCCACCGGCCGGGTCTCCAGCGCCCGCATGACGGCGGCGGTGACCGGCTCGACGGCGGCGAGGTCGAGGTCGCCGGCGCACCGCAGGACCATGACCTCACCGACCGAGCGGGAGGTGACGGTGGCCGGGACGGGGACCACGCCGGAGGCGCGGGTGAGCACGGGAGGCATGTCCCTAGGGTTACCCACTGCTAACCGTGGCGAAACAGTGCCTGACCCGGACGAATCCGACGTGATCACGGAAAAAAGTGCTTGCTACCGCTTGCAGGGGGCCGCGGACCGCCCATAGACTGAACTTCGTTCGGTCGAGGCCTTCCCCCGGCCGCACCTGCACGGCTAAGGTTCCCCCGCACGCACAAAGTTCCGGCGTCGATCCAGGCCCGACTTCGTGAAATCGTTCACAAAGTCGGTTGGGCGGCGAACGATCGGCCGGCACCGGCCCGAGACTAGGAGTGGATCGCATGGACTGGCGCCACCGCGCGCTCTGCCGTGACGAGGATCCCGAGCTGTTCTTCCCGATCGGGACCACCGGCCCCGCCGCGCAGCAGGTCGAGGACGCCAAGGCCGTCTGCCAGCGCTGCGACGTCGTGAGCGACTGCCTGCAGTGGGCTCTGGAGACCGGGCAGGACGCCGGTGTCTGGGGCGGCACCAGCGAGGAGGAGCGCCGCGCCATCAAGCGCCGCGCGAACGCCCGCGCCCGCGCCCGGATCGCCGGGTAGCGCACCTCCCGCACTCCACAAGTACGCTTCGGGACGCCCGTCACCGGCCGGTGGCGGGCGTCGCGCATGTCCGGAGGAGGTCTCAGCCGTGCGGGAGTCGTACGTCCGCCCGGTCACCTCGGCGAGCGAGCCGCGGCCGGAGTGGATCGCCGCGTGGCGGTTCCGGCTGGTGATGTTCGTGCTGCTCGTCGCGGTCGGCGCGGCGACCGCGTGGGGCGTCAATCTGGTGCTGCACGCCGCCGACCAGGACCCGGTGAACATCGACGAGCCCGCTCCGACCACCGCCCCGCAGGGCCCGCTGCCGGAGTCGTAGCCCGCGCGCTACTAGCAGGGCTTGGCGAAAAAAGGGCAGAGCCGGCGGCTTCGCGCGGCGCTCAGGCCAACTTCCAGTGCGGCCGAGCACGAGAAGCGTGCTCGTGCACTGGAAGTTGGTGCGGGTGCGCGTCCCGAACGGCGTCCGCGAAGCCTCAGTGCGCCGCGTGCGGGAGCGGCACGTCCAGCACGACCTCGGTCCCGCCGGCCTCCCCGGCGCCCATCTCGATCGCGCCGCCCAGCTCCCCCACGACCAGCGTGCGCACGATCTGCAGCCCGAGCCGCTTCGACCCCTCGATCGCGAACCCGTCGGGCAGCCCGCCGCCGTCGTCCACGACCGCGACCCGCAGCCCGGTCGGCCGCCGGTCCAGCCGGACCTCCAACGACCCCCCGCGCGCGCCCCGGAAGGCGTGCTCCGCGGCGTTCTGCAGCAGCTCGGCCAGCACCAGCGCGAGCGGTGTCGCGACCTCCGCGGGCAGCAGCCCGGCGGAGCCGGTGCGGCGGGTGACGACGGCGCGTTCCGGGGACGCGACGTCGCCGACCATCGCCATCACCTTGTCCGCGATCTCGTCGAACGCCACCGCGTCGTCCAGCGCCTGCGACAACGTCTCGTGCACCAGCGCGATCGACGACACCCGGCGCACCGACTCCTCCAGCGCGGTGCGCGCCTCCGGCGCGGTCGAGCGCCTGGCCTGCAGCCGCAGTAGCGCGGCGACCGTCTGCAGGTTGTTCTTCACCCGGTGGTGGATCTCGCGGATCGTCGCGTCCATCGTCACGAGCTGCCGGTCGCGGCGGCGTACGTCGGTGATGTCGCGCACCAGCACCAGCGCGCCGATCACCGCGCCGCCGGCCAGCAGCGGGATCGACCGGCGGGCCACGACGGCGCCGTTCGCCTCGACCTCGTGCTCGGCGGCGACGCGGGTCTCGAGGACGCCGTAGATCCGCTTGTCGTCCAGCCCGAGGTCGCCGAGGTGCGCGCCGACGAGGTTTCGGGCGATGCCGAGGCGGCGGTACGCCGACAGCGCGTTCGGCGACGCGTACTCGACCTGGCCTGCCGCGTCGAGGCGCAGCATGCCGTCCCCGACCCGCAGCACCAGGTCGCTCTGCGGCTCCGAGCCGGAGATCGGGAACGTTCCCTCGCTGATCATCAGCGCGAGGTCGCCGGCGGTCTGCAGGTACGTGAGCTCGAGCTGGCTCGGCACGCGGGCGGAGGCCAGGTTGGAGTCGCGGGAGACGACCGCGATGACCCGGTCGCCGTAGCGGACCGGGATCGCCTCCTGGCGCACCGGCACGCCGGACTCCCACTCGGGGTCGCCCTCGCGCGCGATCCGGCCGTCCCGCCACGCGACGTCGGCGAGGAACCGGTCGGCCGCCGGGATCGTGGAGCCGACCATGTCGTCGACGTAGATGGTCTGGCCGGTCGACGGGCGCATCTGCGCCACCGTCACGAACGCGTCGCCGTCGCGCAGGAACAGCAGCAGGTCGGCGAACGACAGGTCCGCCAGCAGCCCCCACTCCCCCACGAGGCGTTGCAGGTGCGCGACCTCCGGCGGCGCGAGGTCGGTCCGCCGCGCGGCCACCGTCCGCAGGGTCGTCACGCGACGGATGCTAGTGGTCCGAGGCGACACGACCGCGGCCCGGCCCCCGTGAGGGGACCGGGCCGGCGGTGACGGGCGGAGTGCTACGCGACGCAGGTCGCGAGCTGGACCGTCTCGGGGGCGATGTTGTTCGGGAACGGCGCGAACAGCGGGTCGTAGTAGAACACGCAGTTGCCGATCCGGCCGAGCTGCTGGGCGGTCCACTGACCGAGGTACTGCACGTAGTTGCCCGTGTAGTCGAGCGTGCAGTTGACGAAGCCAGGGATCTGGATGCTCTGGATGTCGATGTACTGGTCGCAGAGCACGATCAGCTCGGGACGCTCCTGGGACGCCTGGGCGGGCGCGGCGGACAGGGACAGGGCGATCGCGGCACCGGCCGCGACCGTGGCGCGCGCGACGTTGCGCACGTTCATGGAGGACTCCATCTGGGGGGTAGGGGTGTGAGGGGTAGGCGCGGCACGACGTCGTGCCCCGCCCTGAGGACGATAGGGACGATCCGGGCGCGCCGACAGGCACAACCCGGTGGCCGCGTGCCAGGGGAACTGTGACGGTTAGGTCAGCCGTCGCCGTACCGCCGGACCGGGCAGCGGAACGGCTCCTTCGACGTGTCGACGCACTCGTCGCTGAGGCCGGGCAGGTCGAGCAGCTGCCACCCGGTCGCCTCGCGGACGAGCCGGACGCGCTTCTTCGGCCCGTCAGGGAACGGCTCCTCCGACACGACCAGCGCCTGGTCGCCGCGGACCCACAGCGTGCGGAAGGTGCCGTCGTCCCTGCGGTGCGGGCCGATGAACGCCGGGGCCTCCGGGCAGCGCGGCCCGCGCGCGGCGGCGGCGAGCAGCGGGCAGACGTCCTGCGGCCGGCCCGCGAGGACGAACTCCGCGTGGTGGGCGACCTCGTCCGGCGGCGTGTCCGCCGGCAGCTCGCGCACCGTCGTGGGCGGCATCGTCTGGTAGTCGTACGCCGGCGGGGAGTCGCCGCCCCCGCCGAACGCCGTGAACACGAGCACCGTCAGCCACGCCGGGATCGTGGACGCGAGACGCGACCCCACCCCCGGACCGCGCGAGAGCAGGCCCACCGCGATCGACGTGACGGCCAGCGCGATCGCCCCCCACCAGACGTAGATCGCGAGGATGAACAGCGCGAAGCCGCCGGCGAAGAACGTCGCGAAGCCGAAGCCGAACAGCAGCGCGACCAGCACGAGCGCGACGTTCGAGGCGATGCCGAGCGTCAGCGCGACCGCGCGCCGGCCCCGGCGGCGCGGCGGGCCATACGGCGGGTAGCCCGGCGCGGGATAGCCGGTCCCGGTCCCGCCGGTCCCCCAGCCGCCGTCCCACCCACCCGGTCGCGGGCCGTACGCGACGTCGTACGTGGGCCCGAAGCCGTACGCCTCCCCACCCCAGCCGACGTCGCCCTCGCCCGGCCTGAGGCGGGGCAGGCCGGCGTACGGATCCGCCGGCGGCGGCGCGGGATCGGTCACGCCGCCATGGTCCCGCACCGTGCGACGATGCACGGCGTGAACGCGCACGGAGGCGCGCTGGCCGTCGCGGCCGCGCAGGCGTACGGCATCGACACCATGTTCACGCTGTCCGGCGGGCACGTCTTCCCGCTCTACGACGGCGCGGTGAAGGCCGACCGGCCGATGCGGATCGTCGACGTGCGGCACGAGCAGACGGCGGTGTTCGCGGCGGAGGCGTACGCGAAGCTCACCCGCCGCCCCGGCCTGGCCGTCCTCACCGCCGGCCCCGGCGTCACCAACGGCGTCAGCGCCATCACCACCGCGCAGTTCAACGGCTCCCCGCTGCTCGTGCTCGGCGGCCGCGCGCCGGCCGTGCGCTGGGGCTCGGGCAGCCTGCAGGAGCTCGACCACCCGCCGATCGTCGCGACGGTCACCAAGCACGCCGGCACCGTCACCGAGACCGCCGCGATCCCGGGCGCGGTCGCCGACGCGCTGGCGCGGGCTACGTCGCCGCGGCGCGGCCCGGTGTTCCTCGACGTCCCGATGGACGTGCTGTTCTCGTACGCCGACGCGGAGGTGCCGGCGGCCGCGCCGCCGGCCGCCGAGACGAGCGGCGACCCGGGGCACGTGGCCGCGCTCCTGCAGCGGGCCGAACGCCCCGTCGTCGTGGCCGGCTCCGACGTCTGGTACGACGGCGCGGAGGCCGCGCTGCGCGAGTTCGCCGAGGCGCAGCAGGTGCCGGTCATCGCCAACGGCATGGGCCGCGGCTGCCTGCCCGCCGACCACCCGCTGGCGTTCTCGCGGGTGCGCGGCAGCGCGTTCAAGGGCGCCGACCTCGTCGTCGTGATCGGGACACCGCTGGACTTCCGGCTGGCGTTCGGGTCATTCGGCGAGGCGCGGGTCGTGCACGTCGTCAACGCGCCGTCCGAGGTCGCCCGGCACGTCGCCCTGGAGGCGCACGCGGCCGGACCGCTGGCCGGCGTGCTCGAGGCGATGACCGCGCCGGGCAAGCACGACGAGTGGCTGCACGAGCTGCGCACCGAGGAGCAGGCCAAGCGCGCGGCGGAGGCCGCCGAGCTGGCGCGCGAGTCGTCGCCGATCCACCCGGCGCGCGTGTACGGCGAGTTGCGGCCGCGCCTGGACCGCGACGCCGTCGTCGTCTGCGACGGCGGCGACTTCGTGTCGTTCGCGGGCAAGTACGTGGAGTCGTACGAGCCGGGCTGCTGGCTCGACCCGGGCCCGTACGGCTGCCTCGGCACCGGGCTCGGCTACGCGATGGCCGCGCGGCTGGCGCGCCCGGACAGCCAGGTCGTGCTGCTGCTCGGCGACGGCGCCGCGGGCTTCTCGCTGATGGACGTGGACACGCTGGTCCGGCACCGGTTGCCGGTCGTCATGGTCTGCGGAAACAACGGCATCTGGGGGCTGGAGAAGCACCCGATGAAGTTCCTCTACGGCTACGACGTCGCGGCCGACCTGCAGCCGGAGTGCCGGTACGACGAGATAGTCCGTGCGCTCGGCGGGCACGGCGAGCTGGTCAGGGACGTTGACGAGCTGGGGCCCGCGCTCGACCGCGCCTTCGCATCCGGCTTGCCGGCGATGGTCAACGTCGTGCTCGACCCCGAGGTCGCCTACCCGAGGACGAGCAACCTTGCCTGAGAACCCTGAGGACGACGCGCCGCGCTACGACATCCCGCTCGACGAGCTGACCGGGCGGCACGGCTACGCCCGCTCCCGCGCCGCCGGCGAGCCGGACGACCCCGACGACCCGATCGACCCCGGCGCGCCGGTGGCGTACGTCGCCGAGGAGGTCCGCGACCGGCCCAACATGCTGACCATCGAGGGGATGATCGTCGGCATCGGCAACGCCGCCTCCGCCGCCGCCCGCGAGGGCGGCGAGCCCAAGTGGGTGCTGCGGGGGCTGCTCGTGGTGTTCCTGCTGCCGGTGCTCGTCCTCGTCGGCTACACGATGGACCTGTTCTGAGCGTCACCGTCCGTCCGGTCCGGCCCCCCGAGTACGCGCGCGCCGGCGAGCTGACCGTCGCCACGTACACCGCCGACGACGACGACCTCGGCGACTACGTCGAGGTGCTGCGCGACGTCGAGAGCCGGGTGAAGGCGGCGCAGGTGCTCGTCGCGGTCGACGACGCGGGCACGCTGCTCGGCACGGTCACGAACGTGCCCGACGGCGGCCCGTACGGTGAGCTGGCGACCGAGACGGAGAGCGAGTTCCGGATGCTCGCGGTGGACCGGGCGGCGCGCGGTCGCGGCGTGGGGACGGCGCTCGTGCAGGCATGTCTGGACGAGGCCCGGCGGCTCGGGCGCGAGCGGGTGGTGCTGTCCACCCGGCCGTGGATGACCCCCGCGCACCGCGTCTACGAACGGCTCGGCTTCGTCCGCACGCCGGAGCGCGACTGGACGACGGAGCCCGGCATCGACCTGGTGACCTTCGCCGCCGACCTGGTGCGGCCCGCGAGTCCGGCGGAGTACGACGCCATCGGCGAGCTGACGGTCGCCGTCTACGGCAACCTCGACGGCGGCACCCTGCACCCCGAGTACGCCGCCATCCTGCGCCGCACCGCCGAGCGCGCGGCGACCGCCGAGGTGCTCGTCGCGGTGCAGGGCGGCACGCTGCTCGGCTCGCTGACGTACGTACCCGGGCCGGGCCCGCAGGCGTCGATCGCCGTCGAGGGCGAGGCGGAGTTCCGCACGCTGGTCGTCGCGCCGGAGGCGCAGGGCCGCGGCGCCGGGCGCGGGCTGGTGCAGTGGTCGGTGAACCGCGCGCGCCGCGACGGCCGCGACCGGCTGGTGCTGTCGACGATGCCGTGGATGCGGGTGGCGCACGGCCTGTACGAGCGGATGGGCTTCGTCCGCACGCCGGAGCGTGACTGGTCGCCGCGGCCCGGCATCGACTGCTGGACGTACGCGCTCGACCTCTAGTGCCCCGCGGCGCGCAGGAACTTCTCCCTCGTCACGAGCACCCGCTGCACCGTTCCGGACGCCACCGCGCGTTCCGCGTCGCGGACCCGCACCCCGAAGGTCAGCCGCCGCCCGTCCACCGCCTCCAGCACGGCGTCCACGGTCACCGTCTCGCCGACCGGCGTGGGCGCGACGTGGTCGAGCTCGACGCGGGTGCCGACCGTCGTCATGTCGTCCGGGATGTGCCCCGCGACGGCGGCGCAGGTGGCGCGCTCCGCGAGCGCCACGCAGCGCGGCGTCGCGAGCACCGGCACGTCGCCCGACCCGAGCGCGACAGCGGTGTCGGCATCGGTGACCTCGTGGGGGAACGACGCGGCGAGACCCGGCTCCAGCGGCACCGGCGCAGCGTAACGGGCAGTTCCGGTCATTGCGCGTTCCTTGCGTGTGCTCGACCCGAGGCTGCCCCTACCATCCGCCCCGGAGGGGATCACGGTGGGGGACGAACGACGCTGGGCCGCGGTGTGCGCGCACCGCGAGCGGCTGCTGCGCATCGCCCGCGCGCGGGTGGACGACCCGCACGACGCGGAGGACTGCGTGCAGGAGGCGATGCTGCGCTGCGTCGAGTTCGCCGACCTCGACGAGGAACGCCTGGGCCAGTTCCTCACCACGGTCACCGTGCGGCTGTGCGCCGACGTGCACCGCGGCCGGGCCCGCGGCGAGCGGCTGGCGAGCCGGCTGAGCGCGTTCTGGGGCACCGACCCCGGCCCCGAGGATGCGGTCTGCGACCGCGCGGAGTCGGCCTGGCTCTCCGGCCGGCTGGCCGCGCTGACGCCGCACCAGCGGCAGATCGTCGAGGCCCGCGCCGAGGGGCTGTCCTGCGGCGCCGTCGCGGACCGGCTCACGGTGCCGTACACGACCGTCGAGTCGGCCCTCGCCAGGGCGCGCCGGTCGCTGCGGGCCGCGCTGGACGCGACGCTCGGCATCGTGCCGGCGCCAGGGTGGCTGCGGCTGCGCCGGCTGTTGGCCGGCGGCGCCGTCGCGGCCGGCGCGCTCACGTTCGTCGGCCCCGGGCTGCCCGGCGGCGACGTCGCCCCGCCCGCCGCACGCCCCC
>DATLNJ010000117.1:0-4611 GCA_035536815.1 Frankiaceae bacterium
CCCGAGGTCCGGGAGCTCGTGCGGGGCTACACCGCGGGCTACAACCGCTACCTGCGCGACACGGGCGTCGCGAACCTCCCCGACCCCGCCTGCCGCGGCAAGGAGTGGGTGCGCGAGATCGAGGAGATCGACGTCTACCGCCGCTTCTACCAGCTCGCGCTGCTCGCCTCCACGGGGGTCGCGCTCGACGGCGTGGGCGGCGCTCAGCCGCCGACCCCACCGCTGGATCCGTTGCCGCTGCCCACGCTCGAGGACTTCAGCGCCCTCGAGGGCCGCCTGCCGCTGAGCGACATCGGCTCCAACGCGTACGGCCTCGGCCGCGAGCGGACGGCGAACGGCAAGGGCATGCTGCTCGGCAACCCGCACTTCCCGTGGCTCGGCTCGGAGCGGTTCTTCCAGGCGCACCTCACGGTGAAGAACAAGATGGACGTCACCGGCGGCTCGCTGCTGGGCGTGCCGCTCGTGCTCATCGGCCACACGGAGCGGATGGCGTGGAGCCACACGGTCTCCACGGCGTTCCGCTTCACGCCGTTCCAGCTCACGCTGGTGCCGGGCTCGCCGACGACGTACCTCTACGACGGCAAGCCCACGCCGATGACGCGGCGCACCGTGACGGTGCAGACGCCGACCGGCCCGCAGCGCCGCACGCTGTACTCGACCCGCTTCGGCCCGATTCTCACCAGCCTCCTCGGGCTGCCGGTGTTCCCGTGGACGCCGGCGACGGCGTTCGCGATGGGCGACGCCAACGCGCCGAACTTCCGTTACCTCAACCACTTCTTCGAGGTCGACCACGCGCAGTCCGCGCCCGAGGTGCTCGACGTCCTCAAGCGCAACCAGGGCATCCCGTGGGTCAACACCGTCGCCGCCGACGACGAGGGCAACGCGCTCTACGCCGACATCTCCGTGACGCCGCACGTCACCGACGACCACGCGCGGCTGTGCAACACCGCGATGGGGCACGCGACCTTCGCCGCGCTGCGCCTGCCGGTGCTCGACGGCTCGCGCAGCATGTGCGAGTGGGGCACCGACCCGGACTCGTTGCAGCCGGGGACGTTCGGACCGTCGAGGATGCCGCACCTGCTGCGCCGCGACTACGTCACGAACTCCAACGACTCGTACTGGCTGTCGCAGCCGAAGCAGCCGCTCACCGGCTACGCGCGGATCATCGGCGACGAGGGCACCGCGCGTTCGCTGCGTACCCGCTCAGGACTGGTGATGGTGGAGGAGGAGCTGGCGAACGGCGGCCGGATGACCAGGCAGGAGATGCAGGACCTGCTGTTCTCCAACCGCCAGCACGCCGGCGAGCTCACCCGCGACGACGCCGTGGCGATGTGCCGCGCGTTCCCCGGCGGCATCGCGCCGTCGTCGAACGGCCCGACGCCGGTTCGCGACGCGTGCGAGGTACTGGCGAACTGGGACCTGCGCGACGACATCCCGTCACGGGGCGCGCTGCTGTTCCGCCGGTTCTGGACCGACGCGGCGACGGTGCAGGCGCCGGCCCTGTGGCTGACGCCGTTCGACACCGCCCGTCCGTACACGACGCCGCGCGACCTCAACACCCTGAACCCGCAGGTGCAGCTGGCGTTCGGCGACGCGATCCGCGACCTCGACGGCGCGGGCATCCCGCTGGACGCGCCGCTCGGCGAGTTCCAGCAGGACGCGCGGCCGGACGGCACCGTGACGCCGTACCACGGCGGCCCGGGCGGGCTCGGCGTCTTCAACGCGATGGCCGCACCCTGGACCGGCCGTGGCTACGTCGCGCCGCTGGCGCACGGGGCGTCGTTCGTCCAGGCGGTGAGCTTCGACGGCGACGGCTGCCCGGATACGCGGACGGTCCTCAGCTACTCACAGTCCACGAACCCGCTCAGCCCGCACTACGCGGACCAGACGCGGCTGTTCGCCGAGGAGGGCTGGGTCACCGGCCGCTTCTGCAAGGACGACGTCCTGGCCGGAACGCTGTCCACCCAGCGCCTGCGCGGCTGACCGCACCCGCTACGAACGACGGCGCCGCGCGGCCCCGGTGGGTTCGGGGCGCCGCGCGGCGCGGGTCGTTCAGGGGAGCGGACGGCGCTCCTTAGCGGTCCGGGCAGGCCAGGTTGCTCAGGCAGGGGTTGATGGGGATGGTCTGGCACGGGGTGTCGAAGCTCTCGTGCGTGCACGCGTCGGTGCATGCGTCGGTGATCGGGCACAGGTGCGAGCCGCCGACGACGCGGTGCAGCTCGCGCGGCGTCAGCTCGGAGAGCGTCTCGCGCTTGAGGGCGAGCGTGCGGCGCCTGTTCATGTAGGGCCTCCTTCAGCAGGATCGGGAGAGACGTCAACTCTGGCACCCATCGCCGCCGCTGGCGAGGGTCGGTCGCTTCGGTGCCGGGTGCGCGCGGCCGCCAGGCCGAGGCGCGGGCGGCCGGGTCGCGGCGGAGGCGGGCGGGTGGGGCGTGAAGGCCGGGTGAGGTGTGTCCGGCCGCGGGGCGGGCACGGGTGCCCCGGCGGCCACTGCGCGGCCGTCGGACGCCCCGTTGACCGGACGCGTTGCGACCCCCGAAGGAGAGCACATGAAGCGACGCCTGTCCCTCAAGGCCGAGCACCTTGCCGAGCTGTCCACCGACGAGCTGTCGCTCGCGGTGGCGGGCGGCGCCGACTCGTCGTACACCGGCCGCCCCGGCTGCGTGCTGTCGTACGAGCCGCCGTGCGTGACGTTCCTCTGCACGGCCCTCTGCAACGTGGGCTGAACGGAGCAACGCCCGCTCAAGGTGACGCGCGGTCCTGACGAAGATCTCCACGACGAAGACCTATAGGGGAGACCGCATGGACCGCGCGTCGCTGACGCGCCGCGCAGGAGCCTGCGCGGCGTTGTGTTTCGCGCTGGTCGCTTCGACCGTGGCGAGCACCGGCTCGGCGACCGCCGAGGACCCCGGAGCCAGGCTGCGCCGCCGTGCCGGCGAGCTGCGCGCGTCGTTGAAGGCGATCCAGGGCGACCTGGAGAAGGCCGTGGTCGAGTACAACGACGCCCGGCACGCCGAGACCATCGCGGTCGGCGAGGGGTTCGAACGCGCCGCGCGGGCCGACGCCTCCGCGAAGGCGCACGCCGCCGCGGCCGAGGCTGCCGCCGTCCGCATCCGCGCGCTGTACATGGCCGGCGGCCAGCTCGCCGTCGTCGCCACCGTGATGGCCGCGCCCGACCTGCACGACGCCCTCTCGCGCTATCGCAACGTCTCCGCCGTGCTCGGCGCCGACCACGACCGGATCAGCGACCTCACCCGCGCGGCCGAGGCCGCCGAGGAGGCGCGGCAGGAGCAGCGGGAGGCCGCCCACGCGACCATCCGCGCCGCCGCGAGGGCGCGCACTGCCGCCACGCGCGTCCAGGAGCTGTTCGCGCGGCAGACCCAGCTGCTCGACCAGGCCGACGCCGAGTTGCGCGCGCACGTCGAGGCCGAGGCCGCGAAGGCGCGGGCCATCGCCGCCGAGGCGCTCGCGCGGGCGCAGGCCGCCGCTGCCGCTGCCGCGACGGCCACCGCCGGCGGCGTCGTCATGGACGGGCCTGCGTACGCCGCCCCGGCCGGCCGCTACGCCTGCCCGGTCGGCGCCACCCGGTCGTTCGTGGACACCTGGGGCGCGCCGCGTTCCGGCGGCCGCAGGCACCAGGGCACCGACGTCTTTGCGCCGTACGGCTCCCCGGCGTACGCCGTCGTGGACGGCGTCGTCGACAAGTGGGGCAACGGCGGCCTGGGTGGCATCACGCTCTGGCTGCGCGCCGACAACGGCGACCGCTTCTACTACGCCCACAACACGATGAACATCGCAACGGTCGGGACCCGCGTGCAGGCGGGCGACGTCATCGCGCGGGTCGGCACCACCGGCAACGCCGCCACGACGCCACCGCACATCCACTTCGAGGCGCACCCCGGTGGCGGCGCGGCCCGCAACCCGTACCCGTTCCTCAAGGCGATCTGCGGGTAGCTCAGGCCGCCGCGGGCTCCGGGTCCGCCTCGGGCACGGTGACCGTCTGCGCCGCCAGGCGCCGGTACGCCTTCGACGTCCACGCGAACACGGTCGCGACCATCCCGATGACGCCGGACAGCGCCAGCATCAGGCCGATGCCGCGGCTCGGCCCGGTGCCGAACCAGCCGCCGATCCAGTCGGCGCCCAGCCCGTCGGTCATGAACGGCATGAACACCGCCTCGGCGAGCGGCGCCATGAAGAACGCCGTCAGCGGCGACGCGGAGTTCTCGACGAGCTGTGCGAACCCGAACACGCGGCCCTGGCGTTCGAACGGGATGGCGCGCTGCAGGATCGTCTGCTCGGCCGCCTCGATCGCCGGGATCAGGCCGAGCCAGATCACCATGCCGATCACCAGCGGCACGATCGAGGCGCGCAGCGGGAACAGCGCGCAGACCGTCCAGTTGACGAGGTTGCCGGCGAGCACGATGCGCAGCGGCCGCGAGCCGAGGCCGTAGCGGGCGACCGCGATGCCGCCGGCGATCAGCGACAGGCTGATGACGCCCCAGAGCAGCCCCCACGCCTCCACCGACACCAACTCCAGGCCGTAGGCGTCCATGAGCGACATGAAGACGCCGGCCAGCAGGTTGTTGCAGGCGGCCAGCAGGATCAGCATCC
>DATLNJ010000118.1:0-3995 GCA_035536815.1 Frankiaceae bacterium
CACCCACGCGCCCGCACCCGCGGACGCCGTCCCGCGCGCCACCGTCGGCGGGATGGCGGCCCCGCCGGCGGCCGCGCCGGCTCCCACCCGCCGGCCGGCCGGGGCGTACGTCGGCGGCCGGGCGCTCGTCGGGCAGCGGCACAAGGACCACCCCTACACGGACGCGGAACGCGCCCAGCACTGCCTCCGCTACGGCGTCGGCGTCGGCCGCACCGTCCAGTGCCGGTACCCGCCGGGTGACCCGTACAACGAGCCCGAGTGGGGCGGGACACCGACCGCCGAGGGAGCACCACGGTGAACCGGCTCGTCCCGATCGCCGCGGCCGCCGCGCTGCTGGCCGCCCCGCTCCCCGCGCGAGCGGAGTACGACAGCGGGCTCACCTGCGGAATGTCAGGCTTCCGCCACCCGGACACCACGCTCGTCAGCGTCGTGCTGTACGGCGGCCCGTGGCGTACGGAGTCGCCCCGCCCCGACGTCGAGGTGACGATCCGGTGCACCGTGTGGTGGGAGTCGAGCACCGGCACCCAGGAGTTCGGCACGAGCGTCTCGACCACGGCCGCCGGCGGCGTCGGCGTGTTCGCGCCGCAGCCGGCGTCGTTCCCGGTGAGCGCGAACGCGACCGCCGCGCTCTACCTGTGCACCGAGATCACCGTGTACGACCCGCTCGTGAACCCGCCGCACCGCCACCATTACAGTGACGCGGACTACGACCCGTCGAACGGCGCGCAGTGCGAGAAGACCGAGCCGGACGAGAACGACCTCGTCTACGTGTACTCGGAGCCGCCACGGCCGGACAACACGGGCGCGCGGTGCACGCACGTGGGGCACGGTGTCGGCCCCACGTACCTGCCGAACCCACTCCCCGACGTGCCGGCGCCGCCGGAGGAGGTCTGCGACCTCTAGGCGGTCTGCCCCGTCATCTTGCCGTGTTGCCGAGCACGAACACCCGGCACGGGAAGCCGGCGCGCGCGGGGCGCTCGGGAACGGCGTTCGCCGGGCGGTCCTAGGCGACGAGGCCGAGGCGGCGCAGCTCGACCGTGAGGTCGTGCGGGCTGGTGGACGCCGTCATGGCCGCCTCCAGCGTGATGACGCCGTCGCGGATCAGCGTGACCAGGTGCTGGTCGAACGTCTGCATGCCGTAGTACGCGCCCTCGCCGACCAGCGTGGGGATGTTCGACGTCTTGTCCGGGTCGGCGATCGCGTCGGCGATGCGCCCGGTGTTGATCGCGATCTCCATCGCGACGCAACGCCCCTCGCCGTCGGCCCGCGGGACCAGCCGCTGGCAGACGATGCCGCGCAACGACGCGGCCAGCGACAGCCGGATCTGCTTCTGCTCGTGCGGCGGGAAGAAGTCGATGACGCGGTTGATGGTCTCCGACGCGTCGGTCGTGTGCAGCGTCGACATGACGAAGTGACCGGTCTCGGCGGCGGCCAGCGCAGCCTTCACCGTCTCCATGTCGCGCATCTCGCCGACGAGGATGACGTCGGGGTCCTGCCGCATCGCGGCGCGCAGCGCGGTGCCGAAGTCGTCGGTGTCGACCCGTACCTCGCGCTGGTTGATCATCGCCATCTTGTCGAAGTGCAGGACCTCGATCGGGTCCTCGATGGTGACGCAGTGGACCTCGCGGTTCTCGTTGATGTGGTCGATCATGCCGGCCAGCGTCGTCGTCTTGCCGGACCCGGTCGGGCCGGTGACGAGCACCAGGCCGCGGGGCTCCAGCGCCAGCGACGCCAGCACCGGCGGTAGGCCGAGGTCGGACAGCGGGATCGCGCCGACGGACACCCGCCGGAAGACGAGGCCGGCCGACCCGCGCGAGCGGAACGCGTTGACGCGGAAGCGCCCGACGCCCGCCAGCGAGTACGCGAAGTCCGCCTCGTTCTTCTTGCGGAAGTCCTCGACGAGGTCGGCGCGCAGCACCTCGGCGACCATGGTCTCGGTGTCCTGCGCGGTCAGGTCGCGGGTCTGCAGCTTGCGCAGCCGGCCGTCGATCCGCACCCGCGGCGGGGAGCCGACCTTGCAGTGGAGGTCCGACCCACCGCACTCGACCAGCGCCCTCAGGAAGGGCTCGATGGTGTTGGACACACTGGCTCCCGCTACGCCGTTCGCACCCGGTTCGCCGACGGCGCTCCGGTGGGGACGCGTGTCGCGTTCCCCAGGGTCAGATCGGCGCTTCCCGCCCCTGGCTTTACGCCTGACGGCCGAAAAGACCGACCGAACGGGCTAGTACCCGCACGGCCGACCGGGTACCGCCGGCCCCGGACAGCACGACGGGCGCGCCGCGTGCAGCAGGCGCGCCCGTCGGGGCTGGGGGGTGGTGCGTCAGCGGCGGTTGACCAGGTCGAAGCAGTACGTGCCCAGGCCGGTCTGCGGCGCCTTGGCCGCCGGCCGGAACGCGATCTTGTCGCCCGGCGCGCGGGTGTCGACCTCGCCCTTGCCCGGCACCCACTTGTAGACGTCGAAGCCGCGCTTGAGGTCGTTGGCGAAGACGTAGCGGGGGTTCTTGTACGTCTTGGCGCTCCACGTGTTCGCGTCGGTCGCCGTGAAGTACGCCAGCTCGGTCGGCCGGCCGAGCAGCGCGGTCGCCGACAGCAGCCGGACGCCGGCCGCGTAGTTGCCGTTCGTCCACGTCTTGCCGTCGGCCGAGTAGTCGAGGACGTGCGCGGTGCAGGTCAGGTTGCCGCTGTTCGTCGTCGCGGTGACGGAGTTGACCGGGTCGAGGAAGTAGAAGCCGACCTTGACCGGGACCTTCTCGTTGATCGAGATGTCGAACACGTGCACGCCGCCGACGTTGCAGACGCCGTTGGCGGCCGCGCCGGCCTGCTCGTCGGTGACCAGCAGGTACTTGCCGTCGGGCGTGGGGTCGGCGCCGTGGCTGATGTTGATCGACGGGTCCTCGATGCGCGCGACCTCCTTCGGCTCGGCCGGGGAGGTGGTGTCGAGGATGTACGTCTCCTGCAGCGCCGCGACGTACGCGCGGGTGCCCTTCTTGTTGAACGTGATGTCGTGCGTGGACATCCGGTCGCCGACCAGCAGGTACGTCGACAGCTCGCGCGGCTTGCGCGGGTTGCCGACGTCGACGATCTGGATGCGCCCGCCGAACGGCACAGCGATCTCCGGCGTCAGCTCGCTGTCGCTGATGTAGACGTAGCGGCCGCCCGGGTGCCAGGTGGCGTTGTGCACGCCGTGCTTCATCGGAAGGAACCCGATCGCCCGCGGCTTCGCCGGGTCGGCGATCGAGATGACCATGAGGCCGGTCGTGGCCTCCGCGCCGAGCTGCTTGAAGCACTGGGCGTCGCTGTCGCCCGACGACGCGCCGCCGTCGATGCCCAGGAGCACGAGGGTTCCGCGCACCTGGACGTCGTTCTGCGACACCGGGCAGCGCAGGAAGCCGGTGACCTTCGGCTTCTCCGGCTTGTCGATGTTGATCAGGCGCAGCCCGCCGTTGTTGCCCTGCGACGGCGCGACCGCGTAGTCGCGGCCCTTCACGGTCGCGAACTCGATGTCCGTGCCGGACGGGTACGCGATGTGGGCGACCGGGACCATGTCCTTCCCGACGCCCTTCGCGAGCGGGTCGCCGGTGTACGACGGGCCGGCCGACGCGGGCACGGAGAGGAACGGCAGGGCCAGCAAGGACGCGACGATGATGCGGCGCAAGTTCATGCTCCTAGTAACGAGAGGAAGGGGCGAGCGTTCCGCCCCCGCCGGATTCCCGGGTGACGGTGACGGTGTACGGAGCGACATCGGCGACGTTCGTGCCGGTGACGGCGATGGGGAAGCTGGTGCAGTAGCTCCGGGCCGCGTAGAGCGTGGCGGACCCGCCGCTGCGCGTCGTGCTGACGCCGAACGCCGACAGCGTGAGCGTGTCGGTCGGCGGCGCCCAGGTCAGGCGGACCGTGTAGCCGACCATGACGTGCGGGCACGGGCTGTTGGACGGGTTGTTGTCGTACGAGTGCGTGGTCGTCGTGCCGGGGCGGGCGAGGCCGGCGAACGGGCC
>DATLNJ010000119.1:0-74838 GCA_035536815.1 Frankiaceae bacterium
CCGACGAAAGTACGCTCCATCCGCACCGGGACCTCCCGCAATTGTTGGCTCTACCGGCCGGAGTCCAACTCCGACCGGCAACCCACGACAACTTGCGAGTGAGGTCCCGGCCCTACGACCCGGCGCCCTCATACCGTCTAAGGGAGCGCAGCGGAACAAGCCGACCCGGGACCCCGCCCCCGCCCCCGCGGAACCCGTCAGCGAGGGGTGACGACGCCGACGGAGTGGCTGCGGGCCCCGCACCCGCGACTGAAGGAGCGCAGCGGGACTAGCGGGTGCGGGGCCCGCAGTCGCTTTGGAGGCGGGACGTCACCCCGAGCGCCTCTAGACTCTCAACATCGTGACCACCACCCGCCGTCTCGTACGGCTGCTCCCGCTTGTGCTCGCGTTCCTCGCGCTCACCCCCGCAACGGCGCAGACCGAGCGGCCGCCGACCGTGACGATCGTCCAGCTCGAGGGCGGCATCGACGCGGCATACGCGAAGTTCCTGCGCAGCGAGCTGTCGCGCGCGGCGCGGCAGGGTGACGTGGCGATCCTGCTGCGACTGCACTCCGCGGGCACCGTGCAGGTGGACGCGGACGCGCTGGTGCGCGCGGTGGAGTCGTCGCCGGTACTGGTGGGGACGTGGGTCGGGCCGCGGGACGCGCACGTTGCCGGGACGGCGACCCGGCTGTGGATGGCGGGCGACGTGCGGATGGTGGCGAGCGGTGCCGAGGTACGCAGCGAGCATCCGGACCAGATCGGCGGCGCGGTGCCGGCGGGCGTCACCCGCGAGGCGCCGAAGCGGACCAACGAGCTGCTGGAGAGCAAGGTCGCGCACGCCGAGGCGGGGACGTTGCTGGAGGCGGTTCAGGGGCTGGACGGCAACACCGTCGACGGCCGCGTCGTACGGATCGACCCGGCGAACGTGCACGTGCGCTTCGCCGCGCCCGGCCCGGTCATCCGGGTGCGCCAGGCGCTCGGCACCAACCCGACGCTGGTCTACCTGCTGCTGCTGACCGGGCTCGGCGCGATCGTGTTCGAGGCGTTCCAACCGGGGTTCGGGCCGGCGGGGTACGCCGGCGGGCTGATCGTCGCGCTGGCGGCGTACGGCCTCGCGGCCCTGCCCACGAACCCGCTCGGCCTGGCGCTGGTGCTGCTCGGCACGGCGGCGATGGCGTACGACGTGCGCCGCGACACGCTGCGCGAGCCGACGGCGATCGGCGCGGTGGTGCTCGCCGCGGGCTCGTGGTTCCTCGTGCGCACCGACGGCCCCGCGCTGCGGCCCGCGACGTGGGCGATCGTCGTGGCGGTGCTGGGCTCGCTGCTGTTCTACGGGGTCGTGATGACGGTCGTGCTGCGCGCGCTGCGCGGCCAGTCGGCGAACCTCGGCAAGGCGCTGGTCGGCCGGTCCGGCGAGGTGCGCAGCACGCTGAACCCGCAGGGCCACGTCCTCGTCGAGGGCGCGCTCTGGCGCGCGCAGGCGATCGAGTGGGATGGTCCGGTCGCGGCCGGGACCCCGGTGCGCGTCACCGGCGTCGACGAAGAGGCGCTCGTCCTCGACGTCGAGCCGATCTGACCGGAGGGGCTTCGTGGGAGTCGTCCTGCTGTTCGTCGCGGCGCTGCTGCTCGTCGTCGTCGCGATGGGCCTGCGCATCGTCCAGGAGTACGAGCGCGGCATCGTGTTCCGCCTCGGCCGGGTCCGGTCGGAGATCAAGCGCCCCGGCCTGAACGTGATCATCCCGGTGATCGACCGCATGGTGAAGGTCAACATGCAGGTCGTCACGATGGGCGTGCCTGCGCAGGAGGGCATCACCCGCGACAACGTCACGCTGCGCGTGGACGCCGTCGTCTACTTCCGCGTGATCGACCCGCTGAAGGCGATCGTCAACGTCCAGAACTACCTGTTCGCGACCAGCCAGGTGGCGCAGACGTCGCTGCGCTCGGTCATCGGCCAGAGCGACCTCGACGACGTGCTCTCGAACCGCGACGTCATCAACGCGCAGCTCACGTCGATCATCGACACGCTCACCGAGGACCCGTGGGGCGTCAAGATCGACCTGGTCGAGGTCAAGGACGTGCAGCTGCCGGAGACGATGAAGCGCTCCATGTCGCGCCAGGCCGAGGCCGAGCGCGAGCGCCGCGCGCGCATCATCTCCGCCGAGGGCGAGCTGCAGGCGTCGCAGAAGCTGGCCGAGGCCGCGGTCGCGATGTCGGCCAACCCCGGCGCGTTGCAGCTGCGCCTGCTCCAGACCGTGGTCGAGGTGGCCGCGGAGAAGAACTCGACGCTCGTCATGCCGTTCCCCGTGGAGATCCTGCGGTTCTTCGAGAACGCCGCGGTGGACGGCGGCGGCAAGAAGTAGGACTCCCGCCCCTGGCGCGCGCGGGTCCTACGGCCCGCGCCGCCTGGTCCCTTAGAGCCGAATCCGCACTCGCTCCTTCAGCCGGACCTCGCCGCAGGGCGAAGGACTGGCAACGGCCGCCAACCCCGGCGGGCTACAACGGAGGAGTACCCACCATGACCATCACCAGCCGTTCCCGCCGGCGTCGTCCGGCCTCCCGTGGCGTCCGCCTCGCGGCGAGCGTCGCGATCACCGCCGCCACCGCGGCGGTCGCCGGCAGCAACGTCTACGCGAGCTGGACCAGCAGCGCGAGTGACGCGTCCGGCACGTACTCGGCCGCGACCGTGACGAGCTCGTTCAGCACCGGCGGCAGCGCGTTCAGCACCAGCGTCAGCAACATGCTCCCCGGCGACTACAGCGTCGGCTACACCAGCCTCCAGAACACCGGCTCGGTGACGCAGGCCTTCACCGGCGCGGTCGGTGACAACGGCGGCGCGCTCGCCGACGCGGGCGGCCTGCAGATCACCGTGGACTCGTGCAGCGTCGCGTGGACCGAGGCCGACGGCACCTGCTCGGGCACCACGACCAGCCTGGTCGCGAAGACCGACGTCGCGAACGCGTCGGCCATCAGCTACGGCTCGGTCGCGGCCGCCGCGTCGAAGCACATCAAGGTGCGCGTGGAGCTGCCGAGCGACGCCGCGGACTCGTTCCAGGGCGACAGCGCGGTCGTGACCATCACGGCTACCGGCAGCACGGCCGCCGGCTCCGACCGGTCGGCCGGCTGACCGCACGACGACCCGCTGGCGTGGGGGTCCGGTCGCATCGCGGCCGGGCCCCCGCCCACTTTTCTGCGAAGGAGCAACGAGATGCGCGCGCTACGCCGCCTGGCCGGCCTCCTGACGTACGCCGCGATGGCTGTCGCACTGGCCGCCGGTCTGGTCAGCGTGCTCGTCGCGCGGGACGCGGTCCGGCTCGCCCGCGTCACGACCGGCTCGATGCGCCCCGGCATCCCCGTCGGCGCCCTCGTCGCGAGCGTCCCGGTGGACACGGACGCGGTCGGCGTCGGCGACGTGGTGATGTTCCGCCCGCCGGCGCCGTTCGCCGACGCGGACGGCACCCCCGTCGCGCACCGCGTCGTCGCCGTCGAACGGCACGGCGACGCGCTGCAGATCAGGACCCGCGGCGACGCCAACGCCACCGCCGACCCCTGGGTCCTCGACGGGCGCGGGACGACGTTCTACCGCGTCACGTGGGACTCCCTCGCCGCCGGCCGGCTCACCTCGGCCGTCGACCCCGGCAACCCGCGCACGCTGGCCAACTTCTTCCTGCTCCCCGCCTGGATCGTGTCGCTGCGGCTCATCTGGAGCGACCGCCCGCCGCCCCGCCACCGGCGCCCGCGGCCCCGCGCAACCAAAGCGGCCCCCCAAGGTGTCTAGGTAGCAGCGGGAACGCCGGAGCAGCACCGAACCTTCGGCGGCTCTCGGGGGTCTCAGTACCTGCCCGTTCCCTGCGACGGGCTTTCGGTGTTTGGGGGGTAGTTCCATGACGATCCAGGAGACCTGGCGCGGCGCCGCGCTCTGCCGGGGCGACGACGCCGTCCACTTCTTCGCTCCGAACCACATGGAGCGCAAGCCCGAGAAGGACCTCCGCGAGGCGAAGGCGCGCGCGCTGTGCGCGAGCTGCCCCGTGCGCGAGAGGTGCCTCGACCACGCGCTCGAGGTCGGCGAGCCGCACGGCATCTGGGGCGGCCTCAACGAGCTCCAGCGCCGCCGGCTGCTGCGCCGCCGCTCCGCCTGACGCACGCGCCGTACCCGCCGGACGGCCGGCCGCCCCCGCGCCGGTCGCCCGGTAGGGTCGAGCGCATGCAGAAGTGGGAGTACGTCACCGTTCCGCTGCTGGTGCACGCCACCAAGCAGATCCTCGACAACTGGGGCGACGAGGGCTACGAGCTGGTCTCCGTCGTACCCGGTGCGAGCAGCGAGCAGCTTGTCGCGTACCTGAAGCGGCCGAAGCAGTGAGCCGCGTCGCGGACCGACTCGCGGAGCTGGGGCTGAGCCTGCCGGACGTCGTGCCGCCGGTGGCGTCGTACGTCCCCGCCAACCGCACCGGCAACCTGGTCTGGACGTCCGGGCAGGTCCCGATGGTCGGCGGCCGGCTGGCCGGCACCGGCTTGGTCGGCGCGGATGTCACGGCCGAGGAGGCCAAGGACCTCGCCCGCACCTGCGCCCTCAACTGCATCGCGGCCGCGTCGTCGATCGTCGACGTCGACTCGATCGTGCGCGTCGTCAAGGTCGTCGGCTTCGTCGCCAGTGCGGGCGGCTTCTACGGGCAGCCCGGCGTCGTCAACGGCGCGAGCGAGCTGTTGCAGGAGGTGTTCGGCGAGGCCGGCCGGCACGCGCGCAGCGCGGTCGGTGTCGCGGTTCTTCCGCTGAACGCGCCGGTCGAGGTCGAGGCGGTCTTCGAGGTCTCCTGACCGCCGGCCTCCGCCCCGGGCCTGTTTAGAACACGTTCAAGAAAGTCCTT
Organism: Frankiaceae bacterium; assembly: GCA_035536815.1. Classification (GTDB taxonomy): domain Bacteria; phylum Actinomycetota; class Actinomycetes; order BP-191; family BP-191; genus BP-191. Next base: position 4,845 of record DATLNJ010000119.1, read on the forward strand.
GACCCGGTCCGTCCTGAGCCCTAACCTCAGTTTTGAACACGTTCAAGACAACGAGAGGACAGGGGCATGAACATCAAGGTCGTGACCTACCTGGTCTACCTCGCGATCAGCATCGGTCTGACGGTGTGGGTCGCGCGCACGCTGCACAAGAGCGGTCGGTCGTTCCTCGTGGACGCCTTCCACCACAACGACGAGCTGGCCGACTCGGTCAACCACCTGCTCGTCGTCGGCTTCTACCTGATCAACCTCGGCTACGTGTCGCTGGCGTTGAAGACGACCGACACGCTGCGCGACGCCGGCGGCTCGATCGAGCTGCTGTCGCGCAAGGTCGGCCTGGTGCTCCTCGTCCTCGGCGGGATGCACTTCTTCAACCTGTACGTCTTCAACAAGCTGCGCACCCGCACGACGGTCGGCATGGCGCCGCCGCCGGTCGAGCCGAACGCGTACGCGACCGTGCCGCAGAGCGAGTTCGCCCCGCCGAGCCCGCAGCCGAAGCGCCGGGCGAGCTGACCGTCATGCGGTACCTGACGGTCCTCTACGACCCGAACTGCCACCTGTGCCGCAAGGCGGCGCTGTGGCTGAACGACCAGCCGAAGTACCTGCCGCTGTACTTCTGCGCGGCCGGGTCCGAGGCGGCGTACGCCTACTTCCCCGGCATCGACCACGCCGCGACCGCCAACCAGCTGACCGTCGTAGGTGACGGCGGCGAGGTGTACTACGACGAGCGCGGCTGGCTGATGTGCATGTGGGCGACGAAGACGTACCGCCCGGTCGCGCTGCGGTACGCGGCCACCCCGGAACGGCTCGACCAGGCGAAGCGCTTCGTGCTCTGGGTGTCGCGGCACCGCAAGGTGCTGGGTAGCCTGGTCGCCTGATGGAGCCGGTCCGCAGCAAGACACCGAAGGGCGAGCAGACGCGCGAGCGCATCCTCGACGCGGCGCTGGACCTGTTCCGTACGCAGGGCTACGCCGAGACCACGATGCGCCAGATCGCCGACGCCGCGGACGTCGCGGTCGGCAACGCGTACTACTACTTCGCCTCGAAGGACCAGCTGATCCTGGCGTTCTACGAGCGCAACCACCGGGACCACCTCGCGATCCTGGGCGCCGCGCTCGACACGACCAAGGACTTCCAGGACCGGCTGCGTCTCGTGCTGCGGACGAAGGTCGACGCGGCCATGCCGTACCGGCGGCTGTCGACGAAGCTGTTCACCAGTGCGGCCGACCCGGAGAGTCCCCTGTCCCCGTTCTCTCCGGAGTCGGCCCCGCTGCGCGCCGAGGCCATCCGGGTGATGGCCGAGGTCGTCGCGGGGTCGGGTCTGCGCGTGGGTAAGGACCTGCGCGCGGACCTGCCCGAGCTGCTCTGGCTCTACGAGATGGGCGTGATCCTGTACTGGGTGCACGACTCGTCGCCGGGCTGCGAGAAGACGTACGCGCTCATCGACCGCACGGTCCCGATGGTCGAGCGGCTCATCGGGGTCGCGAAGCTGCCGGTCGTCCGGCCGATGGTCCGCGAGCTGGTCGGGATGCTCGACGAGCTGCGCCCGGCGGCGGCCCCGCCGGCCCCGGCCGCCGCGGCGGAGTAGCCGCTACGACACCCGCCGCAGCCCGGCGATGAACCGCCGGACGTCGCGGTCCGGCACGCCGGCCATGCCGGTGACGTCCACGACGACGCCGGGCTCGGCGAGCCACTGGTAGACGATCAGCCCGCCGCTGGCCGAGTGGTCGCGGACCCGCCAGACGGTCAGGGACCCGATGCGCACCTGCTTCGCCTGCGGCTCGAACGCCTCCGTCCGGTAGTAGTCCGCCGACGGTGGGATCACCTCCCCGCTCATCGTCACGACGAACAGCACGCCGCGCGGCGGCTCACCAGGCCGCGTAGGCGGCGCGTAGCGCGCGGTCTCCAGCCAGGTCCGCGGGCCCCGCTCGTCGGGCACCCACTCGCCGTCCGTCCCGACCTGCGCAGGGCCGAAGCCGGGCGGCAGCCACGTCGCCTCGTACCGCGGCCGCACCGCCGGCGGCGGCGGCACCGCACCGTCGGCCGTCGCGGTGGGAGTGGCAGCGGGCGGTGCGGCCGGGCTGGGTGGCGCAGCGCCACGAGTGACGACCGTCGCGCCCACGACCAGCGCGACCACGGCGGCGGCCGCGGCTGCGGCTGCGAGCCGGACCACCGACTGCCGGCGGTGCGCGGCCTCGCGCGCGGCCACTCCGGCGAGGAACTCCGGCGACGCCTCGACGTCGGCGACGTGCGCGCGCAGCGCGTCGGCGACCGCCGCCTCGGTCTCGTTCATCCGGCCTCCTCCACGGTCTCGCGCAGCCGCCCGAGCGCGCGCTGGGTGTGCGTCTTCACGCTGCTCACCGAGCAGCCGAGGACCGCGGCCGTCTCGCGTTCGGACAGGTCCTCGTAGAACCGCAGCACGAGCACCGCGCGCTGCCGGGCGGGCAGCCGCGCGACCTCGCGCAGCAGCGAGGCGCGCAGGTCGGCGTTGCCGAACGGGTCGGTCGTGCCCGCATAGCCGTCGTCGAACGGCACCTGCTTCGGCCGGCGCCGCAGCATCCGCCGCCGGTCACGCGCCAGGTTGACGAGGACGGTGCGCGCGAACGCGTGCGGGTCGTCGGGCACCCGCCGCCGCCAGGCCCGCGCGACCCGCGCCAGCGCCTCCTGGGCAAGGTCGGACCCGGCGTCGCGGTCGCCGGCGAGCAGCACGGCGAGCCGCAGCAACGCCGTCGCGTCGCCGCGCACGTACTCCTCGAACGCCGCGTGGTCCGCGACGAGTGCCGGTTCGGCCGTCATGCCAGGAGAGGACGTTCCGGGGGCGCGTTCGGACGACACGCGGGCCCGGAAATCTCAGGGCGCGGGGACGCGGCCGGTCAGCGGCGTGCGGCTCCGGTCCGGCAGCGGCACGCCGGACTCGATGCGGTACGGCTCAGTGGCCCAGTCGACGGCACCGTCCGGCTTGATCGTCACCTTGAGCAGCTGGGTCCGCACGCTCTCCGGCCGGGACTGGAAGACGAGGTTCGACATCGACCACGCGACGAGCCGGCCGTCCACGACCTCGATCGGCTGCAGCACGTGGGTGTGCCCGCCGACGACCATCGTCGCGCCGGCCCGAATCGCGGTCCGCGCGGCCCGGCGCTGCGCGGCGCTCGGCGAGTACGTGTACTCGATGCCCCAGTGGAAGTACGGGATCACGATGTCGGCCACCCGGCGCGCTTCGCGCACGGCGAGCTCGACCAGCGCGTCGTCGTCGGAGAGCATCCCTGGCCGGTCCGGGCCGGCCACCCACTTCGGCGCCGGGATGATCGCGGACATCCCGAGGAACGCGACCTTCCGGCCGTTGACGGGAAACACCGCCGGTCGCATCGCCTCCGGCAGGTTCCGGCCGGCGCCGGTCGTCTTGATGCCCGCAACGCGGACGTGCTCGAGCGTGTCGGCGAACCCGTCGAGGCCGTAGTCGAGCGTGTGGTTGTTCGCGAGCGAGAAGACGTCCACGCCGGCGTTGACCGCGCCGCGCAGCGCGGACGGGTCGCCGCGGAACGTGTACGACTTGTTCTCCGGCCGGCCGCGGGTCGTGATCGCGCACTCGAGGTTGAGGAACGCGAGGTCGGCCGCGCGCAGCGTCGGCGCGATACCGCGCCACGGGGCGTCCACGCCCTGCGCGGCGATGACCTGGCGCACCCGCCGGTCGAGGTCCACGTCGCCGCCGAACACGATCGTCACCGGACCGACCGCGGCCTTCGTCGGCGTGCGTGTCGGTGTCGGGGTCGGCGTCGCGGTGGGCGACGGGGTCGGCGTGGACGACGCCGTGGTGGGCGCCGGCGACGGGGAGTCCGTCGCGCGCGGCGCGGGCGAGGAGCCGCACGCCGCCAGCGCCAGCGCCGCCACGCACGCCGCCAGCGGGCGGGCGGCCGGGTAGGTCACTGGACGTCGGCTCCTTCGCGTTCGAGGTCGACCAGCATGTCGTGCAGCCGCGACGGCTGCGCGAGCCGGCGCAGCCGGTCCTCCTGCACGGCCAGCTCGCTGACGTAACGGTCCATCGCGCTGACGACCCGGTGGCGTTCCTCGTCGCTCAGCTCGGGGTGGCGTCCGGCCAGCTCGTCGATCGTCTGCGAGCCGACCGACCGCGCGATGTCGACGATCTCGAGGATCTCGGCGTGGCTGAACAGCTCGCCCGCCCGCTCGACGGTCACGTCGCGGACGGTGCGCCACGCCTCGCTGCGCAGCGTGCCGTCGAGGTAGTAGCGGCAGAACAGCGCCATCGTCCGGCGGGTCGCTTCGAGGACCGCGTCCAGCGTTGCGGGCGACACGTCGCGCAACCGCGGGATGCGGTCGAGGTACGCCGTCCGCGCGCGCTCGACCGTCGTCTCCAGGTCGGCGGCGATCACGTCGGCCAGGGCCAAGCTGTCCACGCCGGTCACCCTACGGCGCGCGGACCCCGGCCGTACCCGGGTCCGCGGAACCCGTCGGGCGCCGGGTCAGCCGTGCGGGTGGAAGGGGGGATCGGGCTAGATTGCCGGGCGTGACCGACGCCCGCCGCCGCCTCCCGCCGGAGCTGCACGACCGCGCCCGCGCGATCACGGCCGGCGGCGCCGAGGTGGCCGCGGCCAGGCACGCGGCGACCGTCGTGCTGCTCCGCGACGGCGACGCGGGCATCGAGGCGTACCTGCTGCGGCGGGTGGGCTCGATGGCGTTCGCCGGCGGCATGTACGTCTTCCCCGGCGGCTCGGTGGACCCGCGCGACGGCGACGCCGACATCGCGTGGGAGGGGCCGACTGCGACCGAGTGGGCGGCGCCGCTGTCCGCCGACGAACGCCTCGCCCGCGCGCTCGTCGCGGCGGCCGTGCGGGAGACGTTCGAGGAGTCGGGCGTGCTGCTCGCGGGTCCCTCGCGCGACCACGTCACCCGCGTCGAGGACGCGCGCGGGCACTGGGCGCACGAGCAGGCGGCGTTGCTGGACCGGTCGGCGTCGATGGCGGAGGTGCTGGCGCGCAACGGTCTCGTCCTGCGCGCCGACCTGCTGCGGCCGTGGGCGCACTGGGTGACGCCGGAGATCGAGCCGAAGCGGTTCGACACGCGGTTCTTCGTCGCGGCGTTGCCGGAGGGGCAGACGCCGGTGCACTTCGGCGGGGAGAGCGACCACAGCGAGTGGGCGACGCCGCGGGTCGCGGTCGAACGCCACGCGGCCGGCGAGCTCGGGATGCTGCCGCCGACGGTGTTCACGCTGGCCGAGCTGGGGGCGTACGACACCGTCGCGGCGGTGATGGAGGCGGCGACGCGGCGCGACGTGCAGCGGGTGCTGCCGAAGATCGTGGTGTCGGGTGACGACGTGCTCCTGCTGCTGCCCGGCGACCCCGGGTACCCCGAGTGATCTCGACCCGCCTGGTGCTCGCGCCGAACCCCGGCCCGATGACGCTCGACGGCACGAACACCTGGCTGCTCAACGCACCCGGCGGGCGGACCGTGGTCGTGGACCCGGGGCCGGACGACGACGCGCACCTGGCCCGCGTGCGCGACGAGGCCGGCGACGTCGCGCTGGTGCTGCTCACCCACGGCCACCCCGACCACAGCGCGGGCGCGCGCCGCTTCGCCTCCGGCCTCGGCGTACCGGTCCGGGCGGTGGACCCGGCGCACCGGCTCGGCTCCGAGGGGCTGGGCGACCGCGAGCACGTGACCGTGGACGACCTCGTCGTGCAGGTGCTCGCGACGCCCGGCCACTCCAGCGACCACGTCTGCTTCGTGCTGCCGGAGGCCGGGGTCGTGCTGACCGGCGACCACGTGCTCGGCCGCGGCACCACCGTCGTCGCGCACCCGGACGGCCGGCTGCGCGACTACCTGGAGTCGTTGCACCGGCTGGCCGAGGTGGGAGCGACGACGTTGCTGCCCGGCCACGGCCCGGTCGTCGAGAACCCCGCCGAGGTGATCGGCTACTACCTCGCGCACCGCGAGGAACGCCTCGAACAGGTCGCCCGCGCGGTGTGGGACGGCGCCACGACGGCGCGCGAGGTGGTCGAGGTCGTCTACGCCGACGTGGACCGGCGGCTGTGGCCGGCCGCCGAGCAGAGCGTCCGCGCGCAGCTCGACTTCCTCGCCGAGGCCGGCCGCATCAGTACGCTCTAGGTATCGGAAAGGGGCGACGCGGTGACTCGGAGTCCAGACTACGTTGTATCAGCCCGTGTGGTCTCAGGGCTGCTCGCCATATATGCGACGACCGTCTCTATGACGCTGATCGTAGTCGTGAGCGTCAAGGATATTGATACGCTAGCAACGGTCGCACTTGCCCTAGCGCTCATCTCGTTCACGGCGCAGTTGCTCGTATTTGTGGTTCAGACGAGATCTGCGAACGAGCAGGAACTACGCTCTCAGAACTTGTATGCGGAACTGCTCGGACTCCTCGCGCAGATACGTGAGCGAACCGAGGGCACGCAGACAACTATTACCGCTATGAACAGCCAACTACTTGAACACGTACTCGGTAAGGCTCGATCGGAGACTGAGGCCGCGGGTGTACAGCCAGATCAGCCGGACTACTCTCGACGCGTAGCTGAAAACGCTGTCCGGCTGTGGCCACGCGTGACCACAGCTACAAATGAGCTCGAACTCCCGTTCCCGCCGCACACCCCGCAATCCGACGACCTCGCCGTTGCGACCGAGTTGTCCACGTTCCCGTCGGACACCGACGAAGTCGACTCCGCGCTTAAGACGCTTGAACAACTTTCGAGCACCGATCTGCGCTCGCTCGCCCGCCTAGCAAAGGACGAAGTAAGCTCTCGCCGGCCCGGCGCCACATACGCGCCTGGTCTACTTACAGTTTACTCTAAGGATCTTGAGACGCGTGGCTTGATCAAGCGGAGTCCTTACGCATCAGCGGACGAAGTCTGGATTCTTACACCCGCGGGTCGTCAGTTAGCAAGACTCCTCGCGGCGGAGGGGGATCCGCCGCACGAATTTGCTGGCCGGATCTCAGCCCTACGGGCGAAGATGTCCCAGAACAAAGCTGCTCGGAAATCTGAGAAGTGACACATCGGCCGTGAGTGATTTGGCCTGCCCCGCCTGCGGAACGCCGACGGTCCCCGGTGCGCGGTTCTGCTTCTCCTGCGGCGCCGGGCTCGACCTGGCCGGGCTCCCCGAGACCGAGCCGGCCGAACGCCGCATCGTCACCGTGCTCTTCGGCGACCTGTCGGACTTCACGGCGTGGGCGGAGGACCTCGACCCGGAGAGCGTGAAAGCGCTCACCGACCGCACACTGTCCGCGCTCGCCGAGGCCGTGCACGAGTACGGCGGCCACGTCGACAAGCTGACCGGCGACGGCATCATGGCCGTCTTCGGCGCACCCCGCGCCCACGAGGACGACCCGGAACGCGCGGTGCGCGCGGCCGCGCGGATGCAGCAGGCGGTACGCCGGTTCGTCGCGTCGGAGTCCGGCGGCGGGCAGCGCCTCGGCCTGCGGGTCGGCATCAACACCGGCGAGGTGCTCGCCGGCATGCACGGCTCGCTCGCGTACACCGTCGTCGGTGACACCGTGAACACCGCGAGCCGGCTGTCCGACGCGGCCGGCGTCGGCGCGATCCTCGCCGGCCGCACCACGGCCGCCGCGACGATGGAGTCCGCGTCGTGGCGCGCGCTGGCGCCGTTACGGCTCAAGGGCAAGCGCGAGCCGGTGCCGGCGTACGAGCTGGTGGAGCTGCGCCCGCGCCCCGCGGCGCGGACCGGACTCGGCGACGAGGCGCCGTTCGTCGGCCGGGAGGCAGAGCTCGGCCTGCTGGTCGGCCGCCTGACCGACGTGGCCGACACCGCGTCGCCGGCCGCCGTGCTGGTGACCGGCGAGGCCGGCGTCGGCAAGACGCGACTGGCCAGCGAGCTCGGGCGGGTGGCCGGCGAGCTGCCGCGGTCGCGGGTGCTGTGGGGGCGGTGCACGCCGTACGGCGACGGCCGCGACCTCGCGCCGGTGCTCGAAATCGTGCGGACGGCCTGCGGCATCGGCGACAACGACGCCGCCGACGTCGCGCGCGACCGCGTGCGCCGGACCGTCGCGCGGCTCGACCACCCGGCCGGTGGCGCGTGGGCGCAGGGCATGTTCGCCGACCGGCTGATGGCGGTGCTCGGGCTCGGCGACGACGAGAACCTCTCGCTGCGCGCCACCGCCACCCCCGGCGACCCGGGCGGCCCGGAACGCGAGGCGGCCACCGCCGTCACGGGACTGCTGCAGGCGCTGGCGAACGAGGGGGCGCTGGTCGTCGTCGTGGACGACCTGCACCACTCGTCGGCGCCGTTGCGCTCGCTGCTGTCCACCGCGCTGGCCCGCGTGGAAGGTCCGCTGCTGCTCGTCTCCGCGGCGCGTTCCGACGTGCTGACGGCCGAGCACACCGACTGGCTGCAGCGGTTGCCGAACGCGTCCGTGCTGCCGTTGGAGCCGCTGGAGGAGGTGGCGGCGGATCGCCTGCTGCGCGCGTACCTCGGCGGGTCGGCGCTCGACGACGCGTCCAAGGCGACGTTGCTGACGCGGGCGCAGGGCAACCCGTTCTTCCTCGCCGAGCTGCTGCACCTGCTGGTGGACCGCGGCGTCCTGAGCCGCGAGGGCGACGCCTGGCGGCTGGTCGGCGACCTGCCCGCGGACGTGCTGCCGGCCGGGGTGCACGCGGTGCTCGCGGCGCGCATCGACGACCTCGACCAGGCGGCGAAAGAGGCGTTGCGGGATGCGGCGGTCGCCGGCGCGGAGTTCTGGCCTGGCGCGCTCGCGCACGGCGACGGGCTGCCGGTGCTGGTCGAGCGCGACATCGTGCGGCCGACAGGGACCGGCGCGTACGTCTTCCGGCACACGCTCACCCGTGAGGTCGCCTACGCCGGCATCCCGAAGGCCGGCCGGGCGCGGCGGCACGCGCTCGTCGCGCGCTGGGCGGCCGGCGCCCTACCCGCGCAGCCGGCCGAGGTGGACGCGTACGTCGCGCAGCACGCCGAGCGCGCGGTCGCGCTCGCGACCGAGATGGGGCTCGACGCCGGCGACGTCGCGTGGTCCGCGCGCGAGCCGGGCTTCGCGGCGTTGGGCCGGCTCGGCGTGAGCGCGCTGGCCCGCGACGCGAACGCCGCTGCCGCCGACCTGCTCGGGCGCGCGTTCCGGCTGGGCGGCGAGGACGACGCGGCGCGGCGGGCGTACGCGCAGGCGCTGGCCGGCGTGCACCGGCTGGCCGAGGCGGAGGCGTTGCTCGCCGGGGACGAGACGCCGCACGCCCTGCTGGTGCTGGGCGACGTACGCCGCAAGCAGGGCGACGAGGCGGGCGCGGTGGCGGCGCTGGAGGCGGTCGCGGCGGCGGGCGACGACCGGCTGGCCGGCGAGGCGACCCGCCTCATCGGGCTGGTCGACTACTACGCCGGGCGCCTCGCGCCGGCAGAGGAACGGTTCGCCGAGGCGCTGGCCCGCGCGGAGCGCGCGGACGACGCGCGCGGCATCGGGTGGGCGTTGCAGCACCTCGCCTGGAACGCCACCACCCGCGGCGACTACGACCGCGCCGACGCGATGTTGTCGCGGGCGTTCGAGGTGTTCACGGCGTTCGACGACACCGGCGGCGTCGGGTGGACGATCGGGACGGGCGCGTTCGTCCGGCTGCTCCAGGGGCGGCTGCGCGAGGCGCGGTCGGTCTGCGACGAGCTGCTCGTGCGGGCCCGCGAGGTCGGCGACCGGTGGGGCGAGGCGGCGACGCTCACCATCGACGCGATGGCGGCGAGCGAGCTGGGCGACATCACGGCGGCCGAGCGGTCGGCGGCGCTCGCGGGCGAGCTGTACGAGTCGATCAACGACAGCTGGGGCCGCGCGCTCGCGCTCGTCGCGCAGGGCATGGCGGCACAGGCGCGCGGGCGGACCGACGACGCGGCCGCGCTGCTGCGCGCGGCGATCGCGCTGTCGGAGGAGGCGCAGCAGCCGAGCACCCGCGACCTGTCGCTGACCGCGCTGGCGTGGACGGCGTACTGGGCCCGCGACCTGGACACCGCGGAGTCGGCCGCGCGGGACGCGATCGCGCTCGGCGCGGAGCTCGGGCTGGAGCCGCACGCGACGATCGGCTCGCACGTCGTGCTCGCGCTGGTGGACCGGGCGCGCGGCAACCTCGACGCGGCGTTGCGGGTCCTGGAACGGATCGCCGAGACGGCTCCGGAGCGGCCGACGTTCCTGTTCCCGATGCGCCAGGCGCTCGCGCACTACGCCGGCACGCTGCTGGAGAGCGGGCGTCCGGCCGAGGCGCTGGCCGCGGCGGAACGCGCGGTGGCGACGCCGGCGGAGGACGTACGGTCGCGGGTCATCGCGCTGCGCGCGCTCGGCTCGGCGCTGCGGGCGAACGGCCGTTACGAGGAGGCGGAGGTGGCGTTGCGCGCGGCGCTGGCCGAGGCCACCGCGACGGAGCAGGCGCAGGAGCGGCCGGCCACCGAGCAGGCGCTGAACGACCTGCTGGCCACCGCACGCTGACCCCGCGCAACCCGGTCGCGATTGCCACGTGCGACGCCGGGCTACCGGGCGCGGCGGGCGAGGCGGTCGGTGTCGAGCAGGACGACGGCGCGACCGTCGAGGCGGAGCCAACCGCGGCCGGCGAAGTCGGCGAGCGCCTTGTTCACGGTCTCGCGGGACGCGCCGACGAGCTGCGCCAGCTCCTCCTGCGTGAGGTCGTGCGAGACGCGGACCGAGTCGCCGTCCGGCTCGCCGAAGCGTTCGGCGAGGTTGAGCAACGTCTTCGCGATCCGGCCGGGCACGTCGGTGAACACCAGGTCGGCCATCGCCTCGTTCGTCTGCCGCAGCCGCGCGGCGAGCGCGCGGAGCAGCCCGAACGACACCTGCGGGTGCTCGCCCAGCCAGGCGCGGAAGTCCGCGTCGCTCAACGTCGCCAGCGTGCAGTCGACGACGGCGGTCGCGGTGGCGCCGCGCGGCTGCGCGTCGAAGATCGCCAGCTCCCCGAGCAGGTCGCCGGGGCCGAGGATCGCGATGACGTTCTCGCGCCCGTCGGCGGCGGTGCGGGAGATCTTGATCTTGCCGTCGGCGACGACGTGCAGCGCGTCGCCCGGTTCGCCCTCACGGAAGACGTGGTCGCCGCGCTGGAGCGCCCGGGTGCGCAGCCGGCCGGACAGCGTCCGCCAGGCGTCGTCGTCGAGGCCCGCGAACAGCGGGGCCGACCGCAGGAGCGCCTCCATGCGGTGCAGCCTAGTGAGAGTGCGTTACGAGGAGACGGCGGTCTTGCCGCGACGCTTCCAGTAACGGTCGAGGGCGGGGCCGAAGCCCTCGCTGACGAATGTCTCGACCTCCTCCGGCCGCGCGGAGTCGAGGAACGTCTCGAGGTCGAGCCCGAGCTGGTCGACGCGCAACGGCTGCTCGACGCGTTCCATCGCGATGAGCAGCACGAGGACCAGGACGGGGAACAGCAGCGCCAGGTAGATGAACATCGTCGCCTCTCTCGGACGCCGAGGGGCGTACCCATCGATTCACCATCCGCAACGTCCGGGATGCCGTCCGTAATCCCGCGGCTAGAGTCCGGGCCATGAGGGCTGTGGTGTACCGGGGCGAAAGGGACGTCCGCGTCGAGGACGTGCCGGCGCCGGCGCTGGTCGAGCCGGACGACGTGATCGTGAAGGTGAGCAAGACCGCGATCTGCGGCAGCGACCTGCACTTCTACCACGGGCGGCTGCCCGGGCTGTTCGAGGGCTCGACGGTCGGCCACGAGTTCGTCGGCACCGTCGTCTCCACCGGCGCCGACGTCGCGAGGTTCCGCGAGGGCGACGAGGTCGTGGGGTCGTTCCAGATCGCCTGCGGCGCTTGCGCGGCCTGCCGGGCCGGGCGCTTCAACCACTGCGACGACCTTGCGGTGCTCGGCTACGGCGTGTTCGTCGGCGACCTCGGCGGCGCGCAGGCGGAGTACGTCCGCATCCCGCACGGCGACGTGAACTTGATGGCGATCCCGGCCGGGCTCGACCCGGAGCGGGCGCTGTTCACCGGCGACATCCTCACCACCGCCTGGTACGCCGCCGGCATCGCGCCGGTGACGGAAGGCGACGATGTCGTCGTGGTCGGCGCCGGGCCGGTCGGGCTGTTCTCGGTGCTCGCCGCGCGCGCGCTCGGCGCCGGCCGCGTCATCGCCGTCGACATGGTCCCGTCGCGGCTCGCGCTCGCCACCGAGCTCGGCGCCGTCGGCATCAACGGCAACGAGCGCTCCCCCACGGTCGCGGTCGAGGAGACGTTCGGGCGGATGGCCGACGTCGTCATCGAGACGGTGGGGATGCCGCCCGCGCTGCTCACCGCGACGGAGTGCGTCCGGCCGGGCGGCACGGTGAGCGTGATCGGCGTGCACAACGAGTTCGAGTTCCCGTTGCCGCTCGGGACGTTGTTCCGCAACAGCGTGACGCTGCGGTTCGGCGGGCCGTGCAACGTGCAGGGCTGGTGGGAGCGCGCGCTCGACGCGGTCGTGAGCGGCAGCGTGGACCCGACCGCCATCATCAGCCACCGGATGCCGTTGGAGGAGGCCGCGGAGGGGTATCGCCTCTTCGACGCCAAGGAGGCGTCCAAGGTGGTCCTGGAGGTCTCGTGACGAGCGTCCGCAAGGCGGAACGGAAGCAGAACGAGAAGCTCAGCTGGGTTCCGGTGTGGCCGCTGGTCGCGTTCCTCGCGCTGATGGCCCTGCTGGTCTACCTCGTCAACCGCGGAGTGTTCTGAGCACGGCGCGCACGTACGGCTTCTCGGTCTGCCGCAGCAACGTCGTCTCCCCCGCGACCAGCCGCGAGAACAGCCGCCAGCCGCCCGGCACCGCGGCGAGGAAGCCGTGGAACACCTGGCGGTTGCGTTCGAACGCGGTCAGGAAGTCCCGGCCCGCCGCCATCTCGGGCGCCAGCTCCGCGGCGACGTAGCGCTCGTACGCCGCCAGGTCGCCGCTCGCCGCGGCGAGGCCGGCCGCGCGGCCCGAGCGGAGGGCGTAGGAGATGCCCTCGCGGGTCCACGGCTCCAGCAGGCCGGCCGCGTCGCCGGCGACGAGGACGTTGCCGCGGCGCAGCGGCGAGTCCGGCTCGCGGCAGCGGGTCAGGTGGCCGGCGAACGTCTCCGGCTCGCGCAGCCCGAGCCGCGCCACGAACGACGCGTAGTACGCCCGCAGCCGCTCGCCCTCCGCGCGCGGGCCGATGACGCCGACCGTCAGCAGGTCGCCCTTCGGGAACACCCAGCCGTACGACCCCGGCACCGGCCCCCAGTCGATCTGCACCCGGCCGCGCCAGTACGCCGCCCGGTCAGGCGGCGTCGCGAACTCCCCCTCAAGCCCGACGTCGACCTGCGCGAGCCGGACGCCGACGTAGGCGCCGGTCCGCCCGCCGGTGCCGTCGGCGCCGACGACCGTGGCGGCGTTGACGTCCTCGCCGGTCGCGAGCGAGACGGTGACGCCGTCGGCCGTCTCGGTGAGCGCGCGGACCGCGACGCCGGTCCGCAGCTCGGCGCCGTCCTCGACGGCGCGCGCGACGAGGGCCGCGTCGAAGTCGGCCCGCATGACCAGCCGGAAGATCGGGCGGCCGTCGCGGGCGCGGCGGGTGTAGCGCTGGCGGCCGTCCTTGGTGAACGTCATCCGGGTCACGCTGTCGCGCACCAGCGGCCCGAGGTCGATGCCGGCGTAGCGGCCGGACAGGCCGATCAGGCCGCCGCCGCAGCACTTGTAGCGGGGGACGCCGGCGCGGTCGAGGAGGAGCGTGCGAGCCCCGGAGGAGGCGGCGGAGGCGGCGGCGGAAGCACCGGCCGGACCCGTCCCGATGACGACGACGTCGTACGTACCGGTCACGCCTGCCTCGGAAAAGAGAAGTGCCCGGGCGTCGCCGACGGGGGACGCGGCGACGCCCGAGCAGCGCTGAACATACACGGTCCTGAGGGCGATGCAAACCCGGTGCCGGAAGCCGGTCAGACGAACCAGGACGAACGATCCGAGACCGCCCAAGACGTCGAAAACACGGCACCGTCGACGGCCGTGGAAGGGCCGGGGAAGGGAGCGCCCGAGGGTGCCGGGCCGGGCGTCAGCCGGGGTCCCCGCGGCGGCGCACGGCGCCGGCTGGGCTTAGTGCGAGGCCGGGGTCCCCGCAGCGCCGCGCAGCGCCGTCGTGGGGCGGAATCAAGGGGCCCCGGCCTCTAGCCGGTGAGGGCGAGGCCGGGGCCGTGACTCGCGCGCAGCGCGAGGCTGCCGGAACGCTGGTCCTGAAGCCGCTTGTCTCAGCGGCCGCATCCCGGGCGCGACGCGGCGGACGTTAGCGATCAGCGGGGGTCCGCGTCAACGCTTGCGCAGCCACTTCCCCAGCGCGCCGAACGCCTTGCTCGCCGCCTCGGCCGCGGCGTCGGCCGCCTTGGCGGCCTGCTCGGCGCTGATCGGGACGCCGGGGATGACCTGGTCGGCCTTCGCGCCGGACCCGCCCGAGCCCTCGGATCCACCCGTACCGCCCCACGGCTGCTGCTGCTCGGTGGCGGGCTGCGACGGCGACGCCGCGAGCGCGACCTGGGTTTGCGGGAACGGGTTCGGCCGGAAGCCGGGCGGGTTCGGTCCGAAGACCTCGTCGAGGACGGAGAGCGACTCGATCTGGTCGACGTGGAAGTTCCGCCAGTGCGGGAGGCCGCCGCGCTCCGAGCCGCCGTCCACCTGGTAGGCGTGCAGCGTCTCCTTGCCCTTGCGGTTGCCGATGCCGTACGCGGCGGGCTGCACGCGCCGGGGGTGGCCGCGGTACGTGAACGTCACGATGCGCCGCTGCTGGATCGCGCCGGTGAGCTGGTCGCGCACGGTAGGGCCTCCCTGTGGTCGCGGCGATGATCCCGGACCGCGGCGCCCAGGTAAAGCGTCCCGGCGCGAACGCGCCCCGGCTCGGCGCGGGCTACCGCAGCGTGAGCTGGCGGGACAGCAGGCCCGAGCGGGCGCGGCGCTCGTCGTCGGTAAGCGCCCGCGGCGCCGCGAGCTCGTCGTTGATCCGCTGCCACAGCGCCGCGGCCGGCTCCTCGACCGCGTCCGCCGCCATGTCGTGCGGCAGGTCCCAGACCGGCACGAGCAGGCCGTGCGCGCGGAACGACCCGACGTAGCGCGTGCCCTCCCCGAGCCCGAGTGCCCGCGCGACCGACAGCCGGGCCAGCGCGTCGAGGGCCGGCTCCTCGTCGAACGGCAGCGCCCACCGCAGGTGGCAACGCTCCTTCATCCGGCACCAGTACGCCGCCTCGACAGAGGACAGCCGCGCGGTCGGGATGACGGCGGAGTTCGCGCGTTCGAGTGAGGCGGCGACCTCGCCGCTGGGGTCGTCGACGCCCTCGACCCAGAAGTCGAAGCCCTCGTGCACCTCGACCTTGATCGGCGCCGGGTCGACGAGGTCCTGGATGCGCGGCGCGGCGCCCGGCTCGACCGTCATGACCGCGCTGCCCGGCTCGGTCTCCAGCGCCAGCGCCAGCGCGCCGCCGAGGTCGGCGGCGACGTCGCCGGAACGCCCCGGCACCTGCAGCCCGAGGAACACCTCGCCGTCCGCGCGCACCATCGCCGGCCAGGCCATCGGCAGCACGGTCGCCAGCGTCGCCTTGCGCCCGTCCACCGTGGTGATCGGCGCGGTCGCGGCGGGCACGACCTCGCGCAGCATCACCCACTCGGGCTCGTCGGCCCGCCCCGCGAAGGGCCGCCCGACCATCGTGCGATCGGCGCGGGCCGAGCCGTGGCAGGCCTTGTAACGGCGGCCGGAGCCACACGGGCAGGGCTGACGGGCGCCGACGACGGGGATGTCCGCAGGAGTGCTCACGGCGCGGAAGCCTATGCCGATACGGTCGCGACCGTGACCCGCCGCCGCCACCTGCCCGTGCTCGCCGCCACCGTCGTGGTCGCGGCAGTCACGACGCGCGCGACGTTCGGGGCGCAACCGGGGTCGGGGCGGCAGGCGGTGCTGACGTACGTCCTCGTCGCGGTGCTGCTGCTGGGCGCGTACGCGTCCGGCGGCTGGCCGGTCGCGCACCGGCGCGGGCGGCGACCGGTGGTGGCGCCCGCGCTGACCGGCGTGCTGCTGTTCCTGGCGTTCACGGTGCTGGCCATCGTGACGTCGTGGATCGGGCCCTTCACCAGAGACGTGACCGAGCTGGCCCGGCATCTGTACTCCGGCGCCGCGTGGGACCTCGTGCTCGGCGCGACGCTGGCGGGCGTCGCCGAGGAGGTGTTCTACCGGGGCGCTGTCTTCGAACGGTTCCGCCGGCCGGTCCTCACGGCCACACTGACGCACATGGCGGCCACGCTGCTCGTCGGCAACGTCGCGCTGACGCTCGCCGCGGGTGTGCTCGGCGTGGTGCTCGGCCTGAGCCGCCGGGCGAGCGGCGGGTGGTGGGCGCCGGCCGTCACGCACGTCGTGTGGTGCCTGCTCATGCTCAGGTGGTTGCCGACGTGACGGGTTTCGATCGTCCCGTTCCGGCCAACGACCCACGTATGGGGACGCCGAGCCTGCGCGACGACGCGACCCTCGTCTACGACTTCGACGCCGACCACGACGGTGCAGTCTGGCTGGCGCGCCAGCTCTGCGAGAGCTGGCTGCGCGACCAGCGGGTCCGCACCGACGCGGTGGACGACCTGCTCGTCGTCATGACCGAGCTCTGCACGGGCGCCTCCGAGGGCGTGGTGCTGCGGCTGTACAACACCGGCACCGGCATCGACATCTTCGTGGACTCCGACAGCACCGCGCTGGTCGAGGGGCCGCAGGGCGACCTCCGGCTCGCGGCGGCCCTCTGCGACGAGGTCATCCTGCGCGCGACGCCGGAGCGTACGACGGTGTGCGCGCGTCGGGACGGCGTCGTTCTGCCAGAGTGAACGCCATGGCGGACGCACACGACCACGCGCTCGAGCTCGCCGAGGCGGCGCACGCGAAGGGTGACGAGACCGGCTGGCTGGAGACGCTCTACGCCCGCGCGGGCGGGGATGCCACGAAGGTCCCCTGGGCCGACGGCGAGCCGAACCCGAACCTGCTCGACTGGCTGGACCGCGAGCCCGCGCACGGGGGGCGCTGCCTCGTCGTCGGCTGCGGGCTCGGCGACGACGCTGAGGAGCTGGCCCGGCGCGGCTACGAGGTGACGGCGTTCGACGTCGCGCCGAGCGCGGTCGAGTGGGCGCGCCGGAGCCACGCCGGCTCGCCGGTGACGTACGCCGTCGCCGACCTGCTGCACCCGCCGGCCGAGTGGACGCAGTCGTTCGACCTGGTGGTCGAGGTCTACACCGTGCAGGTGCTGCGCGGGGAGCCGCGGCGGGAGGCGTTGCTGGCGCTGCCCGGGCTCGTCGCGCCCGGCGGGCGGCTGCTGCTCATCGCCCGCGGCCGGGAGGACGACGACCCTGAGGGCGACCTGCCGTGGCCGCTCACCAAGCGCGACCTGTCCATGGTCGCGCAGCTGCTGACGACGGAGTCGTTCGAGGACTTCGTGGACACCGGCGGCCACCGGCGCTTCCGCGCGGTGTGGTCGCGCCCGGCGGAATGAGGCGCGCGACGGCGGCGCTGGCCGCCCTGCTCGCGCTGTCCGCGTGCGACTCCGGCGGCCGGACCCGGCCCTCCAGGGGCCCCGCCGAGGACCGGGACCCCGGCATCCCCGCCGCGACCAACCACCGGATCGAGAGCATCAGCGTCCACACGCTGACCTGGCTGTCGGCGACCGAGGTCCTCACCGTCGAGTTCCCCGACCCGACGACGGCGGCGAAGACGCCGACCTGGGTGATCGTGGACGCCACGACCGGAACGACGCGGCGCGTGACGCCTCCGGCGCCGGCCGACTGCGCCGGGGCGGTCGCGACCGGGCCGGCCCGCATCCGCGACGGCGTCGTCGCGTACGTCGAGCACTGCCCCGACCCGAAGCGGTCGCGGGTCCTCTCCTACGACGTCGCCACCGGCCGCGCGACGCCGCTGGCCGACGCGGGCGCCATGGTGCTCGAACACGTCACCGTCGGCCGCGACGGCCGGCCGGCGTTCGTCGGCGACGTGGCGAACGAGTGCACCGGCCTGGCCCGCGTCAGCGGCGCCCGGGTAGCCGACGGGCCGCTCACCGCCGCGCCCGGCTGGGATTTGGCGGCGCCGCTGCGCGGGACCGGCTGCGCGGGGACCGGCCGGGCGGCGTTCGCGCGGATCGACCGCACCGGCAGGCGGGTAGCGTTCGTGGGGTCGCCGCCGGGCACGCCGAACACGTACGTGTACGTCTCGGCCGTCACGCCGTTCGCGCCGGAGCGGGTCGGTCCACCGATCCCGTCCGTCGCCGACCTCACCTGGTCCGGCGACGGCAAGGCGGTCTACGTCACGTCGCGCGGCGGCACGCTGATCGGCGTCTCGCGGGTCGACCTCGCGACCGGCGCGGTCGAACGGCTCTACGACAAGACCGTCACGTCGATCGCGGCGTCGCCGGACGGCACGCGGCTGGCCATCCTCAAGCCGCGTCCCGACACGACGACACTGGCGATCCTGCCGGTGCCGTAGCGCCGGCCCGGCGGCCGGAGGCGCGTCGTGGCGGCGGGTCGTGCCCTGACTAGAGGCCGAGGCCCTTGGCGACGTTCGTCTTGAGGATCTCCGACGTGCCCTCGTAGAGGCGCATCGCGCGGACCATCCGGGCGAAGCGCTCGATGCCCATCTCGGTCATGTAGCCGTTGCCGCCGTAGACCTGGATGGCCCGGTCGGCGACCCGCCCGACCATCTCCGACGCCACGTACTTCGCCTTCGCCGCCCACAGCCGGCCGTCGCCACCGTCGTCGATCGCGTCGGCGGCGGCGTAGACGAGGTAGCGCGCCTGCTCGAGCTCGCACAGCGAGTCCACGATGTGACCCTGCACGTACTGGTTCTTGCCGATCGGCTTGCCGAACGCCTCGCGCGTCTTCGCGTAGTCGAGCATCCGGTCGTAGAGGTGCTGCGCGACGCCGACGGCGTTCGCCGCGATCTGGATGCGGCCGCCGTTGATCCAGCGCATCGCCGAGTAGAACCCGTAGCCCTCGCGGCCGAGGATCTGCTCGGCGCCGACCTCCATGTCCTCGAAGACCAGCTCGGCCTGGTGGCTGTCGTACATCGTCTGCTGCTTGCGCGCGACGACGAACCCGGGGGTGTCGGTGTCGACGAGGAAGCAGGTGATGCCGCCCTGCGCGCCCTTGTCGGCGTCGGTGACGGCGAACAGCAGGACGTAGTCGGCCTCGGCGCCGTGCGTGATGAAGTGCTTGCGGCCGTTGACCACGAACCGGTCACCCTGCCGCACCGCGCGCGTCTTGATCTTGGTCGCGTCGGAGCCGGCCTCCGGCTCGGTGAGCGCGAACGCCGCCTCCCGCTCGGCCCGCATCGTCGGCATCAGGTACCGCTCGCGCTGCTCCTCGTTGCAGTCGAGCAGGACGGGCGTCGGGCCCTCGACGTTGGGGAGCAGGCCGCCGCCGTTGGCGAGGTAGGAGCCGGTGGCCGCGACCGCCTCGTACGCCATCGCCATGCCGAGGTAGCCGATGCCGGCGCCGCCCACTTCCTCCGGCATGAACAGGCCGTAGAAGCCGGCCTGGACGCTCTTCTTCCGCAGCGCGCGGCGCAGCTCCACGGCGTTCGCGATGTGCGCGGTCTCCTGCAGCTCCTGCGCGTACTGCTCCTCGAGCGGCCGCGCCTCGCGCGCCACGAAGTCGCGCAGCGCGTCGGTGAGGGCGACGTACTCCTCGGGGACGTTGATGACGGGCACAGGCACCTCCGATACCGAACGACGTTCGGAACGTTACGCCGATTCGCCCGTTCGCGCGCCGCGCCCGAGACCCGCGCGTAGAGTCGGTCGTCACTGTCCGTGACCGTGGGGGACTCCCGTGATCCGTCGAACCGCCGTCCTGGCCGCGCTCGCCGTCGTGAGCGGCGTGTTCGTCGCCGCGGCGCCGGCCGCTACGGCGGCCGCCGACACGAACTACGCGCTGCCGGGCCTCGGCTACTCCGACATGGCCGTCGCCGCCGCGCAGGGCCGGCTGTTCATCAGCGGCAACGACAACAAGATCCTCGTCCGCTCGCTCGACGGCGCACCCGTCACCTCGCTGGCGCCGATGGCCGGCGCGCGCGGGCTCACGCTATCCGCCGACGGCGGCACGCTCTACGCCGCGCTGTCGGCGAACGACGCCATCGCCGCGTACGACACGACGACGCTCGTGGAGACTGCGCGCTACGCGACCGGCGCGCAGACCTGCCCGTCGGACGTCGCGATCATCGGCACCGCGTTGTGGTTCGGCTACGGCTGCGGCAGCGGCAGCTGGGCGCACCGGGTCGGCGTCGTCGACCTCGCTGCCGAGCCGCCCGCCGTCACGCTCGCGAAGACGGACCCGACGTTCTACGCGGGCGTGTGGGTCGTCGCGGCGGGCGACCGCCTCCTCGTGACGGGCAAGGGCAGCTCGCCGACGACGCTGTACTCGTACCCCGTGACGGGCACGACGCTGGGCACGCCAGCGACGATGCAGTTCGGCGGCGCGAGCGACATCGCGGTGACGCCCGACAACCTGCGCGTGATCGTGCCGCCCGGTCCCTCGTACAGCCAGCCGATCTACAACGTCGCCGACCTGTCGAACGCGGGCTCGTTCTCCAGCAACCACCCGTACCCCAACTCTGCGCTCGCCGCGAACGGGTATCTCGTCTCCGGCGTGCGAGCGTCGGGGGACCCCGACATCCGGATCTACCGGGAGAGCGACGGGGCGCCCGTCCGCACGTACGAGCTCGGCGCCGGCTACTACACGCTCATCGAACACGGCCTCGCCTCGACCCCCGACCTATCCGTGCTCTACGCGGTCAGCGAGTACTGGGACGGCACGGGCCGCAACACCCACACGCTGCACGTCCGGCACGACCCGACGAGGATCCCGACGGCGTTCACGCTGTCGAAGCCGGCCACGATGAAGGTCGGCACCGCGTACACGCTCACGGGCACCCTGTCGGCCGGCGCGGGCAAGGTCGTGCACGTCAAGCGGTCGAGCAAGTACGGCACGGTCACGCTCGCGAACCGGACGACCGGCAGCGGCGGGTCGTTCGCCATCACGGACAAGGTGGCGAAGCGCGGGGCCTACACGTACACGCTGAGCTTCGCCGGCGACAGCACCTACGCGGCGTCCACGAAGGCGTTCGCCATGACGGTGCGCGGCCTCACGCCCGCGCTGTCGATGATCACGAACGCCACGATCTACAACCATCTCGCCACCGCGCGCGTGCTGGCGCGCCTCGGCCCGACATACACGAACCGCACCGTGACGATCACGGCCAAGCCGCTGGACCGTACGGGACGCACGCTGGTGAGCGCGAAGGTCGACTCGAACGGCTACCTGCGGACGACGCACACGCTCTACTGGAAGACGACGTACACCGCGTCGTTCGCCGGGGACGACGTGTACGAGCCGCGCAAGGTCACCCGCACCGTGCGGGTCTACGCGGCGGTGTCGCAGACGCTGTCCGGCTACTACGCGACGTCGAACGGGTACCGCCTCTACCGGCGCACCGCCGACCCGGTCGTCAGCGCGACCGCGCGACCGTCCACCCACGGCTGCTTCGCGATGACCGCGCAGCGCTACACGTCCGGCGCGTGGCGGACCGTCTCGACCGCGAGCTGCGTCGGGATCGGCGGCAGCGACGAAGCGGTCGGCGTCCTGACCGGCGACCCGATGGTCGGCGTGCCGTACCGGATCCGGTCGACGTTCACCGGTAACAGCTACCTCGCCGCGAAGGCCACGGCGTACCAGTACCTGCGGTTCACCTAGTCAGCCGGTCGTGGGCGCGCTCGGCCAGCAGCCCGGCGGCGAACCACACCGGCGCGTACGCCGGCCGCACCAGCCCGCGCCAGTGCCGCGGCACCGGGCGGCTGCCGCGCGGGCGCGCGTAGTCCCAGGGCACCTCGCCGGTGACCCGGCGGATCGCCTCGCCGGTCGCCGCCTCGACGGCGTAGAAGCCCGCCGTGTACGCCGCCCCGCGCTGCCACCACGGCCGCGCGCGCAGCACGTCGTGCACCGGCTCGAACAGGTACGCGGCCGAGCCGTAGATCGGCAGCATCCAGAGGTAGGTGTGCGCGGCCAGCCGCCAGTCCTTGTCGCGTACCGGGCCCTTGAGCCCGGTGAACACGACCTCGAAGACCCAGCCGCCGGCGCCGTAGGCGAGGAACCGCTCGTGCCGCCGCATGGCGCCACACCGTAGCCGCCCCGAGGAACGGCCGGGGAACCGCCCGGGAGAGAGCGGCCGCCCGCGCGCGGGGGCACCCACGCGCGGGCGGACCGCGGCTACCTGGTCAGGCAGAGGTCCACGTAGTGGCTCTGCCCGTCACCGGTCTGCGCCCACACCCGCCACTCGCCGGCGGTGAGGCCCTTGGTGGAGAAGTTGTAGATGTACTGCTGGCCGGTGCTGTCCCAGCGGTAGGTCGTACCCGTGGTCGAGGACGCCTCCGGCGGGGTCTCCACCGACGTCGCCGAGTCGCACGCCGCACCGCGGTACGCCTTGGCGAACGCCGGGCTGCCGGCCTGCTGCACCGAGCCGCCGCCCAGCGTGCCGAGCGTGAACTTCAGCGGCACCGTGCTGCCCAGCCGGAACTTGCTCTGGCTGACACCGGTCTGGTGCGCGGTGTCGTTGACCGGCTGCAGGAAGCCGCTGAACGCGAACCGCACCGACACGGTGAACGACCTCACGGCCGTGTTGCCAGCGCCGTCGGTCGCCGAGCAGGCGACGGTCGTCGTGCCGACGGGGAACGTCGCGCCGGAGGCCGGCGTGCACACCACGGCGACCGAGCCGGACACGACGTCGGTCGCGCTCGGCTCGTACGTCACGACCGCGCCGCTCGCGTTGGTCGCGGTGACCACCAGCCCGGCAGGGACCGTCAGGGCCGGCGCCGTCGTGTCGACCACGCGCACGGTGAACGTCGCCGAGCCGATGTTGCCGGCCGCGTCGGCCGCGGTGCAGGTGACCGGCGTGCTGCCGAGCGCGAACGTCGTCCCGCTCGCCGGGTTGCACGCCGTCGCCGGCGTGCCCGAGACCGCGTCGGTCGCGGACGCCGCGAACGTCACGGTCGCGCCGGCCGGGCCGGTCGCCTCGGTCGTGATCGTGCCCGGGACCGTCACCGCCGGTGCGGTCGTGTCCACGACCGTGACCGTGAACGACGCCGAGCCCACGTTGCCCGCGCCGTCGGCGGCCGAGCAGGTGACGGTCGTGACGCCGAGCGGGAACGTCGCGCCGCTGGCCGGCCCGCAGGTGACCGCGGGCGAGCCGGCGACCGTGTCGGTCGCGGAGGCCGTGAACGTCGTCGCCGCGCCGCCGGGGCCGGTGGCCTCGATGGTGCGGTCGGCCGGCACGGTGACGACCGGCGCCGTCGTGTCCACGACGTTCACCGTGAACCCGCCCGAGCCGGTGTTGCCGCGCGTGTCGCTCGCGGTGCAGAGCACCGACGTCACGCCGAGCGCGAACGTCGCGCCGCTGGCCGGGTCGCACGTCGTGGGAACGGGGCCGTCCACGACGTCATGCGCGCTCGCGCTGAACGTGTGCACGGCGCCGGCCGGGCCGGTCGCCTCGATCGTCGCGTTGCCGGGGACCGTGACCGCGGGCGCGGTCTCGTCCTTGACGGTGACGGTGAAGCCGCCGTTGGCCGTGTTGCCAGCCTCGTCCGAGGCCGAGCAGGCGACCGGGGTGGTCGTCACCGGGAACGTCGAGCCGGAGGCCGGCGAGCAGGAGACCGGCACGGTGCCGTCCACGACGTCGGTCGCGGTGGCGGTGTACGTGACGGCGTTGCCGCCCGGGGCGGTCGCCTCCTCCACGACGTTGGCCGGCAGCGTGAGCACCGGCGCGGTGGTGTCCACTACCTCGACCGTGAACGTCCCCGCGGCGTCGTTGCCCGCGTCGTCGGTCGTCGTGCAGGTGACCTCGTGCGAGCCGAGCGCGAACGTCGCGCCCGACGCAGGCGTGCAGCTCACCGGCACCGTGCCGTCGACCGCGTCGACGGCGGCGGGCTCGTACGACGCCGCGGCGCCGCCGGGGCCGGTGGCCTCGAGGAGCTGGTCGGCCGGCATCGTCAGCGCGGGCGGCGTCGTGTCCACGACGGTGACCGTGAACGACGCGCTGCCGGTGTTGCCCGCGGCGTCGGTCGCCGTGCAGGACACCGGGGTGGCGCCGAGCGCGAACGTCGCACCCGAGGCCGGCGTGCAGGCCGGCGTCACCGGCGAGACCGCGTCGCTCGCGGTCGCGGTGAACGCGTACGCGGCGCCGGCCGGGCCGGTCGCCTCGACGGTCTGGTCGGCCGGGACGCCGACGACCGGAGCCGTCGTGTCCTGCACGACGACGTCGAACGTCCGCGTGACGTCGTTGCCGGCGTCGTCGGTGGCGGTGCACGCGACCGTCGTGCGGCCGAGCGGGAACCGGCTGCCGGACGGCGGCGCGCACGCGATGGTGACGTTCTGGTCCACGACGTCGGTCGCGCTGACGGCGTAGGTGACGAGCGCGCCGCTCGCGGCGGTGGCCTCCTCGATCGCGCCGCCGGGGACGTTCAGCACCGGGTCGGTGGTGTCCTGGACGACGACCGCGAACGTGCCGGTCGCGACGTTGCCCGCCGCGTCCGTCGCCGAGCAGGAGACGGTCGTGCTGCCGAGCGCGAAGACCGAGCCGGCGGCCGGGACGCACGTGACCGCCCGCGAGCCGGACACGGTGTCGGCGGCGGTGGCGTCGTAGAGGACGGCGGCGCCGTCCGGTCCGGTCGCCTCGACCACCAGCGTGCCGGGCAGCGTCAGCTGCGGCTTCGTCGTGTCCTCGACCGTCACGTCGAACGACCGCGTGCGGACGTTGCCCGCGTCGTCGGTCGCGGTGCAGGTGACGGTGGTCGTCCCGAGCGCGAACGTCCCGGACGGCACGGTGCAGCCGATCGTGACGTCGGTGTCCACCGCGTCCGACGCGGCGACCTCGTACGTGACCGCTGCGCCGTCCGGACCGGTCGCCTCGGCGACGATCGTGGCGGGCACGGTCAGGGCGGGCGGCGTCGTGTCGGCCACGGTGACCGGGAACGACGCGCTCGCGTCGTTGCCCGCCGTGTCGGCGGCCGTGCACGTGACGGTGGTGGTGCCGAGCGGGAACGTCGCGCCCGACGCGGGCGCGCAGGCCGCCGTCAGCGCGCCGTCCACGGCGTCGAACGCGCTCGCGGCGTAGGTCGCGGTCGCACCGGCCGGGCCGGTCGCCTCGACGGTCAGCGGGCCGGGGACGTTGACGACGGGGTCCGTCGTGTCGCCGACGTGCACGCTGAACGTGCCGGTGGCGGCGTTGCCCGAGTCGTCGGTGCCCGTGCAGGTGACGACCGTCGTGCCGAGCGGGAACGTCGCGCCGGACGCGTGGTCGCAGCTCAGCGGCACCGACTCGTCGACGGTGTCGCTCGCGGACGCGGCGTACGTGACGGCGGCGCCGTCGGCGGAGGTGGCCTCGGCGGTGACGCCGGCCGGCAGCGCCAGCACCGGGTCGGTCGTGTCGATGACGGTGATCCCGAACGTGCCCGAGCTCACGTTGCCGCGGGTGTCGACGGCGGTGCACGAGACCGTGGTCGCGCCGAGCGCGAACGTCGCGCCGGAGGCGGGCGCGCAGGTCACGGGGCGGGCGCCGTCCACGACGTCCGTCGCGGTCGCGGTGAACGTCTCGGCCGCGCCGGCCGGCGACGTCGCCTCGACGGTGCGGCTGGCCGGCAGCGTGAGCGCCGGGCCGGTCGTGTCCACGACGCGGACGGTGAAGGTGCCCGTCGCGGTGTTGCCGGTGGTGTCGCTCGCCGAGCAGGTGACGGTGGTGTTGCCGAGCGCGAACGTCGTGCCGGACAGCGGCGAGCAGGTGACCGGGCGCGGGCCGTCGGCGGCGTCGTGCGCCGAGGCGGTGTACGTCGCGACGGCGCCGGCCGGGCCGGCCGCCTCCACCGTGACGGTGCCGGGCAGCGTGAGCACCGGCGGCGTCGAGTCGCACGCGACGACCGAGCCGGTCAGCGAGACGGCGTCGTCGCGGGTCAGCGTCCCGATGCCGTCCTTGGTGAGCGTGTCGCCCGTGGCGCGGAACGTCACTGTGCCCGAGTACGACCGGAGGGTGCTGGTGTCGATCGTGACGACGCCCGTGGTGGCGTTGCTCAGCGTGCCGTTCGGCGAGGACATCCAGTCGGCCGGGAGCGTGATCGTCCCGAACGACCCGGCGGTCACGCCGGCGGGCGCCGAGACGACCGAGAGCGCGACCGTGGCGCCGTCGGCGAAGACCTGGCCGCCGCCGCTGTGCCGGATCGCGAACGCCGCGGTCTTGCTGCCCGACGTGCCGCGGCACACGGCGCCGAACGACAGCGCGCTCGCCGAGACGGGGACCGCGCCGTCGCCGTCGGTGACGAGGTCGTCGCCGGCGTACGCGGCCGACGACCCGAGCAGGGCGACGGCGAGGACGGTGCTGACAGCGCTGACGGCACCGGATCGGGCGAGGAACACGACGACTCCCGGACTACGACGGAAGGGCCGGTTTCGCCACTCGCTCCCCGCCCGGCAAGGCGACCAGATGAAGCCGGGCGGATCACAGCGTTCCCCAGGGCACGCGAAAACGTGCCTCGCGCCAGTGTCCCGGCCGGATCAGAGCGGCGCATCGGCCGGTCGGCCGGACTTTCCCGGGCCAAATGGCCCGAAGGGGACTAATCGGACCACGCCAGGTTCACCCGTTCGGCAGATAGCCGGGCCGGTGCGGGCGGGTACAACTGCGGCCATGTGGGAGTACCGATGGAGCGAGGTGCCGGCCGGGTCCGGGCCGGACGCGGAGCTCACCCGGCTCGGCGCGGACGGCTGGGAGGCCGTCGGCATGGACATCTCTGGCGAGCACCTCGGCAAGACGTGGGTGCGCGTGCTGCTCAAGCGCCCGGTCGCGCGCCCGGCGGCCGTGGACGTGACCGACCGCGCGCTCGGCCGCGCCGACCTCACGGAACCGGCGGTCGGTACGTTCTAGTGCCCGTGGGGGCACCGCCGTTCCAGACGTTCTTCGCCGAGCACCGCGACGCGGTGTGGCGGCTGCTCGTCGCGACCGTCGGCGCCCAGGACGCGGACGACTGCTTCCAGGAGACCTGGCTGGCCGCGCTGCGGTCGTGGCCGCCGCGCGAGACGACGAACCTGCGCGGCTGGCTGTTCGCGATCGCCCGCTCCAAGGCGGTGGACGAGCACCGCGCGCGCGGTCGCCGCCCCCGAGCGGCCGCCGAGGTACCGGACCTCGCCGCCGATCCGCCGCCGGACGTGGACCCCGCGCTGTGGGCCGACGTCCGCCGGCTCCCCGAGAAGCAACGCGTCGCCGTCGTCCACCGCTTCGTCGCCGACCTCGGCTACGCCGAGATCGCGGCCGTCATGGGCACCTCCCCCGAGGCCGCCCGCCGCAACGTCCACGAGGGCGTCACGAAACTGAGGCAGACATGGCAGAGCTCCCCGTCCTGAGCGGCGGTCCCGGCGCGCCCGCCGCGACCGTCGAGCGCTTCCTGGTCGCCGCGGCGCCGCTGGCGGACGTGGCGGTGGGGCCGGTCGACGCGCCGTTCGGCCGGGTCTGGGTCGCGGTCACCGAACGCGGGCTGGTGCGGGTGTCGTTCGACGCCTACGACGCGGTGCTCGCCGAGCTGGCCGGGCGGGTGTCGCCGCGCGTCGTGGAGTCGGCCGCCCGCGCGGACGCGGCGCGGCGGCAGCTCGACGCGTACTTCGCCGGGGAACGGACGGCGTTCGACCTGCCGCTGGACGATCGGCTGGTCCGCAGCGACTTCCAGCGCCGGGTGCTCGCCGCCGCGGCGGCGATCCCGTACGGGCGGCAGCGGACGTACACGGAGGTGGCGACGGCGGCCGGCAACGCGAAGGCGGTGCGCGCCGCGGGCAGCGCGCTCGGGGCGAACCCGCTCTGCATCGTCGTCCCCTGCCACCGGGTGCTGCGGGCCGGTGGCGGGCTCGGCGGCTACGCCGGCGGCCTGCCGGTGAAGCGGTGGTTGCTGGACCGGGAGTCCGATTCGCGTACGCTCGCTCGCTGAAGCCGACATTTGGGGGCACACCGTGACGACCTCGGACGACGACCGCGGCTCCGCGTACGTCGAGAACGACGGCGGGACCGGCCCGGCCGGCGGTTCGCTGCCGGGCGAGCCGCTCGCCGGGACGACGCACGCCGACCCGCTCGGCGGCGACGCCGCACCCGTCGCGGCGGACGCCCGCCCGGGCGGGGGCCGGCTCGTGGCGGCGATCCTCGCCTCGCTCGGCGTGGTCGTCGTGGGCGTCGCGCTGTGGTCGTACATCTACGTGCAGGCCGAGCGCGAGTACGTCGGCGTCTCCGTCGTCATCGGGCTGATCGTCGGCTACGTCATGCGGCTGGTCTCCGGCCGCTCCACGGTGCCTGTACGGATCATCGCGGTGCTCATCACCGCGCTCGCCTGCGTCCTCGGCACCGTCGCGGGCGAGGCGGCGTTCACCGCGAACGCCTACGACGCGAGCTTCTTCGACCTGTTCAAGGACATCCTCCCGGACTCGTTCGAGCTCGTGAAGCGCCGCCCGGGGCTGACGTTCGCGATCTTCGGCGCGGCGCTGGTGCTGGCGTTCCTGTCGGCGTCGCCGCAGGACAGCAAGAAGAAGCGCAAGGGCAGCGACGAGCCGCCGGCGTCGGTGGTCGAGCCGGTGGACGACGCGCCGCCGCCGCACGCCACCGACGGCTGACCGCCGGCTACGCCTCCGGCACGTAGACCGACGAGCCGAGCTCGACGAACTCCGCCGACTTCTCCTTCATCCCGGCCGTCAGCACCTCGTCGTCGCCGATGCCGCGCTCGGCGGCGTACGCGCGGACGTCCTGCGTGATCCGCATCGAGCAGAAGTGCGGGCCGCACATCGAGCAGAAGTGCGCGGTCTTCGCGGGTGCGGCCGGCAACGTCTCGTCGTGGTAGTCGCGGGCCCGGTCCGGGTCGAGCGAGAGGTCGAACTGGTCCTCCCACCGGAACTCGAA
The DNA here is from genome assembly GCA_035536815.1 of Frankiaceae bacterium. Classification (GTDB taxonomy): domain Bacteria; phylum Actinomycetota; class Actinomycetes; order BP-191; family BP-191; genus BP-191. The sequence goes on from DATLNJ010000119.1 coordinate 33,768, forward strand.
CCGCGCGTCGGAGAGCGCGTCGTCCCACGCCTGCGCGCCCGGGTGCCCCTTCGCCAGGTCGGCCGCGTGCGCCGCGATCTTGTACGTGATGACGCCTTCCTTGACGTCGTCGCGGTTCGGCAGCCCGAGGTGCTCCTTCGGCGTGACATAGCAGAGCATCGCGGTGCCGTACCAGCCGATCATGGCGGCGCCGATCGCGCTGGTGATGTGGTCGTACGCCGGCGCGATGTCCGTCGTCAGCGGGCCGAGCGTGTAGAACGGCGCCTCGTGGCAGAGCTCCAGCTGGAGCTCCATGTTCTCCTTGATCTTGTTCATGGGGACGTGGCCCGGCCCCTCGACCATGACCTGGACGTCGTGCTCCCACGCGACCTTCGTCAGCTCGCCCAGCGTCCGCAGCTCGCCGAGCTGCGCGTCGTCGTTGGCGTCGTAGATGCTCCCCGGGCGCAGCCCGTCACCGAGCGAGAACGCCACGTCGTACTGCTTGAGGATCCGGCAGATGTCCTCGAAGTGCGTGTAGAGGAAGTTCTCCTGGTGGTGGGCCAGGCACCACGCGGCCATGATCGAGCCGCCGCGGCTGACGATGCCGGTCTTGCGCCTGGCGGTCATCGGGACGTAGCGCAGCAGCACGCCGGCGTGCACCGTGAAGTAGTCCACGCCCTGCTCGCACTGCTCGATCAGCGTGTCGCGGTAGACCTCCCACGACAGGTCGGCCGCCTTGCCGTCCACCTTCTCCAGCGCCTGGTAGATCGGCACCGTGCCGATCGGCACCGGCGAGTTGCGCACCACCCACTCGCGGGTGGTGTGGATGTTCTTGCCGGTCGAGAGGTCCATGACGGTGTCGGCGCCCCAGCGGGTCGCCCACGTCATCTTCTCGACCTCCTCCTCGATCGAGGAGGCGACCGCGCTGTTGCCGATGTTCGCGTTGATCTTCACGAGGAACCCCCGGCCGATCGACATCGGCTCGGACTCGGGGTGGTTGACGTTGGCGGGGATGATCGCCCGGCCGCTAGCCACCTCGGCGCGGACGAACTCCGGCGTGACCCCCTCGCGGATCGCGACGAACTCCATCTCCGGCGTGACCTCGCCGCGGCGCGCGTAGGCGAGCTGCGTGACCGCGCGCTCGGGGTCGGTGGCGCGCAGCGGGCGGCGCGGCTCGGCGCCGTCGAGGACGTGCGGGATGCGGCCGTCGTACGCCGCGACGTCGCCGCGCTCGGCGATCCACTGCTCGCGCAGCCCCGGCAGCCCGCGCCGGACATCGGTGCCGACGTCCGGGTCGGTGTACGGCCCGCTCGTGTCGTAGAGCACGACGCTGTCGCCGGTCGTGAGCCGGACCTCGCGCATCGGCACCCGCAGGTCGGGCCGGCTCCCCGGCAGGTACGTCTTGGACGACGGCATCGCGCACGCTCCCTACGCCGGCATGACCCGACAGGTTCGAACGGTCGGCGGCCCGGTAGCCGCCCTCTCAGCCCGGTTGGCCGGACTCCCGCGGACAGGGGTGCAGCGTACGTCAGACCAGCGTGGCCGGGACCACCGTGACCGGGAACGGCACCGCCGCGGCGTACGCCTCGTCGCCGGTAACGTCCGCGACCAGCACGAACTCGCCCTCGCGCAGGTCCCACGCGCGCAGCCGGACCGTCGTCGGGTCGAACACCCAGTACGCCGGTGTCCCGGCCCGCTCGTACCGCTCCCGCTTCGCGCCGAGGTCGAAGCTGCGGGTGCTCCGCGACAGGACCTCCACCGCGAGCAGCGGCGCGCCGGCGAGCTCCTTCGCGGTGAACGCCGACCGCCGGCCAACCAGCACGTCCGGCTGCATCGCGGTGTCCTCAGCCGGGACGACGTCCAGCGGCGCGAAAAGTACCTGCATGTCCGGCGGCGCGGCGTCATCGAGCAGCCGGTACAACCGTCCGACCGCGTTCTGGTGCAGCGGCGACGGTGCGGGCGTCACGAGCAGGCACCCGTCGACGAGCTCGTAGCGGCGGCCGTCATCGGGCATCGACTCCAGGTCGGCCCGCGTGAACGGCCGCCCTGGCTGCTGCTGCGGCAGGGCGGTCACGACACTCATGGTGCTCCTCGGCTCCCCCGTACGTCATGCCCCTACGGTGCGGTGCCGCGCCACCCGGCGGGAGTACGCCGCGGCAATCTGTGGGCGACGACGAGCGGGCTGTGGACGGTGCCGCGTCAGTACTGCACCGGCGTCGCGAGCAGCCCCTCGGGGTTGCCGCGGCCGCCGACGTAGCGCGCGAAGTCCACCGCGTCGCACGCGATCTCCGCGCCGCCTGTCCCAGAGCCGTACGTCGCCCCGGCCGGCCCCGTCAGCCGCAGCACGAACGGCGCCCCGTGCCGCCCCGCCCACTCGCGCACGATGTCCGCGATCACCCGCCGCTCGACGTCGTCCACGACGACCTCGCGGCCGGTGGCGCGGCAGACGTCCACCCGGTGCAGGAACGTGTCGCGGGTGTAGACGACGTCGGCGATCCACGACAGCGGGACCCGGCCGGCGACCGGCAGCGTCGGCCGGACCACCGTGCGCAGCAGCAACGGCGTCCGCGCCCGCATCCGCAGCGCCGGCTTGACGACTGCGCGCAGCTCCGCGGCGATCCGGCCCGGCTCCCACGCCGCGTGCTCGCGCACCTGCACGGCGTTCAACGCGTCCAGCCAGTCGCCGTCCTCCTTGCGCGCCAGCTGGTACCGGCGCACGAACCCGTGCGGCTTCCTGATGTCCTCGAGGCTGCCCAGGACGTGGGACGCGACCGCCTTGACGTCCCAGCCCGCGCAGTCGGTCGGCGCCGCCCACTCCTCGGGCGACAGCGCGTCGAGCAGGTCGGCGAAGCGCGCGTACTGCACCCTCGACAGCCGCAGCCCCTCGCCGCGGCGGATCGGCCCGACCGTGGCGACGTCGATCACAGGATGCCCGGGGGGTTGCCGCTCTCCGTGACGAGCTCGCGCCCCGCGCGCACCCACTCCACGACGCCGCCGTCGAGGTTGCGCACGCTGTCCCAGCCCTGCTGACGCAGGTACGCCGTCACCTGCGCGGACCGCGCGCCGACCTTGCACACGACGACGACGTCCCTGTCCTTAGGCACCTCGCCGAGCCGCCCGAGCAGCCCGCTCATCGGGATGTGCGCGGCGCCCGCGATGTGGCCGGCCGCCCACTCGTCGGCCTCGCGCACGTCGAGCAGGTACGTCTCCCCGGTCACGTCGCCCGGGGTCACGGTCGGGATGCTCATGGCCGGAACTGTGCCACCCGCGTTACGGTGCCGCCACGCACCCGACGAGACGGGGGTCTCATGGAGAACGCGCAGAGCTACCACGGCACGTCGTTCGAGTCGTTCGAGGACGCCGTGACGAACGCCGGCGTGCCCGGCGGCAACATCCCGGAGAGCTACGCCGTCACCCTCGGGTACTCGCCGCCAGCGGGCGTCGTGGGGCGGCCGCAGTTCCACGCGACGCTGCACCCCCGGGTGCTACTTGAGCAGCCGGGAGAGACGTCGGTCGGCTAGCGGCTTGCCGCCGGTCTGACAGGTCGGGCAGTACTGCAGGGACTTGTCCGCGAACGACACCTCGCGCACGGTGTCGCCGCACGCCGGGCACGGCTCGCCGGCCCGGCCGTGCACGTTCAGGCCCGACTTCTTCTCCGCCTTGAGCTCGCCGGCGGGCAGGTCCTTCGAGCGTTCGACGGCGTCGCCGATCACGCCGACCAGCGCGCCATGCAGCCGTTCGACGTCCTCGGGCGCCAGCGACCCCGCGATCTTGAACGGCGACAGCCGCGCCGCGTGCAGCGCCTCGTCGGAGTACGCGTTGCCGACGCCGGCGATCAGCGACTGGTCGGTCAGCGCGCCCTTGACCTGGACCCGCTTGCCGGTTAGCAGCTCCCCGAGCCGCTCGGCGGTGAACGCCGGGTCGAGCACGTCGATCCCGAGCCGAACGACGCCGGGTACGTCGGCGGGCGAGCGGACGACGTAGACGGCCAGCTTCTTCTGCGTGCCGGCCTCGGTGAGGTCGAAGCCGCTGCCGTCGTCGAGCACGACGCGGAACGCCAGCGGCGTCCTGCCCGGCCGGGCCGGCGCCGCGGGCTGGCTGTCCTTCCAGCGCAGCCAGCCGGCGCGAGCCAGGTGGATGACGAGGTGCAGCCCGGACACGTCGATGTCGAGGAACTTGCCGTGCCGCGAGACCCCGGTGATCTCCAGGCCCTGGATGCCGTGCACCGGCGGGTCGAACGTCTTGAGCGCGCTGATCGCGACCGGCTCGACGCGGGCCACCACGCGACCCACGGCGCGGTCGGTGAGCCAGCGGGCCAGCGACTCGACCTCGGGCAGCTCCGGCACGCCGCCAGTGTGCCGCGCCGGCCGCCCCGCGCGCAGCACGTGACCAGGCTCACGCCCGCGGCCGGTGCCGTCGCGCGGCGGGAGCGGCTACTGTCCGGCGCCATGGTGATCGTCGACGAGCCCGTTCGCGGCGGGTTGTTCAAGCCGGAGATGCTCGGCCTCTCCGGGCGCGAGCAGATGCAGGCGGGCATCGACGGCTACGGCGTCTACCCCCCCATGCACCACCTCACCGGGATGCGACCCACCGAGATCGGCGAGGGGACGTCCACGTTCACCATGCCGTCCACCGGCTGGCTGGCGACGCACTACGGCGTCATCACCGGCGGCATCCTGGCCGCGCTCGCCGACGGTCCGCTCGGCTGCTCCATCCAGTCCACGCTGGGGCCCGGGACGATCTACACGACGTCCGAGCTGTCGATGAGCTACCTGCGCCCCGCGTACCCGGACGGCCGCACGATCACCGCGAAGGGCCGCGTCATCCACGCGGGCCGCTCGCTCGCGCTGTCGGAGGCGATGGTCACCGACGCGGACGGCCGCGAGCTGGCCCACTGCACCAGCCGGTGCTTCGTGTTCCCGCCGGCCGACACGCCGCTGCCGCGACCGGAGCTCACGCCGTACGAGCCGCCGGATTACGGCTCGCCGGACCCGTACCTGCGCGAGCCGGTCGGCGCGATCCTCGGCGACGACGTCGACGGACTGCCGGGCATCGAGCACTGGCGGGGGTGCATGAACGGCACACTGCCCCCGCCGCCCCTGTACTACCTGACCGGCTCGCGCCCGGTCGAGGTCGGCGAGGGCACGGTGACCTGGCGGATGCCGGCCAGCCCGTGGCTGTGCAGCCCGACCGGGTTCGTCGAGGGCGGCCTGCTCGTCTACCTCGCCGACGCCGCGTGTGCCTCGGCCACCGACACGCTCACCGACGCCGGCACGGCCGCCGCGCCGATCGACATCACGGTGAAGTTCATCCGCCCGGTCCCGCCGGACAACCGCGACCTCACCGCGGTCGGCCGGGTCGTCAACCACGGCCGCAGCATCTCCGTCGCGTCGGCCGAGATCCGCAACGCCGACGGGAAGCTGGTCGCGACGGCGCTCGGCTCGTCGATGCTGCTGCCGGGGCGTTCGCTCGCGAAGCCGGTCGTCGTGCAGGACGAGCAGGCCTAGTGTCCTGAGTCAGAAATCCGCTCGCACCCGCCGAGCCCAGCCGACGGCCGGCTGCGTTCTCGGTCGCCCGCGTAGCGCTGCTACGCGGGCTCCCTGCGGCCTGGCCGGCCACCGCCTGGACCTCGACGGGCTGGCGGCGGACTTCTGACTCAGGACACTAGAGCCCGGCGATCGTCGCGGCGAAGGTCGCCCGCACGCCGGTCGCGCCGCACGACAGGTTGGCATCCGCCTTGAACACGCCACCGCCGGAGCCGCCGTGCGCGCCGCCGATCGTGAGGTACATCGCGCCGCCGTAGACATAGAAGTCGAACGAGCCGTTGTAGTAACCGCTCACGGTGCCGTTCCCGACCAACGTGGCGGGGCAGGTCGAGGAGGGCGCGGAGACGCTGAACGACGCCCAGGCGGTGTAGATGCCGTTCACGGTGAGGCTGGCGGTGCCGCTCGACGGGCCGCAGCCGTAACAGACGATGGTCATCGACCCGACGATCGGGTCGGCGTGCACGGCAGTGGCGGGCGCCGCGGAGAGCGACAGGGCGGCGACGGCCGCGGCAAGGAGGGATCGCATCCGGAGAGCGTGGCGACGCCGCCGTGCAAGAACAACCGTTTGACGGTAACTAACCGACGACGCTGACCAATCCGCGCATGCCGTACGCGTAGTGGCCGGGCAGGTGGCAGGCGAAGTACAGCGTCCCCGGCCGCTCGAACGTCACCGTCGTCTCCGCCGTCGCGCCCGCCGGCACGGTGACCTCGCCGGGCCGGTCGCCGTGCGCCGGCTCGGTCCCGCGCTCGTGCCGTAGCTGCAACGCCGCGTCGCCGACGATCAGCTCGTGGTCGATCGGGTCGCCGTTGCGGACCACGAACGTCACCGGCACGCCGCGCCGCACGGTGACCGCGGACTCGGAGAACGTCGACCACTCGACGTCGAGCACCACCCGCGTCGCGCCGCGCGCCTGCGCCGACCCGCAGGCCGGCAGCAGCGGCAGCGCGAGGAGCGCGACCGCTGCCCCGCGCGGCGTCATGCCGTACGCCGCCCGCGCAGCGACGTCACGGTGATCGCGCCGAACACGAGCAGCGCGGCCACGGCAACGATCACCACCGGCAGCACCGGCTCGTCCGCCGGGCGGGCCGGCGTACCGGCGGCGAGCGGGACGTCGAACCCGGCGGCCACCATCGACGGCTCGCGCTCGCCTCGCGCATCGATCGCGAGGTCGCCGGTCAGGTCGGCCGCGGGGCCGTCCACGGTGACCTTGGTGAGCCAGCCGCTCCGGGGCACCCAGTCACCGCTCTTGTCGGTCCGCAGGTCGGTGAGGAGCTGGTCGTTCGCGCGCTTGTCGTAGGCCAGCGACAGCGTCTTGCCGCGCCCGATGGGCGCCGTGGACAGCAGCCGCGGGCGCCGGTCGGTGAGCAGGTACACGTCCGCCTGGACGGGCTCGTTCGCCTGCTTGCCGAGGCCGAGGATGCGCAGCGGCACCCACGGGTTCTCGGTCGGGATCGTGAGGTGGACGGGCGTCCCGTCGCCGACCTGCTGGCCACGCTCGCGGGCCGCGTCCGCGTCGAACGCCGCCGCCATGAAGATCGGGCTGCGCTTCGCGTAGAAGTCGAGCACCTCCGGCGCGTCCGGCGGCAGCCGGAAGCCGTGCTCCTTCGCCCACCGCCCGACCTCGTCGCCGCCGCCCTTGAGGATCGTGATGTCGAGCGCGTCGACCTTGGCGGTCATCAGCACCTCGGCCTTCGCCGACAGGGCGACGGCGGCCCCGTCGTCACGGCCGCGCTCCGCCACTGCCAGCACCTCGGTCTCGCGAATCAGCCGCTGGAGCGTCCAGTCGCCGCCGCGCTCGACCTTGGTCGGAACGCCGGGCAGCGGCGTCAGCGACCCGAACGCGCCCCCGCCACCGGCGAACGCGAACGACGTGACGTAGTGCTCGACGCCGTCGTGGTAGCCGGCGAACGTCGTCGTGCGCAGCAGGTTCACTGCGCCGTTGGGGCCGATCAGCCCGCCGCAGGCGATCGCCGGAGCAGCCACCCCCACCGTGGACGCCACCGTCGCCGCCACTGTCGCGAGCACTCGCCTCATTGCCGTTCCTCCCGTCGTACGGTCGGGGTTCCGACGCGCCGCCGGCGCGAGCGGTTCCCCCGACGGAAGCGGGCGGGCGGCCGCGACGTTGCAGGCGACCGTGACCATCGACGTCCGTCGCGCGGTTGACCGGTTCCGCACGACGACCGGCTGGCTCGACTCGGCACACTGCTTCTCGTTCGGGCCGCACTACGACCCGGCCAACACCCACCACGGCCTGCTCGTCGTCAGCAACGACGACGTCGTCAAGGCCGGCACCGGCTTTCAGACGCACCCGCACCGGGACATGGAGATCGTCACGTGGGTGCTGTCCGGCGAGCTCGAGCACAGGGACACGCTCGGCAACGCCGGCGTGATCTACCCGGGTCTGGTGCAGCGGATGAGCGCGGGGACCGGCATCCGGCACAGCGAGCGGAACGCGCGGGACGACCGCGCCGTGCGGTTCGTGCAGATGTGGGTGCGGCCGGACACGCCAGGCGCGGAGCCGTCGTACGAGCAGCGCGACGTGGCGGCCGAGCTGGCGAGGGGCGGGCTGCACGTCGTCGCGTCCGGCCGCGGTGACGACGCCGCCGTCTCCATCGGGCAGCGCGACGCGGTGCTCCACGCCGGGCGGCTCATGCCGGGCGAGTCCGTGGCCGTGCCCGACGACCGGCACGTGCACGTGTACGTCGCCCGCGGCGCGGCGACGCTGGAGGGCGCGGGCGAGCTGGTCCGGGGCGACTCGGCACGCCTCACCGTCGCCGGATCACGGCGACTGGTCGCGGGTCTCGCCGGAGCCGAGGTGCTCGTCTGGGCGACCGCCTGACCGTCGCGGTCACGCGCGGAGCAGCCCCTCGGCGTCGAGCGTGTCGCGCAGCCCGTCCTCGAGCCCCCGCGGCGCGTAGCCGAGCTCGGTCCGCGCCTTGGCGTCCGACGCCCAGAACGTCACGCCGTGGCTGGTCGACACGAGCTCGCGCACGTTCGGCGGCAGCCGCAGCGCCGGCCCTACGAGCGGGCCGAACGGCGCGATCGCCTTGATCAACGAGGCCGGGACCGTCAAGCGCGGCGGGCGCCGCCCGGCGACCCGCGCGGCGGTCGCGACGATCTCGCCCACCGTGGTGAGCTCGCCGCCGAGCACGTACGCCTCCCCGGCCCGGCCGGCGTCGAGCGCGCGCAGGATGCCGTCGGCGACGTCGTCGCGGTGCACGGCGTTGACGCCGGTCTCGGGGAACGCGACAGCGGGCAGCCGCCCCTTCGCCACGCGGCGCACCAGGTCGCCGATCACGCTGTGGTCACGCGGCCCGTACACGGCGCCCGGCTGCACGATCACGCACGGCAGCCCGGCCGCCACCTGCCGCCGCGCCTCCTGGTGCGCGAGGTGCTTCGTCTCGTCGTAGTACGACGTGTAGCGCCCGGGATGCTGGTGCGCCTCGTCGACGACGACGCCGCGGGTGTTGCCGAACGCCACGACGCTCGACACGTACACCACCTTGCCGGTGCCGGCGTCGAGGACGGCGGAGAGGACGTTGCGGGTGCCGCCGAGGTTGGTGTCGTACATCGCCTGCCGCTGCCCCGCGGGGATGCCGACGCGGTACACGGCGGCCGCGTGGATCACCGCGTCGGCGCCCTCGACCGCCGCGCGCACGGCGGCCGCGTCGGTCACGTCGCCCGGCACGAGCGCGCAGCCGACCGCCGACAGCGCCTCCGCCCGCCCCGGCGCCCTGACCAGCGCGACGACGTCGTCGCCACGGTCCCGCAGCCGGCGCGCGACCTCGCCGCCGATGAACCCGGTGCCGCCGGTCAGGAACACCTTCATGCGACCGCAGGGTAGCCCCGGACGAACCGGTGTGAACCCGGCCGAACGATCGCACTCGCGCGCTGCCAACGGGCGCCGCACCGCCGTTCACCCGCCTGCCGCGCATGGACCTGACCGGCACCGGGCAGGGACAGGACATGGCGGAAGCCGGCACGCGGATCGTGGCCGACCGCTACCTGCTCCGCGAGCCGGTGGGCAGGGGCGGCATGGGCGTGGTCTGGCGCGCCGACGACCGGGTGCTCGGGCGGCCGGTCGCGGTCAAGGAGGTGCACCTCCAGCCCGGCCTGGCCGACGAGGAACGTGACGCGCTCAAGCAGCGGGTCGTCCGCGAGGCGCGCGCCGCCGCGATGCTCAACCACGCCGGCGCGGTCACCGTGTACGACGTCGCCGAGGACGACGACCAGACCTACATCGTCATGGAGCTGGTCGAGGCGCCCACGCTGGCCGACGTCGTCCAGGACGACGGGCCGCTGCCGCCGGCCGAGGTGGCGCGGATCGGGCTCGCCGTGCTCGACGTGCTCGCCGCCGCGCACGCGTCCGGCATCGTCCACCGCGACCTCAAGCCGGGGAACGTCCTCGTCGCCGGCGACTCCGTGAAACTCACCGACTTCGGCATCGCGCAGATCAAGGACGACCCGCGCATCACGAGCACCGGGATCGTCCTGGGGTCGCCGGCGTACATCTCGCCGGAGCAGGCGCGGGGTGAGGCCACGACGCCGCAGACGGACCTCTGGGGGCTCGGCGCGACGCTCTACTACGGCGTCTGCGGGCAGCCGCCGTTCGACCGCGGCGAGGCCATCGCCACGCTCACCGCGGTGGCCCACGACGAGCTGCGGATGGACCCGTGCGCCGGGCCGCTCGCACCGGTGCTGCGCGCGATGCTCGCGAAGGACCCGGTGCAGCGCCCGAGTGCCGCCGACCTGCGCGCCATGCTCACCGCCGTCGCCAACGGCGCCACCGTCGAGATCGACGAGACGCAGCCAGGCATCCCGGCCGTCCAGGCGGCGCCGCCGGATGCGACGCAGCCGATCGCCGTGCCGCCGCGCGACGACGCCCGCGTGCTGCCGGTGGACCGCCGGCCGTGGTGGCGGGTACCGCTGGTGGCGCTGCTGTTCCTCGCCGCCGCGGCGGCCGCGGTGTTCGTGGGGCTGCGCTCGACGGACCTCGGCGGCGCCCGCCCGCGCGCGTCCGCCGCCCCGCCGCGCGACGTGCCGGGCGTGACGTTCGTGACGTACACCCACCCGACGCAGGGCTGGACGGTCCACTACCCCGAAGGCTGGGAGGTCCAGCCGCGCACCGAGAGCGCGACCGACTTCCGCGAGCGGGGCACCGGGCGTTACCTGCGAGTCGGCTTCACCGACACCCCTGGCAGCGACGCGGTCGCGGCCTGGCGCGGCGCCGCGCAGGGCTTCGCGCGCACGCACGGCGGCTACCGCGAGATCCGCGTCGAGAAGGCCGAATACCGCGGCTACGAGGCGGCGGTCTGGGAGTACAACTGGACCGAGGGCAACGTCTTGCACGCCATCAACCTCGGCTTCGTCACCGGCGGCCGGGGCTACGCGCTGAACTTCCAGACCCGCGAGCCGGACTGGGAGCGCTCGCAGCGGCTGTGGGAGGCGATGAAGGAGCGGTTCGAGCCCGCGGCCTGACCCGTAGCGGAAGGTGCCGCAGGGAAGGTGCCGCCCGGCCCGGCGCCGAAGTCCGCTTCCATGTCGCCGCGCCTCGCGCGAGCGCTCGCTGTCGCGGGCGCCGTACTCGTCCCCGTCTCGCCGTCCGTCGCCGCGCCGCCGCCCGGCGCGATCTCCGCGAACGTCGAGTACGTCACGAACCTCCCCGAGCTCAAGACCGCCATCTCGCTGAACTTCATCGGCGACACGATGTTCGTCTCGACGCAGACCGGCCTGTTCTCCTACGACGTCAAGGACCCGCGCGCGCCGAAGCTGCTCGGCGCGCTGCCCCAGGAGATCTGGGAGAACGAGGACGTCGACGTCGACCCGAAGCGCAAGCTGGTCTTCATCAGCCGCGACCCGCGCCCGGCGCCGGGGCTCGTCGCGCCGTTGCTCCCGAAGGGCTCCATCACCGTCGTGGACGTGGCGGACCCGCGGGCGATGGTCGTCAAGAACGTCTTCCCCATCGACGCCTCCCACACCACGACCTGCGTCAACGGCTGCCAGTGGCTATGGAGCGGCGGGCCGGCGGCGTTCGCGCTGCCGGTCCCGCCGCACGAGGCCGGCTGGAAGGGCCGGCCGATCTTCGGCACGGACCTGCGCGACCCGCTGCTCCCGAAGCCGTGCCCGCGCCCGATCGACCTGAAGCGGAACGACGGCGTCACGGACTACGCGCACGACGTGCAGGTGGACAGCCGCGGCATCGCGTGGGTCAGCGGCTTCGGCGGCACCCGCGGCTACTGGACGACCGGCCGCCACAAGAACCCGCTGAACGGCAAGGTCGAGACGGCCGATGGTTGCAACCCGATCCCGTACGGCGGCGGCGGCACGACGATCGGCCGCGACGGCGCGCTCATGCACAACGCGCTCCGCAACCCGCGCTACGCCGTCGACGGCCGGCGCGGCGACGTGCTGATCGGCACCGAGGAACGCCTTTCGTCGAGCTGCGAGCAGTCCGGCAAGGCGGCGACGTTCGACCTGCGGGGCACGTACACCGGCGCCGGGTGGAAGGTCACCAAGCACCGGATGAAGACGCTCGACACGTGGACGCCGGAGGGCGCCGAGGGCGCCGACGGCTGCGCGTCCGCCCACTACGTCGCCGACCGCGGCGACGGCGTGCTGGCGTGGGCGTTCTACGGCCAGGGCACGCGGTTCCTCGACGTCAGCAACCCCCGGCGCATCCGGCAGGTCGGCTACTTCCGGCCGGACGATGCCTCGACGTGGGCGGCGTACTTCCACAAGGGGTACGTGTTCGTGGCGGACAACGCGCGCGGCGTCGACGTCGTGCGGTTCAAGGGCAGCGCCAAGTCACCGACGCTCGCGGCGCCCGCGCGCCGGACGCCGAGCCCGCTCGCGCTGCGCTTCGCCCCGAGCAACGCGCTCGGCTGGCTCTGCCCCGCCCCGCGCTGAGTCGGCGCGTCAGCCGCGCGACCAGAAGCCGGTGAGGACGCCGACGGCGACGAGGACGTTCAGCACCGCGAACCGCTCCCAATCCTGCGGCGCCCACCGCCACGGCAGCAGCCCGCCCGGGAACGCCGCGTCCGCCTCCGGGCTCGGCCGCACCGAGCGGCGCAACGCCACCGCCGCGCCCAGCGCGCTGACGGCCAGCGCGATCGCCACCCAGAACGTGCGCGGCAGGGTGTCCAGGCCGCGCCCGGCGAGGATCGCGCCCCACGCCAGGCCGCCGACGAAGCCGACCGTCGCCGCCGTCGTCATCCGGCCGGTCCGGGTGCTGAGCACCCGCATGCCGAGCGCCGCGAGCGCCTCGAAGAGGAACTGGAAGACGACCTCGAAGAGGAACTCGGCCAGGAACATCACCGGCTAGAACAGGGTCTTGACGTTCACCTTGCCGACGACCGGAAGCTGGACGAGCGTCTTGCCGCTGGTGTCGACCCTGACCGTCGCGCCGCCGGGGGCGCCGTCGTACGCCTTGGGCAGAACCCACTCGAGGTGCTCGCCCATGATCAGCAGGCCGATCGAGTGGCCCTTGCGGAACACGTAGTCCTGCGGCTTCGCGACGACGGTGGCGCCGTTGCTGCCGGGCTTCCACGCCTGCCGCTTGGCGAGCGTGTTGCGGTAGCGGGTGTCCAGCCAGCCGCGGGTGACGCCGAGCAGCGCGTTGGTCTCGCTCGCGTGCCGCTGGCCGCCGGCGTTGCCGTAGAACGCAGGGTCGATGTCGACGACGCTGACGGCGTAGGTCACCCATGTCCGCTGCACGGTCGACCAGACCTGCACCTTCGGCGCGCCGAACAGCCGGACGTCGCGCTTCAGCGCGGGCGACTCGAACCACGCGGCGTTGCTGCCCGGCGTCCGCGCGTTCGCGAGCGCGCCGGACTCGGTGCCGTTGCCGGTGATGGCGTACTCCACGCCGCTGCCGGCCGAGGCGGGGCGGCTCGGGAGCAGCACCTGCTCCCAGCCGCTCACGCCCTCGCCTAGCTGCGCGTACAACGTGACCGGCGTCGTCTTCGGGATCGGGCCCTCGTAGAAGTCGTGCGAGCCCTTCGAGTCGGCCGGCTGCGAGATCACCGGCGGGGTCTTGGGGATGTCGGTCTTCGCGCCCTTGAGGAAGTGCCGCATCCAGTCCACGCGCAGCTGCTTGTAGAAGCCGCCGGGGGTGCCGTGCGCCTCCCAGCGGGTGCCGGCGACGAGCCGGCGGAAGCGCGAGTTCTTCGCCGCCTGCCAGAACCGGATGCCGGTCTCCTGCTTGACGTTCCAGTCGCCCCAGTTCAGCGCGACGAGGACGGGGATCTTCACCTTGTGCGCGTCGCGCGCGTAGTCGCGCTCGACCCAGAACGCGTCGTAGTCCGGGTCCGGCCGGTAGCCGCTCTCGATGTGCTTGACCTCGTCGCACGGGCGCATGGCCGACTGGGTCCGCTCCGCCCACTGCTCGCCGGTGACGTCGAGCGGCGGCGTGTTGCCGAAGCCGAGGTCGAACCCGGCCGGGGTGTCGAAGCCCTGCTCGTCGATGATCAGGCCCGGGTCCTGGCGGCCCATGCGCTCGTTGTTGAACGTGTGCCGCATGCCGCCGGAGTACGCGTAGTCGTACCAGCGGGAGATGGCCGCCTCGGGGATGATCGTCGTCAGGTGCGGCGGGCGCATGACCGCCGCCGCCATCGCGGTGGTGCCGTCGTACGAGCCGCCGATCATGCCGACCTTGCCCGTCGACCACGACTGCTTGGCCAGCCACTCGACGAGGTCGTAGGCCGTCTCCTTCTCGCGCTTGCCGCCGTAGTCGTAGCAGCCGCCGGAGTTGCCGGTCCCGACGAGGTCGGCGGTCACCCGCGAGATGCCGTGCTGGACCCAGGTGCTCGCGTCGCCGTTACGCCCGAACGCCGCGTTGTACGGCGAGTACGTCAGCACCTGCGGGGCGCGGACGATCTTGCCGTTCAGCGTCGGGTGCGCGACGGCCGCGTAGATGTGCCCGTGCCTGGTCGGCACGATGTACGTCTTCGCCGTCGTCGTGTACGTCGCCGCGCCCGAAGGCACGGAGAGGACGCTCGCGGTGATGAGGCCGGCGACGAGGCCGGCGGCACGCCAGGTGGCACGCACAGGAACGACTCCAGGGAACGGGGTGGGCACTCCTCCCCTGGTTCGCCGCGCGAGCGGCCCGTCCCTGCCCGCCGCGGCACCGCGGTCAGCGTGCCCCGGTCAGCCGAACCAGCCGCAGACGGTGCGGGTGGCGTGCGTCGCGGCGCAGACCGCGTCGTGGACCGCGCAGACCTCGGGGAACATCTGCCGGTTGCACGCGTAGGCGTGCGCGGGCGCGACGGGCGCGGCCGCGAGGGCGAGGGCGGTAGTGGCGAGGGCGAGGCGGATGCGCACGAGGGGCTCCTTCGCGTAGGGGGCGCCAGCGTACGGCGGCGCGCGCGGGTGCCGGTAGCCTGCTGCGCATGACGAAGGTCGCGGAGATCCTGGCCGGGGGGCGGTCGTTCTCGTTCGAGTTCTTCCCGCCGAAGAACGACGCCGAGCACGCGGCGCTGGTCCGCACGCTGCGCGACCTGGAGCCGTTGGAGCCGTCGTTCGTCTCGGTGACCTACCGCGGCGGCCGGGAGTCGCGGGAGCGCACCCACGATCTCGTCGCCGGGATGCTCAAGACCACCTCGCTCAACCCGATGGCGCACCTCATCTGCGTCGCGCACACCCGGCTCGAGCTGGCCGAGATCCTGGTGAACTTCCGCAAGGCCGGCGTCGAGAACCTCCTCGCGCTCGGCGGCGACCCCCCGACCGACCCGGACGCGGTCGAGGGCGAGCTGCGGCACGCGAGCGAGCTGGTCGAGCTGGCCCGCGCGATCGGCGGGTTCTCCATCGGCGTCGCCGCGCACCCGATCGGCCACCCGAGGTCCGCCTCACTGGACGAGGACAGGGACCGGCTGGCCGAGAAGCTGCGGATGGCCGACTTCGCCGTCACGCAGTTCTTCTTCAAGGCGGAGGAGTACTTCCGGCTGATCGACGACCTGGAGCGCCGCGGCATCGACAAGCCGGTGCTGCCCGGGATCATCCCGGTGACGACGCTGGCGTCGATCCCGCGGATGGCGGTCATGGGCGCGGCGGTGCCGCCGGAGCACGTCGCGCGAATGGAGGCGGCCGGCGACGACGACGCGGTCCGCCAGGCCGGGATCGAGATCGCCACGGAGCTGTGCGACGCGCTGCTCGCGCAGGGCGCGCCGGGCCTGCACTTCTACACGCTCAACAAGTCCACGGCGACCCGCGAGATCTACCAGAACCTCGGGCTGGTCGCCGCCCGCTGACCCGCGGGCGACCGCGCTGCGCGGGTCGGCGGCAAGGGGGCTCGCGGCCGAACGCTCGCGCAAACGATTCGTAAGGAATCTGTCCCCCCACCGTGTAAGAGGTGGGCGCCGCCGGCGACCCACTGACAAAAGGGGCGTTTTGTGAAGCATCGGCTTCTGAGTGGTCTGGCAGCGGCAGCGCTGGCGGCGACGGGTCTCGTCGTCGCGGCGACACCGGCATCGGCCAACACCTGCACCACGCCGTTCTTGATGGGGAACCCGCCCGAGATGGGCACGGTGACCGTCACCGGCAGCGTCGCGGCGATTGCGCGGGTCCAGTGGTGGGAGCACGAGACGTCGCTCGTGAACCGCAGTATCACCCTGACCCCGACCGACGCCAACGCCGCCACGCTGACCGTCTTCGCGGCTGACTGCAGCACCATCCGGTGTGCCACCGCGAGCGGGCCGACCGTCTGCACGAGTCCGATTCCGCCTGGAAAGGTCCGGATCCTGGTCGAGTACTCACCGCTCGGCGGTACCGGCTCCACCGGGTACTCGCTCACCGCCACCGGAATGACTCCCACGCAATGCAACGACGGCGTCGACAACGACGGCGACAACTGGATCGACTTCGCCGGTGGCGACCCCCACTGCTTCAGCGCCGCTGACAACACCGAGGCGCAGGTCATCGTCGCGGCGTACGGCCACATCACGATCACGGCGACTGGAAGCGGGCCGCCGACCTACATCAAGACCGGCGTCTACAACGACCCGTCCAAGTACTACTGCGACATGGACTACACGCCCTTCGTCCAGGTCGTCTGCTCGGAGATCTTCAACACGGAGATCGCGCACGACTGCGCGGCGTTCATCCTTACGGCAACCGCGCCCGCGCCCGGCGTCACCGGGACCGGCAACGTCGCGGGCTACGTCGGATGCGCGTCCGGCTCGATCAAGACCGCCGACGTCGCCGGCAGCGGAGCGGCGCGGAACTCCGCCGGTAGCGCGACCCTCGGCCGCGCCGACCCGGTCGTCTGCCGCGCGCTCGGCATCAACAACACCAGCCAGCCATCCGGCACGTACCAGGTCGACTGCTACGAGCCCGGGGTCGCCTGGCCCTTCGGCCGGCGCTGACGGCATCGCTTGCCCCCGCCCGCCGACATGGCGGGCGGGGGAGGCGGAAGGGGGTTTGGATGAAGTCGAAGATCGCCGCGTGCGCGCTAGTGATTGTGACCACGACTGCTGTCACCGTGATTCCGGCCACGGACGCGCTCGCGCGACCGTGCGCCGACGCGACCGACCTGGGGGCCGCACCGGCATCCTCGGGCGGCGCCGTCAGTGTCGTAGCGCCCGAGGAATGGTGGACCCAGACCTCGAGCGTCACGCGGACCGTGACGTTGCAGCCGCAGGACAACGGCGTCGACCTGGCGGTGCGCGCCGGGTCGTGCGACGGGCCGGTGCTCTGCACCTCGGCCACTCCCGGGCTCGCGTCAGAGTCCTGCGTCGTCTCGTACGACGGCCGCCTCGTGATCCTCGCGCTGTACTCGCCAGCCACCCCCGGCGCGAGTGCGAGCGGATACGTCGTCTCCGTGACGGAGACGCCTGGCGCCGAACCGAATGAGGATCATTCCCTCCCGCACGTCCCCTCCAAGTGCCACCACTCGTGGCTGGTCAGCGTGGACGTCAGGACCGCCGACTAGCGGACCCTCACCCCGCGTACGACACCGGCCCGCCTCGCTGGCGAGAGCGAGACGGGCCGGGGGTCGTGGGTCCGTAGTTACTCGGACGGCGCCAGCGGACGGGCGTAGCAGGGGGCGCCGTTGCAGACGTCCACGAACACGCCACCGGTGGACAGCCACGCCGCCTTCTGGTCGCGGGCCGCCTTGGTCTCGCGCGGGTCGCTGTGCGGGTCGCCGCGCACCGTCGCCTTGGTCGGCGGGATGTTCTCGTTCGGCGGGGTGTCCGAGCCGGAGTCCCAGTAGACGAGCGCCGAGCCGGTCCAGCCGGTCCCGACCACCGGGATGCCCCACGTCGGGTCCACGGCCCAGTGCCGGCCGGGAGCGAGGTACCCGGCGTTGGTGCCGGCGCCGATCGTGCGCGCCTCGACCTCGGCGGAGACGTTCGCCACCTGGTGGTCGCCGAACGCCACGTGCAGCAGCACCTGGTGCGACGGCGTGTTCGGCAGCGGGTCGTTCGTGATGTGCGCGGCGTAGCCGTTGCCCTCGGCGCGGTCCCAGAGCATCTGGATCAGGCCGAAGACGAGCTGGCGGTCCTGCTCGCTCGGGTACGCGGCGTTGAACACCGACTCGTACGTCGCGAAGTCGATCGAGCGGTCGAGCAGCGTCGAGTAGTTCATGCCGGGCACGCCGAGGACGCCGCGGGTGACGTCCTGCGCGACCGCCATCAGCGCGGCGCCCATGATCCCGCCCTGACTGTTGCCGTCGTAGAACAGGTCGCTGGTGTCGATGGCCGGCGTGCCGCCCGGGCCCTGGAACGCCGCGTTGGTCGCGAAGCCGGTCTTCATGGCGCGGCCGAGGAACAGGAAGTTGACGAACCCCTGCTGGCCGCGGTCCGGCAGCGTCGGGAAGTTCGACATGTCGGCGAGGATCGTCGCGACGTTCGGGACGTCCTCGGTCGCCATCCCGATCCAGTCGGTGGCGCAGAACATGTAGTTGTTCTCGACCGACATCTTCTGCACGTTGCCGGCGCCGACCTCGCTCTGGCCGCCGAGCAGGCCGTGGCCGTACAGCGACATCTTCGCCGGGCGGACGGTGGCGGGGTCGGTGCCGTTGACGCCGGTCGTGCGGGGGATCTTGCAGGTGTACGGCGCCTGCTGCGTCGCGACGCCGCCGAGGCGGGTCGGGAGGCCGTTCGTGGAGCCCACGTAGTTGAGGCGCGAGCTGGGGGCGCCGCCGTTGGTCAGGTAGCTCGGCACGGTGATCTTGCCGGTCACGGTGCGGGCGATGCGGTCGGTGGCGGCGTGGTTGGTGACGGCGTCGACGGTGAACGCCGGCGCGGCGGTGCCGAGCGAGGCGAACGCGTCGTCGCGCATGTGCAGCACGCGCTCCGTGATGTTGCGGGTGCTGGCGACGGTGAACGTCCACGCGAGGTAGAGCTCCTGCGGCGCGACGCCGGCCTTGTCGAGCGGGCCGAACACCGGGTCGGCGGCGAGCTTCTCGGCCTGCTTGTCGTGGCCCTTCGACTTCCCGTTGTTGTCCTTCTTCGGCGCGAGGTCGTCGCGGCGCTCGGCGAAGGCCGGGCTCGACGGGATGAGCGCGCCGGCGGCGTCGCGCATGCCGCGCAGGCCGACGACGTAGCGGTCGCCCTCCGTGAAGTTCTTCGCCGGGCGGGTGATCAGCAGCGGCTGCTCGCCGGCGGTCGGGTTCGCGTCGAGCTCCGACCAGAACGGGTGCCGCTCGCCGGTGCGCGCGTTGACGATGACGACCGGCGACTCCGCGTCGAGCGAGCGGGCCGGGTCGGTGATCGGCGGCAGGCCGGTCTGGGCGGCGTCGAGGCCGGGCACCGACGCGAGGACCGGGGTGCCGGGGCTGAAGCCGTCGTTGCGGTTCCACTCGGTCGGGTCGATCGGCTTGCCGGCGACGTTGCGCGGCATGGCCAGCGGCGAGAAGTTCACCCGGCGGCCGGTGGCGGTGGTCTTGTCGGCGACGGTGAAGAAGTCGTTGGGGAACGGCAGCAGGCAGGCCGCCGGGTCGATCGGGTCGCAGATGCCCAGCTCGGCCAGCACGGCGTCGGTGGCCGAGCGCACGGTGTTGCGGGGGCCGACCGTCGGCTCCTGCGCGCCCGACACCGCGCGGCCAATGGCCGCCACGGTGCACAGCGCGAACTTCGCCGGGTCCTGCTTGGCGACCTGGTCGGTCACGCACTGGTCGAGCGTGCGCTCCTCGGCGGCGTTGCCTGCGACGGGGGTGACGGCCAGCGCGAGGCCGGCGGCGAGCAGTCCGACGCGGACGCGACGAGAGCGGGGCATGCGTTCTCCTTCGAGGTGCTGCGGGGGCGCGGCGGGGGCGGCGGCGCGCTGGGCATCTTCGGCGGCGGCCGCGGATCTTCCTGCGGACGCTGTCCGGTACTAGTCCACAACCGCCCGAAGTGCGTAGTTAGTCCCGAAATGGGCAACGCCCGCCGCGGACCGAGGTCCGGGCGGGCGCTGCCGTCGGGCGGCCGGCCTACTTCAGCTTCACGAGGTTCGGGCCGCCGGTGAGGGTGCCGATGACGCCCTCGTTGTCCTGGATGGACTCCTTCTTGGTCTTCTCGCACGTGGCCGCGCAGGCGTCCACGAACGTCGCCCAGGGCTGGCCGTTCGGGGCGATCTCGACGTCGATGTAGTCGAGGACGCGACCGCAGCGGTTGGAGCCGCCGGGCGTACCGCAGTTGCCCATCTTCAACGGGTTGCGCGGGTCGTTGACGGTCGCCGTGTAGAACGTCGGCCGGGTGGTGAGCACGTCGATGCCGGAGGCGATGTACCCGCTCCAGCCGTGCTCCGGGTCCTCCTCGTCGGTGGTGCCGTAGTACGCGATCGCGATCTTGCCGGGCGCGCCGACGTCGAGCGTCGCGAGGTTGGTCGCCTGCACGCCCTTCGGCGCCACCATGACCGGCTTGCTCCACGTCCGGCCGCCGTTGCGCGACACCGACAGGTACGGCGTGCGCTCGGTCGCCTCGACCCACAGGTAGTAGAGGTTGCCCTTGGCGTCGACCGCGACCGACGGGTCGCCGTTCGCCGACTCGGGGTGCACGCGGACGTTCCGCCAGGAGTCGCCCTCGTCGTTGCTGATCGCGAGGAACGGCTGGCCGCAGCTCGCGAGCGGGACGTACACGGTGCCCTTGCTGTCCACGACGCCGTGACCGTTGAGGCCGCCGCAGGCCGGCGCCTCGATCTGCGCGGTCGGCACGAACGTCAGGCCGCCGTCCAGCGACTTGGTGCACTTGGTGAACGCCGGGTGGTTGAAGCAGTAGTAGAGGACGTGCGGGTAGCCGATGGTCGGGCTAGTCTTCGGCACGCCGCCGAACAGCGTCTGGTGGTCGTTGACCGGCTCACCGCAGGCGAGCGGGTTGGTCGTCCACGTCTGGGCGCCGTCGTCGCTGAACGACAGGATCGAGCACGCCAGCGTCAGGTCGATGTTGAAGATCCGGTTGCCGTCCTTGTGCTCGTCCACCCAGATGTACGGGTCGACCGAGATCACGTGCGGGCTCACGTCGCCGACGCCGGGCGTGACGTTGCGCCACGACTTGCCCTGGTTGTCGGACGCGTAGACCACACGGCCGCCGGGGGCGACGGTCGAGATGGCCTCGGTGGAGCCCGGGCACGACGTCACGCAGCCGTCGGAGGCGGTCACGAAGATCTCGCCCTGCTTGTCGATGCCCAGCGTCGGCTCCCCGGCGCCGTGCTTGAGGCGGAACATCTTCGGCGTCGCGCTGTACCGAGCCTTGGCCGGCTTCGCGTTCGGACCGTGCACGACGGCCTTCCGCGCGGCGGCGGCGGTGCCCGGCTGCGAGACCGCGATCGGAGCGGCGACGAGCGTCGCGGCGACCAGGAGCGCGCGCAGGCGAGAACGGGTGATCTTCAACGTGGGGTCGCTTTCGTCCGAGGGTCCGGGAGTCCTCGTCTTCGACGCGCGGTCGTGGCGTACCTGCCCCGAGCACGACGAGAGCCGGGGCGCCGCGACGGCGCTCCGGCTCTGGGTCGGGGACGAGAGTGCTAGTGGGTGTGCAGCGGCCCGGCACCGCAGCCGCACCAGCCGAGACGGCGGCGCAGGTCCGAGTGCACGTCGCCGGCGGCGACAACGGTCGCCAGCTCCTCGTCGGTCAGGGCGTCGAACTTCTCCATACCGGCACGGTACGCCGCGCACCGCCTGCGGGCAACGGCCGATTTGACCCCTGGCGACGGCGTTAGGTTAGGTAACCCTAAGTTCGTTGTCCTTCCGGGAGGCGTCCGCATGCTCCGCCGTACCGCGCTCGCCGCCGCGGCGTTGCTCGCCGCCACCGCGCTGACCGCCTGCGGGGGCGACGGCGCCGGGTCCGGCGGCGACGCGCTCGTCGTCTACTCCGGCCGGGCCGAGAACCTCATCAAGCCGCTGCTCGACCAGCTCGAGAAGCAGGCCGGCATCGACCTCGAGGTCCGCTACGGCGGCAGCGCCGAGCTGGCGGCGCAGATCCTCGAGGAGGGCGAGAACCGCAAGGCGGACGTGTTCCTCTCGCAGGACGCCGGCGCGCTCGGCGCGCTGGGCGCGGAGCAGTTGCTGGAGCCGTTGCCGCCGGCCGCGCTGGACGCCGTACCCGAGAAGTACCGCGCCAAGGACGGCACCTGGGTCGGGGTGTCCGGCCGCGCGCGGGCGTTCATCTACAACCCCGAGCTGCTCGCCGAGAAGGACCTGCCGAAGAGCGTCTTCGACCTCGTCGACCCGAAGTGGCAGGGCAAGATCGGCATCCCGCCGACGAACGCGTCGTTCCAGGCGTTCGTCACGGCGATGCGGGTGGTGAGCGGCGAGGATCGCACCCGGGCCTGGCTGGCCGGCATCAAGAAGAACGCGAAGATCTACGAGAACAACATCCAGATCCGCGACGCGGTCGACGCCGGCGAGCTGCCCGCCGGCCTGGTCAACCACTACTACCTCTACGAGAAGATCGCGGAGGTCGGCGCCGACAAGGTCAAGGCGCGGCACTACTTCTTCGGCAACGGCGACCCGGGCGCGCTCGTCAACGTCTCCGGCGCCGGCATCCTCAAGGGCACGAAGCGCCGCGCGGACGCGGAGAAGTTCGTGCAGTACATGCTCGGCGCGGACGCGCAGCGGTACTACGCGGACCGCACCAAGGAGTACCCGCTGACCGCGGGCGTCCAGCCGACCGCCGGGCTGCCCCCGCTCGACAGCATCGAGGGGCCGGACATCGACCTCAGCCAGCTGGCGTCGTTGAAGGCGACGCTCGACCTGCTCGCCGAGGTCGGTCTCACCTGACGACCACGCCGGTACGCCCGCCCCGGCCGGCGCCGGAGGCGGCGCGGGCGCGCCCCGCCGCGCGCACCCGCCCGCCGGCGCTGCTCGCCGGCCCCGCGCTGGCCGTCGCGGTCGCGGCGGTGCTGCCGATCGTGTACCTGCTGGTCCGCGCCGCCGGCGGCGGCCTCGACGTCGTCCGGCGCACGTTGCTGCGCGACCGCACCGCGGAGCTGGTCGGGCGCAGCCTGCTGCTCGCCGTAACGGTGACCGCCGCGGCGACGGTCCTCGGCGTCGGGCTGGCCTGGCTGACGGTGCGCTGCGACGTGCCGGGCCGGCGGGCGTGGCAGGTCGTCTGCGCGCTGCCGCTGGCCATCCCGACGTACGTCGCGGGCTTCGCCTACGTCTCGCGCTATCCGGGCCTCGCGGGGTTCCGCGGCGCGTGGCTGGTGCTGACGCTGTACTCGTACCCGTACGTCTACCTGCCGGTGTCGGCGGCGCTCGCCTCGCTCGACCCGGCGCAGGGGGAGGCCGCGCGGTCGCTCGGCGCCACGCCGGGCCGGGTGTTCTTCGGAGTGACGTTGCGGCAGCTGCGGCCGGCCATCGCGACCGGCGGGCTGCTCGTCGCGCTGTACGCGCTGTCCGACTTCGGCGCCGTGTCGCTGATGCGGTACACGGCGTTCACCCGGGCGATCTACCTGTCGTACCAGGGCGGCTTCGACCGCACGCCGGCCGCGATCTACGGCTGCGTCCTCGTCGCGATCACGGTCGTGCTCGTCGTCGCCGAGGGCCGGGCCCGCGGGCGGGCGCGGTACTACGCCGCCGGGCGCGGCAGCGTGCGGCGGGCGCCGTTGCAACGGCTGCGCGGCCCGGCCCGGTTGGCGGCGTTCGCGGCGCTGTCCGGTATGGCGCTTCTGACGCTCGGGGTGCCGGCCGTGACGCTGGCCCGCTGGCTGGCCGCGGGCACGTCGTCCGCGGTCGTGTCCGACACGGTCCGGGCCGCCGCGTCGTCGCTCGGGGCGTCGGCGCTGGGCGCGGTCGTGACGGCGCTGGCGGCGCTACCGATCGGGCTGCTCGCCGCGCGGTACGCCGGCAGCCGCGCCGCACGGTTCGCGGAGGGCGCGTCGTACGCCGGGCACGCGCTGCCCGGCATCGTCATCGCGCTGTCGCTGGTGTTCTTCGCGACGCGCTACGCCGGCGCGCTCTACCAGCGGCTGCCGACGCTGGTGTTCGCTTACGTCGTGCTGTTCCTCCCGCTCGCGGTCGCCGCCATCTACGGCTCGGCCGTCAACGCCTCCCCGCGCCTGGAGGAGGTCGCGCTGTCGCTGGGCACGACGCCGTTCGGGGCGCTGACGCGGGTCACCGCGCCGCTGGTCGCGCCGGGCGTCGGCGCGGGCGCGGCGCTCGTCTTCCTCACCTGCATGAAGGAGCTGCCCGCGACGCTGCTGCTGCGGCCGACCGGCTTCGACACGCTCGCGACGCGGGTCTGGTCGGAGACGTCGTCCGGCGCGTACGCGGCCGCGGCGCCGGCGGCGGCGTTGCTCATCGCGGTCGCGGCGGTGCCGACCTGGCTGCTCACCCGGCGGACCGGGCTGGCGCCGTGACCGTGGCCGCGGTCGAGACGCGCGACGTCGAGAAGGCGTTCGGCGCCACCCAGGTGCTGCGCGGCGTCACCCTCCCGGTGGCGCCCGGGTCGGTCGTCGCGGTGCTCGGCCCGAGCGGCTGCGGCAAGACGACTCTGCTGCGCGTCGTAGCCGGCTTCGAACGCCCCGACGCCGGCACGGTGCACGTCGCGGGCCGGGACGTGACGCACGTCCCAGCGCACGCGCGCCGGATCGCGATGGTGCCGCAGGAGGGCGCGCTTTTCCCGCACCTGTCGGTCGCCGCGAACGTCGGCTTCGGCCTGCCGCGCCGCGAACGTCGCGGGCCGCGCGTCGCCGAGCTGCTCGCGCTGGCCGGCCTCGACGGACTGGCCGACCGGATGCCGTACGAGCTGTCCGGCGGCCAGCAGCAACGCGTCGCGGTCGCGCGGGCGCTGGCGCCGGACCCGTCGGTCGTGCTGCTCGACGAGCCGTTCAGCGCGCTCGACGCGGGGCTGCGCGCGGCGATCCGCGACGACGTGCTCCGGCTGCTGCGCGCGCACGAGACGACGGCGATCCTCGTGACGCATGACCAGGACGAGGCACTGTCCGTCGCCGACGTCGTCGCGGTCATGCGCGAGGGCGTGCTGGTGCAGACCGGCCCGCCCGCCGAGGTCTACGCCGCGCCGGTGGACCTCGACGTCGCGCGGTTCCTCGGCGACGCCAACGTGCTCCCCGGCGTCGCGGCCGACGGTGTCGTGACGTGGGCGCTGGGCCGTGCGCCGGCCGGCGGCGCGCGCGGCGACGTGCAGGTGCTGGTGCGGCCGGAGCACCTCACGCTCGGCGGCGAGGGCGTGCCCGGCGTGGTCGCCGAGCGCCGGTACTTCGGGCACGACGCGATGGTGTCGGTGACGCTGGCCGGCGGGACGACAGTCCGCGTCCGGACGGCGCTCGCCACCGCGCACGCGCCGGGCGACGCGGTCGGCGTCGCCGTGCGCGGCCCGGTCGCCTGCTACCCCGCCTGAAGCGCCTCGACCGCCTTCGCGATCCGGCGCTGCCGCGTCTCGCCGGTCTTCGCCTGCTCCACCGGGAGCACGTGCCGCTGCTTGGCGCTGTACGACAGCCGCTCGAACGCCGCCCGCGCGGCCGGCACCGCGTCCAGCGCGCTCGCCAGGTCGGCGGGGACGGCGAGCACGCGCGGCGCGGTGTCCAGCGCCAGCTCGCGGAGCTCGACGTCCACCTCGTCGCCGGCCGCCACCCCGGCGGCCGCGCGGTTCTCCGCGCTCACGCTGACGAGGTACCGCCCGCCCATCGGGGCGACCGTGCTGCGGTACGCGTGACCATTCAGCGTGACGGTCACGGGCGGCCGCTTGCCGCCGCCGAGCGCGGCCACCACCTCGGGCGGCACCTCGATGCCGGTGGCCGTCCGGCCGTTGAGCTGAAGCGTCGTACGGAACCTCATGGCGTCTCCTCGGGCAGCTCGCGCGTCCAGTACGCCGTCACCGCCGCGTCGAGCTCGGCCGGCCAGGTCCCGCCCGCGGCTTCGAGGGCGGCCCGGCCGTGCGTGCGCCACGCGGTGGCGCCGGCCCGGACGGCGGCGACGAGGTCGTCGCGTTCGGGCCGCGGCACCGGTAGAGACGTCAGAACGGCGCGTTGCTCATCGGTCAGCTTCGCGGACCACTGCTTGACGCCCATCGGCGGCAGCGGCTGGTTCGCCTCGACGAACAGCTCGTAGAGCATCGTCCGATGGTTCTCGGCGCCGACCACGCCGAGCAGCCAGTCCTGCCGCGCGACCACCGCGGCCGGGAAGATCGCCTGCTGCCGCAGGAACTCCTCGGCCAGCGCGGTCATCCGCGCGACGTCCGGCCCGCGCGCCGGCTCCGGCGCCGGCAGCACCGCGGCGAGCCCGTCCGGGTCGTGCACGGCGAGCCGGTAGCGGTACGGCGTGCGCGCGAGGTCGGCCACGTCCTCGGCCACGACGTCGAACCGTTCGCAGGTCGCGGTGACGGCGTGCACGAAGCCGGGCCCGCGCCGCGCGTAGACGACCGGCGCGATGGCGTCGAGCCACGCGGCGGAACTCCCGAGGAACGCGTCCGCGTCGTCGACCGCGACGAGCAGGTCGAGGTCGGAGCCGGCGTCGGCGACGCCGCGCGCGGCCGAGCCGCCGAGCCAGACCGCGCGCACCCGCGGGTCGTTCGCGAGCGCCTCGACGGCGCGGCGGAACAGTGCGCGGTACGGCTCCGGCAGCGGCGCGAGCCCGGGCGGGGTCGGGACGTCCACGTCACGCACGGTACCGACAGCGGCGGAAACCCGGAGCAAGGTCCCGGACCGGCGAGACGAAAGATCAACTCGTCCGTCACAGGTAGGTCGGCGCGCCCCGCCGCGCCGCCTGGGAGGGGTCCGCTCATGCGTGTCCGCGTCTTGCTCGCCGTCCTGCCGCTGCTGGCCCTCGCCGCCCCCGCCGAGGCCGTGCCGCACCAGGTCGTCGCCTACTCCGGCGGCTCCTGTCGCCGGAGGTCTACGTCGTGCAGGGCGACACGCTCACGCTCACCAACGCCGACACGCTGACCCACGACCTCGTGTCGCGGCAGCGCCGGTCCAACGGCACCCGGGTGTTCGCCTCGCCGAACGTCCCGTCAGCAGCGCAGGGCGAGGTCTACGGCGTGTCGGCGCTGCCGCCGAGCTCGTACCCGTTCCTCTGCTCGATCCACTCGTACATGGTCGGCAACCTCCACGTCCTCGCCGCGCCCGTTCGATGAGCGTCGCGACCCGCGCGGACGTCTCGCGGCTGCTCGGCCGCGCCGCGTTCGGCGCCACGAAGGCGGACCTCGACAAGTGGACCGGCCAGCCGTACGACGCGCTGGTCCACTCGCTGTTCCCGCCCGGCCCGCCCGGCACGCTCGGCCGCCTCCCGCAGGACGACGAGGTGGAGCGGCTGGCGTTCGAGAACACGATCGGCGACATCTACCTCGGCGTGCGGTGGTGGCTGGAGCGCATGCGCATCACGCCGTATCCGCTGGAGGAGCGGCTGACGCTGTTCTGGCACGACCACTTCGCGACGGCGTTCACCGGCCAGCCCGACCTCGGCCTGATCATGAAGCAGAACGGCACGCTGCGGACGCACGCGCTCGGCAGCTTCCGGAGCCTGGCGAACGCCATGTCGACCGACGGCGCGATGCTGTTCTGGCTCAACGGCGTGGACAACCACGTCGACGGCGTCAACGAGAACTACGCCCGCGAGTTCCTCGAGCTGTTCACGCTCGGGACGGTCCCGCAGGTCTACACCGAGACCGACATCCGCGAGGCGGCGAAGGCGTTCACGGGCTTCATCGTCAACACGATCACCCGGCAGTCGACGTTCACGCCCGCGCGGCACGACACCACCGTGAAGCTGGTGCTGGGCCGGCGCGTCGGCGGCCACGCGACGGGCTCGACCGCCGAGGCGGCGGAGTACGCCGAGGTCACCGAGGCCGCGCTCGCGCACGACGGCGGCAAGACCGCATCGCGGTTCGTCGCGTGGAAGCTGATCCAGCAGCTCGGCTTCGAGGTGACGCCGGAGGACACCACCGGCGAGATCCTCGTCGAGGACGTCGCATGGGCGATCAGGGCGGGGGGCAAGTGGGACATCGGCCTCGGCCTGCGCCGGCTGCTCACGCACCCGCGCTGGCGCTATGCCGACCCGGCCGCCGGGCGCCGGCTGGTGCGCTCTCCGGTGGAGATGCTCATCCACGCGACGAAGGTGCTCGGCTTCCCGAAGCCGCTGCCGGGTCAGACCTGGCTGTGGCCGGTGCAGGTGCAGACGATCCTCGAACGCGCCGGGCAGACGCCGTTCCTCCCGCCGAACGTCGGCGGCTGGCCGCACGGCGGGGGGTGGCTGTCGCAGACGACCAACCTCGGCCGCTACGACCTCCTGCTCCAGCTCGTGACGTACTGGCGCAACCTCGGGCTGTCCAGCGTCTACCCGATGCCGCCGTCGGGCGACATCGACGCGTGGGCGTCGTACATGGGGCTCGGCGCGTTCGGCACCAACACGCGGCTGCGGCTGGGTGAGTACCTGCAGGACCCGAAGACCACCGTCGAGATCGACAAGCAGGTGACGATGTTCCTCCTCGCCGCGACCAGCCCCGAGTGGCAGGTGATGTAGTGACCACCGTCACGCGCCGCACCGTTCTCAAGGGCGCCGGAGCCGCCGTCGGCGCTTACACGCTGGCGCCGTTGCTCGGCGGTTCCACCGCGTGGGCCGCGGCCGGCCCGCAGGCCGCCGCGCGCCGCCGGCTCGTCGTGCTCGACCTCTCCGGCGGCAACGACGGCCTCAACACCGTCGTGCCGCGCACCGGCCTGCGCCGCACGATCTACGACCAGGTGCGCCCGACGATCGGGCTGCCGGTCGAGGACCTGCTGCCGCTGGACCGCGGCGGCAACCAGGACGACGGCTCGCTGGGCCTGCACCCGTCGCTCGCGACACTGCACCGCCTCTACCGCGCCGACCGCGTCGCCGTGGTGCAGGGCGTGGACTACCCGAACCACAACTACTCGCACTTCACGTCGAACGACATCTGGCAGGCCGGCAACCCCGAGAACATCGGCGACTCCGGCTGGATCGGCCGGCACCTCGACCGGGTCGGCGTCGCCGAGGACGAGCTGCGCGCCGTCGGTGTCGGCGGCACGCTCGCCCGCGCCATCCGCGGCGAGACGCACTCCGGCATGCAGGTGAACTCCCTGGCCGCCACCCGGTTCGCCGACGGCGAGACCCCGATCGCCGTCAAGCGGCACTCGGTCTACGCGGGGTACTCGCGGCACACGCAGCTCGACCCGGCGCAGGCGGCGTACGGCGGCATGTGCGCCGCGACCGTACGGCTCTCCGAGGAGACCCGCGGCCTGTCGGCGGCGGAGCCGGGCGGCCTCGCCAACGCGTTCCTCACCGCGCGGACGCTGCTCGAGTCGGACCTCGGCGTGGAGATCGTGTTCATCACGACCGGCGGCTACGACACCCACGCCGGCCAGGGACCGTTGCACGAGTCGCTGCTCAAGGACCTCGACCTGGCCCTGGAGGCGTTCTACTTCGGCACCCGCGACGGCGTCGCCATCGCGGTCGGCGGCGCGCCCGGCAACGGGCTCCCCGGCCCGCTCGCGACGCCGGCGGTGCCGGGCACGCCGATCGGGCCGCTCGCGGCGCACGTCGCCGACCGGACGCTGCTGATGACGTTCAGCGAGTTCGGCCGGCGGATCGGCGAGAACGCCTCGGGCACCGACCACGGCGCGGCCGCGCCGATGCTCCTGGTCGGCCCGCCGCCCGGCGCGAACCCGGTCTCCCTGGTGCCCGGCCTGCACAGCGACCACCCGCCCATGGGCTCGGCCGCGCTGCCTGCGGACAACCTCGCCATGACGGTCGACCTGCGCTCGGTCTACCAGGCGGTGCTGACCAAGTGGGTCAATGACCCCGACGGCGCGCGGCCGGACGAGGGCGACCCGGCGTTCGAGCTCAACGGCACGAACCTCGAAGCGGACGGCTCGCTCGCCGGGCTGTTCACGACAGGGGCGCCCTCCGCGTAGTGCCACCGCAGACGGCACTGCACCGCGATGGTGCGCCGAGCCCGCCGTAAGGCCGGAGCCAGCTCGTCCCTACGCCGGGCACCAACGCCTAACGCACGTCACGTGTGCCCGACGGTGTTCGACGCCCACACGGCACGCGATCCGGCGTAGATGACGACGTTGCCGTCGCTCTGCACGACAAGCCGCTCGGCGCCCGAGCCCGCGGTGTTAGTCGCCCAGACGGGGCCGCCGCCGTCGACATACGCGACGTAGTTTCCATCGCTCTGCATCACAACGAAGTTGGTCCCCGCGTTGCGCGCCCACACCGCACGTCCGGTCGGCAGGTAGTACAAGACGAGGTTGCCGTCGAACTGCAATGTGAACAGGTACCGGCCATCAGCCGAACGCAGCGACATCCCCCGGCGCAACGCGCGATTCGTCCACATCGTGTCACCGCACGGTGCCCAGGCGCCATGCTGATCCGGGAGCCGGTCGAGGGTCGAGCCGCCCAGTACGTCTGGCCCGGGCGCCCCAAGATTCTTCAGGCAGTAGTAGGTACTGGCGTCCGGGATCCACAGGCGACGCAGGTCGGGCGTCACGTACCACGCCGTCTTCTGAGCCTTCGTGTCCCCGGACCACTGCACAATGTGCCCGGCCTCGCCGGCCCACCACGTGTTCGTCGACCACCGCGCGGTCGATCCGGCGTAAAGGACCAGGTCGCCGCTGCTTCGTAGGGCGATGCGGTCCCCCCCGGAACCGCTGGTGTTCGTGGCCCACACGGGAACGCCGTCGTTGCGGTACGCCACGAAGTTGCCGTCCTGCTGCATCACCACGAAATCGGCCGAGCGACCGCTCTCCCAGAGCAGGCGCATGGTCGGTGCATACGTGAGGACCAGGTTGCCGTCGCCCCGGAGCGCAAGCTCGAATCTCGAGTCTGCGCTGCGGAGGAACATCCCGCGCCGAAGTGTCCTGTTCCGGTGCAACGTGTTCCCACAGCCGGCCCACTTGCCGGCCTGGTCGGGCAAGGCGTCCAGTGTCTGAGCGCCGAGCTGCAGCGGACCCGGTGCGCCACGACCCCTGAGACAGTCGAACGTCGCGACGTCGGGTATCCAGAGTCGCTTGAGGTCGGGTGTGACGTACCAGGCCGTCTTCTGCGCCTTCGTGTCGCCGTTCCACTGCACGATGTGGCCGGCGTACTGCGCGACCGAGTTCTTCGGTCGGTGCAGCCACTTGACGTAGGGGAACCTGCTCTTGATCCGCCAGGCGCTGACGGTGAACACGGTCCGGCCTGACGAGCCGCCGTTCTGCTCGATCAACGTGACGGTGCCGTTGCCGGCTCCGTCGACCGCGCTCGACTGCACCACTCCGGTGTGACCGCCGTCGCCGCCCCGGAACGACGACACACTGGACATGCTGAGGACATCACCTTGGACGGGCGCTCGACCGGCGCCATGCGAGTAGACGGAGAAGAAGCCCGGGTAGGCGGCGTTGTAGTTGTCAACGACCTGGTCGCCGTTCGTCCATACGTTGGGCTGCTTGACGCCGTACTGGTGCCACAGGTACCGCACGCTTAGCTCGACGCACTGGTACCCGGCGTAGGAACGTGGCGCGCCTCCGTACGGCCAAACTGCGGGACCGCCTCCGGTGCCCGGCCGAGGGCCGCACGCCGGCACCGTCAGGCCGGAGTCCCGGTAGGAACTTCCGAGGTAGTAAGCCGCACTGAACGCCGTGCAAGAGCCGCCCGGTAGGGCCTCGGCTCGATCGGGCTGCACCACCGCTGAGCCCGCCGAAACGAAGCTCACGGCGAAAGCGACCGCGGCGACGCGGTAGATGACGTGACGAAGTCCCATCGCAACCCCCCTGTGGTCCGCGCAGGATGGCACAAGCGCGCGGCCCATACCGAGATTTCGGAAAAATGCAGAAATTCCTCTGGCTGCCGCCGCCGGCGGGCTGTTCACGACAGGGGCGCCCGCCGCGTAACGCCGCCCGCTCCGGCGCGTCGGATACAGCATGATCGCCGCCGGACCGATACTCCGCGGGTGACCGAGCCGCCGGAGGACGTGCGCTGGTCGCGCGGTCCGCTCGCGCGCCTGGCCCGCCGTGTCCTCCAACGACTCGTGCTGATCCCTGTCGTGTCGTTCCTCACGCCGGTCGCGGTGCGCGGCCGGGAACACCTCCACGGCCTCGGCCCGGCCGTCTACGTCGCCAACCACCAGAGCCACGTGGACACGCCCGTGTGCCTGGTCGCGCTCGGCGGGCGGGTGCGCAAGCGGCTGGCCGTGGCCGCGGCGGCCGACTACTTCTACTCGTCGCGTCTCAAGGGCGCGCTGGTGTCGCTGATGCTGGGGACGGTGCCGTTCGTCCGCAGGGACGGCTCGTCGCGAGTCAGCCTGGAGCTGCTCAAGCGGCTGCTCGGCGAAGGCTGGTCGGTGCTGCTGTTCCCCTCCGGCACCCGCGGCGGGCCGGACGACGTGGACCTCAAGCCGGGCTTCGCGTACGTCGCCGTGGACGCCGGCGTGCCGGTCGTGCCGCTGTTCCTCGCCGGCCCCGACTACGTCATGCCGAAGGGGTCGCACCTGCCGCTGCCCGGTGGCATCTGCGTGCACGTCGGCGAGCCGATCGAGCCGGGCACCGACTACGACGACCTCGTCACGCGGACGCGGGCGGCGTTCGACGCGCTGCACGACGGGGCGACCCCGGATCGGAAGGACTGACGTGGGGATCTACGCGATCAAGCCGTGGTTCCGCGGCCGGCTCTCCGGCGCGACCGACGCGCTGGTCCGCCGCCGCGTCACGCCCGACCAGGTGACGGCGGCGGGCCTCGTCGCGGCGTTCCTCGGCGGCGCCGCCGTCTGGGCGGGCGACGGCCGGCCGCTGCTCTGGCTGCTCGTCCCTGTCCTGGCGTTCGTCCGCATCGCCGCCAACGCGCTCGACGGCCTGGTCGCGCAGCGCGCCGGCCTCGCCCGGCCGGCAGGCGAGCTGTTCAACGAGACCGCCGACCGGCTGGCCGACGCGGCGTTCCTGCTGCCGCTGGCGACCGTCGACGGCGTGCCGGCCTGGCTGCCGTTCGCGGCCGTCGCGGCGGCCGAGCTGGCGGCGTTCGTCGGCATCACGGCGCGCGCGGCCGGCGGGACGCGGCGCTACGACGGGCCGATGGGCAAGCCGGACCGGATGGCGGTGGTCGGGGTCGCGGCGGTCGTGGCGGCGTTCCTCGAACGCCCCGAGCGCGCGTGGACGACCGGCGTCGCGGTCGTCGCCGTGGGCGCGCTGCTGACGGCGGTCAACCGGTACCGCAAGGCGTACTCCGAGCTGGAAGGCCGCTGATGCCGCGCAACCCGTTCGCGCACCCGGAGTTCTGGGAGGTCGCCGCGCGGATCGGCGGCATCCTGCTGCTCGGCCTGCTCGGCGTGCTGCTGGCCGAGCGGAAGCGGCTGCGCACGATTGGAAACTCGACGCTGTTCCTGCGGGTGCGGTCGTGGGCGGTGATCGCGCCGATCTTCGTGCTGGCGCTGTTCGCCGGCGGCTTCTTCGTGTTCCTGCTGGCGGCGTTCGTGGCGTTGCAGGGCGGTGCCGAGTACGCGCGGCTGACCGGCCTGCAACGCCGCTACGCCTGGTTGGTCATCATCTGGACCCTGGTCGGCCTGCTCGTCGCGGCGTTCGCCCGGCGGTACTTCCTCTTCCTGCCGCTCGGCTTCTTCTTCCTGCTGACGCTCGGGCCGATCCTCACCGGCGAGGTCGAGGACGCGCACGACCAGGTGGCGGACGCGCTGTTCGGCTACCTCTACGTCGGCCTGCCGATGGCGTACCTCGTGTTCATCAAGGCGGCAGAGGAGTGGGGGCTGGAGTTCCTGCTCATCGTCGGTCTCGCGGTCGCGCTGTCGGACGTGTGCGCGTTCGTCGTCGGGTCGGCGCTCAAGGGGCCGAAGCTGGCGCCGACCGTGAGTCCGAACAAGACCTGGGCCGGCACCCTCGGCAACCTCGTCGGCGCCGCCATCGGCGTCGCGATCCTCGGCTTCCTGATCCCCGACAACTGGACCGCCGCGGGCACCGTCGCGCTCGTCGTGGTGCTCGCGGTCGCGGCGGTGTGGGGCGACCTGACCGAGAGCGTCATCAAGCGCGACTTCGCGGTGAAGGACGCCGGTGACCTGATCCCCGGCTTCGGCGGGATCCTCGACCGGGTCGACTCACTGCTTTTCGCGATGCCGCTGGGCTACTACGGCCTGCTCGTCGTCAACCGGATGGCGTCGTGAGGGAACGCGTCGAGCGGCTGATCGAGCGGCGCGGCGTCACCACGTCGTTCCTCTGGGGGTTCTCGGAGGCGACGCTGTTCTTCTTCGTGCCGGACATCGCGGTCGGCGCGGTCGCGCTCTACGGCTGGCGGCGCGGGGTGCGCGCGGCGGCCGCCGCGATCGGCGGCGCGGTCCTCGGCGGGCTGGTGATGTACGCCGTCGCGCGCGGCGCCGGACCCGGCATCCGCGACGTGCTCTCCGGGCTGCCCGCCATCCCCGACCGGTTCTTCGGCGAGGCGTCGTCGGCAATCGCCGAGCAGGGCGGCACGTCGCTGATCCACGCGCCGGCCCGCGGCATTCCGTACAAGCTGTACGCCGCCGAGTGGGCGCTCGGCGGCGGCAACCCGGTCGTGCTGGCGCTCTGGACCGTCCCCGCCCGCGCCGCGCGGATCGTGCCGACCGCGCTGCTCGCATCGCTCGGCGCGCTCGTCTGGCGCCGGCTGTTCGGGCCGGACCGACGCGGGCTCCTGCTCGCGGTCTACGCGCTCGTCTGGGTCGTGGTCTACGTCGTGTACTTCGCGAAGGTCGGCTTCTGATTGCGGGCCCGGCAACGCCGCCCGAACTGCCAGTGTCAGGGGACCCCCTCGCGTGCTCGGCGGCACTGGCAGTTCGCGTGCAGGCCGGGTTAGCGGGCGTCTCGCCCTACTAGAGTGCGCATTCGCGGCGGCCCCTACGTCACCGAGTGCGGTGACTGCCGCCTGCGGGGGATGGAGAGCCCACCATGCTCGCGAAGACTCTCAGCGCGGCCGTGGCCGTTGCCGCGCTCGCCGCGCAGGCGCCGCTCGCCGCGGCGGACCCGTTCACCTACGACTGCGACTGGGTCGTGCAGATTCCCGGGTGGACGCTCGGGCAGCAGTCGGACCTGGCGTTCGTGGAAGGAACGGTGCAGCACGGCGCGGATCCGGCGACGATCCGCTGCTACGTCCGGGTCAACGGCGTGAGCGTGGCGACCACCCCCACCGCTGTGGGCGCGACGGCGGCGTGGCTGCAGTACCCCTCGAGCACCACCAACTTCGTGGAGCTGTGCGCCGAGGCGACGACCAGCCACGGCACGTCCGTCTTCTGCTTCTGACCGCGCCCGCTCGCGCGTGATCACTCACGCGAGCGGGCACCCCCCGGTCATGAAGACTCTGCTGCTCGTCGTCGTCGTCCTCGTCGCGGTCGGCTTGGTGGTGCTCGCGGTCAAGGCGTCCCGCAAGCGCGCGGAGCACCAGACCGAGGCCAAGCGGGCCGAGGCGCTCGAACACCGCACGCAGGCCCAGTCCGCCGAGCTCGAGGCGCAGCGGCAGGCGGCCGAGGCCGAGGAGCGCGCCGCGCGGGCCAAGCGCGAGGCGGCCGTCGCCGAGCAGCAGCGCCTCGAGGCGGAGCAGCAGCGCAGCCGCGCGGCCGACCTCCACTCGCGGGCCGACGAGGTCGACCCGGACGTCGACAGCCGCTGAGCGGTCAGTCCGCGCAGTGCGGCAGCGTGTACAGCGTCGGCGGCACGTCGCGCAGCACCTCGCGCGCTCGCGCGCGTGACCGGTTCGTCTCCGCCCAGGAGTCGTCCTCGATCTCAGTAAACGACAGCACGCACGTCCGCAGCGGCAGCGGCAGCCGCGCGATCTGCGGGATCGCGTCGGCGCTGAGGTCGGCCAGGTAGAACTCGTCGACCTTGCCGGTGCGCTCGTAGCGGTCGACCAGGTCGCGGGCGACCATCGCCTCGGGGTTGAGGACGTTGAGGAGGAGCAGCGTCCCGGCGCACGACCCCACGACCGCGCGCGGCAGCCAGGCCGACCGCCGCGTCAGCCCGGCGGCGACGACGAGCACGAGGACCAGGCCGAGCCACAGCGCGATCGTGTGCGCCAGCACCCGCTGGATGCTCAGGCCGTAGGCGCTCTCGTACAGCGCCAGCCGCCGCAGCGCGGACACCAGGACGACCGCGTCCAGCGCGAGCAGCAAGCCGAGCAGCCCGCGGAGCGGCCGGCCCGCCGGCGCCCACCGCACCGCGCCCGCGACCACCGCGAACGTCAGCGCGCACACCGTGATGAGCTGGTAGAAGCCGCTGACGGCGTACTCCGCGTACGTCAGCCCTGCGGTGCGCAGCACGTGGTCCGCCCCGCCGAACAGCACCGTGAGCTGCACCGCGACGAACGCCGCGAACAGCAGGTCCAGCGCCACCAGCGGCACCAGCCACTCGGCGCCGCGCAGCCGGCGCGGGGTCGTCTCCGGCAGCGCGACCGGCGCGCGGTTCGCGAGCACGGCGGCGGCGAGCAGCAACGTCACGAACACCGCCATGAACGCGCGCGCCGGCAGCAGCCCCGCGTCCGGCAGCGCGCTCTCGACCAGGCTGCCGAACGCCGCGTCGGCGGACGCGAACAGCGCGCCGAAGACCAGCACCAGCGCGCCGCCGATCGCGGTGCCGCGCAGCCAAGGGCCGAAGTCGCGGCTGGTCGGCAGCCCCCTGGCGAGGAACGCCGGCGCCGGGAAGATCCGCGCCGGCACCGACACCGCCGCGAGGAGGACAGACCGGAACTCCGGCACTCCGACGACCACCAGGCAGCCGAGCGCGACGATCGCGAGCAGGTCGAGCGCGACCAGCCACTCGGCGTCGCGCAGCGCCGGCATCAGGGCCAGCCCGCCGCCGACCAGCGCGAGCGGCCAGTCCCACCGGCGCACCCGCACCGCGGGCAGCACCGCCGCCGCGGCGGCCGCCACGACGAGCGGGACGGCGAGGCCTGGCTTGTTGTCGACCAGCAGCGCGGCGGCCGCGACGCCGACCGCTCCCGCGGCGACCGGGAACCAGCGCGGCGGCACGTACGACGCGAAGCGCGACGGGGGCGGGGGCACGGCCCGCGCCGCGGCTCGGCCGGCACCCGGCGGCAGCGCGGGCGCGCCGGCGTTCGGGGGGATGGCGGCGTCGGTCATCAGGCTCTCCCAGGGAGTTCGACCACCATGCGGCAGCCGGTCGGGTGGTTCGGCTCCGCGCGGATGGCGCCGCCGTGCAGGTCCACGATCCAGCGGGCGATCGCGAGCCCGAGGCCGCTGCCTCCCGCGTCCGCGCTGCGCGCGGAGTCGGAGCGGTAGAAGCGTTCGAAGACACGTGCCGCCTCGGCCGGCGGGATGCCGGGGCCGCGGTCGCGGACCTCCACGACCACGTGCCCGTTGCGCGCCGCCGCGCGCACCTCGACGGGCGCGCCGGGCGGCGAGTGCCGCAGGGCGTTGTCCACGAGGTTCGTCACGACCTGGTGCACGCGCTCCGGGTCGGCGGTCAGCCGCAGGTCCGGCGGGTCCACCGCGACGCGGACCTCGCCGTCGCCGCCGGTGGCGCGCCGCGCGGCCAGCACCGCGTCGGCCGTCTCGCGGAGGAACGGCGCCACCGCGAACGCCGACCGGTGCAGCGGCACCGTGCCCGCTTCCAGCCGCGACAGGTCGAGCAGCTGCGACACCAGCCGGGACAGCCGTTCGGTCTGCCGCAGCATCGCGGTCAACGTCTCGCGGTCCGGCGCGGTCACGCCGTCCACGAGGTTCTCCAGCACCGCCTGCAACGCCGAGATGGGCGTGCGCAGCTCGTGGCTGACGTTGGCGACGAGGTCGCGGCGCATCCGGTCCACCTCGGCCAGCTCGGCGGCCATCGTGTTGAACGCGCGGGCCAGCTCGCCGACCTCGTCGCGCGACGTGGCGCGGACGCGCTGCGAGTAGTCGCCGCGCGCCATCGCGCGGGCAGCCGCCGCCATCTCGCGCAGCGGCGAGGTCATGCCCCGCGAGAGCAGCAGCACGAACGCCAGCCCGACCGTCAGCGCCAGCGCGAACTGCAGCAGCCCGGGCAGGTCGTGCGTGCCGCCGAACTGGTGCACGAACCACGTGACGGTGACCGCGCCGGCGATGACGATGCCGAGCTTGAGCTTGATGGCGCCGATGCGGTCCAGCGGGCGGATCACGGCGCCTCCACCGCGTAGCCGACGCCGTGCACGGTACGGACGACGCCGGCGCCGAGCTTGCGGCGCAGCGCGGCGACGTGGCTGTCCACCGCGCGGGCGCCGTAGCCGTCGCCGTAGCCCCAGACGGCGTTGAGCAGCTGGTCGCGCGTGAAGACCTGACCGGGCCGGCCGGCCAGGTGCGCGAGCAGGTCGAACTCCGTGGCGGTGAGGTGGACCTCCTCGCCGGCCCGGTGCACCCGCCGCCGCGCCGGGTCGACGACGACGTCGCCGAGCCGCAGCTCCGCCTCCTCCGGCGCCGCGCGCTCGGTGCGGCGCAGCACGGCAGCGATCCGCGCCACCAGCTCGCGCGGGCTGAACGGCTTGGTGACGTAGTCGTCGGCGCCGACGCCGAGCCCGACCAGCACGTCGGTCTCGTCGCTGCGCGCGGTGAGCATGACGACCGGCACCGGCCGCGCCTGCTGGATCCGCCGGCACACCTCGATGCCGTCGATGCCGGGCAGCATGACGTCGAGCACGACGAGGTCGGGGTTGGTGCGGGCGACCAGGTCGACCCCGGACGGGCCGTCGTGCGCGACGTCCACGTCGTAGCCCTCGGTACGCAGCCGCGCCGCGACGGCGTCGGCGATCGTCGCCTCGTCCTCGATCACGGCTATCCGGCGCCTCGGCATGTCCGCGAGTCTAGGAACGCGTCGTGGCCGCGCTGTGCCGCGGATGTGGAGATTTCGTGCGGACGGGACCGATGAGTCGGCCGGTCGCGCGCCGTCCACCTGCGGAGGAGGCGGCAGACTGTGCGTGCGATGACCGAGCCCACCCCGCCCGCGGGCATGCCGCGGGTGTTCCTGCGACTGCTCGCCAACACGCTGATGACCGGCGTGACGAGCACGTTCCTGTGGTTCTGCGTGACGTTCTGGGTCTACCTGGAGACCCGGTCGGTCGTCGCGACCGGCGTCATCGGCGGGGCGTTCAGCCTCTCGTCGGCGATCGTCGGCCCGCTGTTCGGGACCTACGTGGACCGGCACCGCAAGCACAAGGCGCTGGTGCTCACGACCGCCGTCGCGCTCGGCTGCTTCACCGCGGCGACCGCGGTCTTCGTGGCGATCCCGGCGGACGAGCTGCTGCGGCTGCGCAGCCCGTGGTTCTGGGTGCTCGCCGCGACGACGCTGCTCGGCTCCGTGGCGGGCCAGGCGCGCTCGATCGTGCTGTCCACCTGCGTGACGCTGCTCGTGCCCGAGGACCGCCGCGACCGGGCCAACGGCATGGTCGGCACGGTGACCGGCGTGACGTTCGCGATCACGTCGGTGTTCAGCGGGCTGGTCGTCGGGCGGCTCGGCATGGGCTGGGCGTTCTACCTCGCGCTCGGGCTGACCGCGATCGCGCTGGTGGACGTGCTCGGCATCCGGATCGACGAGCCGGCGCCCGAACCGGCCGCCGACGGCGAGCAGCGGCGCATCGTCGACGTGCGCGCCGCGGTCGAGGCGATCCGCGCCGTGCCCGGGCTGTCGATGCTCATCGGGCTGGCGGCGTTCAACAACATGCTGGCCGGCGTCTTCATGGCGACCGTGGACGCGTACGGTCTCGAGCTCGTCTCCGTCGAGGCGTGGGGCCTGCTCTGGGGCGTCATCAGCCTGTCGCTGATCGCCGGCGGCGTCGCGGTCGCGCGCTACGGCCTCGGCTCGAAGCCGCTGCGCATCGTGCTGGCCGGCAACCTCGTCAACTGGACGGTCTGCGCGCTGTTCCCGCTGCGCGCGTCGATCGTGCCGCTGGTGATCGGCATGGTGATCTGGCTCGGCCTGATCCCCGCCATCGAGGCGGCCGAGCAGACGATCCTGCAGCGCGCCATCCCGTACGAACGGCAGGGCCGGGTGTTCGGGTTCGCGCAGCTGGTCGAGAACTCCGCGTCGCCGCTGACGGCGTTCGCCGTCGCGCCGCTCGCCGAGACGGTGTTCATGCCGTTCATGACCGACGGCCTCGGCGCGGACTGGATCGGCGGCTGGTTCGGCATCGGCCCGATGCGCGGCATCGGTCTGAT
Source organism: Frankiaceae bacterium (assembly GCA_035536815.1). Classification (GTDB taxonomy): domain Bacteria; phylum Actinomycetota; class Actinomycetes; order BP-191; family BP-191; genus BP-191. The sequence continues at coordinate 73,808 of DATLNJ010000119.1, forward strand.
GCTCGCGCTGTCCGGCGTCATCGGGATGGTCGCGACCGTGATCGCGTGGACGTCGAAGGCGTACCGCCGCCTGGCGGCGCAGACGGTCACCGTGCCCGAGGCGGACCCGGAGCCGGCGGCCGCCTGATCCGGAGCCGGCCCCGCTACCCGCAGATCGCCTTGAGGAACGGGTACGGGTTGCGGGCCGCGCCGCCACCGGGGTGCGCCTCGAAGTGGATGTGCGGCGGCGTCGTGGCGGCGTTGCCGGTGGTGCCGACGCGCGCGATGACGTCGCCCGCCTTCACGCGGGTACCGACCGTCGCGATGTTCGTCGTGTTGTGGGCGTAGTAGAAGCGGTCGCCGTTGTCGGCGCGCAGCCACAGCGTGATGCCGCCCAGGCCGCCGTTGCCCCACTTGTCGATGACGCCGTCGACGACGGCGTAGGCGGGGGAGCCGTACGGCGCGAACACGTCGGTGCCCTGGTGCAGCCGCCCGCCGGAACGCGGCGCGTGCCAGGTGTCGACGAACGAGCGGACCGCGCCGACCGGGCAGGCGTAACGCTTGCCGGAGGGGGCGATGTACACGGCGGTGGGGCCCGCGGCGGCGGTGGCGGCGCCCAGCTCCTTGGCGCGCTTCGCCGCGAGAGCGGCGGCCGCGCGCATGGCGGCCTCGGCGAGCTCGCGCGCGCGGCGCGCCTCGGCCTCGATGATGGCGCGAAGCTGCGCGTCGGCGTTCGCGAGCAGCGCGGCCTGCCGGGCGAGCAGCGTCTCGAGCCGCTTCGCGGCCTCCTGCGCGGCGCGCTCGGCGCGGGCCTGGGCGCGTACGGCCTCGCGCAGCGCCTCCTGCGCCTTCTCGGCCTGCCGCGCGCCGTCGGTGGCGTCGTCGAGGGTCTCGCGGTCGGCGTTCATGACCGCCTCGGCGTTGTGCATGCGCGAGACCGCGTCGTGGACGTCGGTGGCGCGCATGACGGTCGCGACGATCGCGAGCTCGCCGCCGCGCATGTAGAGCGCGCGGATGCGCGACGCCGCGGCGTCGCTCGCCGTGACGCGCGT
>DATLNJ010000120.1:0-12987 GCA_035536815.1 Frankiaceae bacterium
GCACGCCGTCCGCATCCTCGCCCGCGCCTGGGTCCGCGTGATCTGGCGCTGCTGGCAAGACCACCAGGCCTACAACCCCACCCGACACGGAGGCGCCATGCGACTCAACGCAGCCTGAGGTTGACCTAGGGAATCTCACGCGTCCACCACGTCGAGCGCCAGCAGGTCGTCCTCGGTCTCCCGCCGCACGATCACGCGGGAACGGCCGTCGCGCACCGCGACCACCGGCGGGCGCGGCACGTGGTTGTAGTTGCTCGCCATCGACCGGCAGTACGCGCCGGTGGCCGCGACCGCGAGCAGGTCACCGGGCCGTACGTCCTCCGGCAGCCGCGCGTCGCGCACCACGACGTCGCCCGTCTCGCAGTGCTTGCCGACGACCCGCGCCGCCACCTCCGGCGCGGCCGACTCGCGGGACGCGATGCGGCAGGTGTACTCGGCCTCGTAGAGCGCGGTGCGGATGTTGTCGCTCATGCCGCCGTCCACGCTGACGTACGTCCGCAGCCGGTCCACGTCCTTCACCGTGCCGACCTCGTAGACGGTGATGGCCGGTGGCCCGGCGATGTGCCGGCCCGGCTCGACGGCGAGCCGCGGCACCCGCAGGCCGGCGTGCGCGCACTCGTTCTCGACGATGTCGCGCAGTTGCTGTGCCAGCGCCTTCGGGCCGATGGGGTCGTCGCCGGGGACGTACGCGATGCCGAGGCCGCCGCCGAGGTTCAGCTCCGGCAGCTCGACGCCGTGCTCGTCGCGGACGCGGACCAGCAGCGAGACGACGCGGTGCGCGGCGACCTCGAAGCCGGCCGCGTCGAAGATCTGCGAGCCGATGTGCGAGTGCACGCCGACCAGCTCCAGCGCGGGCGCGTCGAGGACCCGGCCCACCGCGTGCGCCGCCGCGCCGCTGGCGAGCGAGAACCCGAACTTCTGGTCCTCGTGCGCGGTCGCGATGAACTCGTGGGTGTGCGCCTCGACGCCGACCGTCGCGCGCACCATGACCCGCTGCCGGACGCCCGCCTCCGCCGCGATCGATGCGACCCGGTCGATCTCCTCGAACGAGTCCACGACGATCCGCCCGACGCCCGCGGCGACCGCGGCGCGCAGCTCGGCGACCGACTTGTTGTTGCCGTGGAAGCCGATCCGCTCGCCCGGCATCCCGCCGCGCAGCGCGACCGCCAGCTCGCCGCCGGTGCAGACGTCGAGCCCGAGCCCCTCCTCGGCGACGATGCGCACCATCGCGCTGCACAGGAACGCCTTCCCGGCGTAGTAGACGTCGGCGTCGGCGAACGCCTCCCGCCAGGCCCGGCAGCGTTCGCGCACGTCGGCCTCGTCGAGGACGTAGAGCGGGGTGCCGTACCCGGCCGCGAGGTCGGTCACCGCCACGCCGCCGACGGACAGCACGCCGTCGGTGACGGTGGCGGTGGACGGCCACAGCGCGGGGTCGAGCACCGCTACATCCGTTCGGGCGCCGTGACGCCGAGCAGCGCGAGGCCGTTCGCCAGCACGGTGCGGGTCGCCTCGCACAGCCACAGCCGCGCCCTCGTCACCTCGGGCTCCGGCCCGCTCTCGCCGGGCAGCACGCGGCAGGCGTCGTAGAAGCGGTGGTACGTCCCGGCGAGCTCCTCGAGGTAGCGCGCCACCCGGTGCGGCGCGTCCAGCTCCGCCGCCGAGCGCACGATGCGCGGGAACTCGCCGAGCGCCCGCAGCAGGTCGCTCTCGCGGTCGTGGGTCAGCACGCCCGCGTCGTAGGTATCGCCGCGGTCGACGCCGAGGTCGGCGGCGTTGCGCAGCAACGACGCGATGCGCGCGTGCGCGTACTGGACGTAGAAGACGGGGTTCTCCGGGTCGTGCCGCGTGACGAGGTCGATGTCCAGCGTCATGTCGCTGTCCATCGAGGCGCGGACCAGCGAGTACCGCGCGGCGTCGGTGCCGACCGCGTCCACCAGGTCGTCGAACGCCACGAACGTCCCGGCCCGCTTGCTCATCTTCACCGGCACGCCGCCGCGCACCAGGTTGACCATCTGCCCGATGAGCAGGTGGAAGTCGCGCTCGGGGTCGTCGCCGTAGCAGGCGACCATCGCCTTCATCCGGCCCGTGTAGCCGTGGTGGTCCGCGCCGACCTGGATGACGACGCGCTCGGCGCCGCGCTCGCGCTTGTCGAGGTAGTACGCACAGTCGGCGGCGAAGTACGTCGGCGCCCCGTCGGAGCGGACGAGGACGCGGTCCTTGTCGTCGCCGAAGTCGGTGGTGCGCAGCCAGATCGCGCCGTCCTGCTCGAAGACGCGGCCCTGCTCGCGGAACCGTTCGACCGCCTTCGCGATCTCGCCCGACTCGTGCAGCGACCGCTCCGAGAACCACACGTCGAACTCGACGCCGAACGCCCGCAACGTCTCCTGGATCTCGCCGAGCAGGATCGCCAGGCCGCGCTCCTTGAAGACCGCGAGCGCGTCGTCGCGGTCGAGCAGGCCGGGGTTCTCGGCGACGATCGTCGCGGCGGTCTCGGTGACGTACTCCCCGTGGTAGCCGTCCTCTGCCACCTCCTCGCCGCGCGCACGGGCGAGCAGCGACGCGGCCAGCCGGTCGGTCTGCGCGCCGGCGTCGTTGACGTAGAACTCGCGGGTCACGTCGTGCCCGGTGGCGTCGAGCAGCCGGCCGAGCGCGTCGCCGCAGGCCGCCCAGCGGGCGTGGCCGACGTGCATCGGGCCGGTCGGGTTGGCGCTGACGAACTCGAGGTTCACCTTGCGCTTGCCGCCGGCGTCGCTGCGGCCGTACGCCGCGCCCTGCTCGACGATCGTGCGCGCCAGCCGGCCGAGCGCGTCGTCGGCGAGGGTGATGTTGAGGAAGCCGGGGCCGGCGACGTCCACCTGCGCGATCGCGTCGGCGTTGCGCAGCCGGGTGGCGATGGCCTCCGCGACCTCGCGCGGCGGGCGGGCGAGCGGCTTCGCGAGCTGCAACGCGACGTTGGTGGCGTAGTCGCCGTGCTCGCGCTGGCGAGGGCGTTCGATGACGACGGCACCCGGCAGCGTGCCGGCGCCGAACGCGTCGGCAACGGCATCGGCGACGAGCGCCGCGAGGTCGGCCGGGGTCACCGTACGAGGCTATCGCGGGGCTATCCCTCGGCGAGCCGGCGCACGGCGTCGATGAGGTCGTTCGGGTCGAACGGCTTGGTCAGGTAGTGGTCGACGCCGATTCCCTCTCCGCGGCGCTTGTCCGCCTCCTGTGCCCTGGCGCTGAGCAGGATCACCTTGACGTGCGCGGTCCCGGGGTCGTTGCGCAGCCGGGCCGCGGTCTCCCAGCCGTCCATGCGCGGCATCATGATGTCGAGCGTCACGACCTTGGGGTCTATCTCGCGCGCCTTCTCCAGCGCGTCGATGCCGTCCTCGGCGGTGAACACGTCATAGCCCTCGAGCTCGAGGTTCACGACGATGAGCTGGCGGATCACGGCGTCGTCGTCCACGACGAGTACCCGCTCGCCCGCCAACGTCGCCTCCCGACCGGTCGTCCCCGCGCGCACCGTACATCGGGGTCCGGTAGCATCGCCCGAGTCGTCCCTGGCCCCCGTAGCTCAGGGGATAGAGCACCGCCCTCCGGAGGCGGTGGCGCAGGTTCGAATCCTGCCGGGGGCACCACAACAGCCCTGCATACCATCAGCCCGCCGGGCTTCGTCATGTTCGCTCAGCGGCGTGCTTGTGCTTTCTGACATGAGCCAGCCCGTCTTCAGGCACAACCGACAGTCGGCCCGGCCCGCAAGCGCGCCTTCGCCGCCGCCGCTCCGGGTAATGTCGGGGTGACGAAGCGAGGCCTAGCTATGAGAGTGTTCATCTCGTCCGTGCGGCGCGGACTAGAAGAGGAGCGGGACGCGCTGCCCGGCCTCATCAGCGCGCTCGGCCATGACTCGGTGCGGTTCGAGGATTTTACCGCCCACCCCGTCCCGTCCCGGCAGACATGCATGGACGCGGTTTCGAGCTCGGACATGTGTCTTCTACTGCTCGGCCCCGCCTACGGCGACCGCATGCCCGACACGGGGGTGTCGCCCACGCAAGAGGAGTTCAACGTCGCGCGCAGCCGCGGGGTCCCCCTTTACGCCTTCGTCAAGCGCGGGGTGGCTATTGACGCGGACCAGCGCACGTTCGTTGATGAGGTCGAGCGGTACGCCACCGGCCGGTTCCGCGCCGCCTTCGACGGCGCCGCCGACCTGCTCGCGGCGGTCGCGGCGACGGTACGCGCACAGGAGGCGGCGCCAACGACCCTGACTTGGGAGCGCCTCGCATCGCCGCCTGCGGTGCCGTGGGTCGCGTCGGACGGTAATCGTCAGCACTACGCCGGCACCCCGGCCACGATCGAACTTCACGTACTGCCGACGAGCGCGACGTCGCGGCTCGCGGTCGCCGAGCTCGACGGCTTTGCCGAGAACCTGGCCGCACGCGGCAGGCAGCACGGCCTGTTCTCGCAGACTCAGCCGGTCCGCACAGCGACCGACGGATCAGCCGCGTGGGCAAACTCTGACGCCCCGCGCGCGGGATCCGCTGGAATACGCGCCAATCGAGACGGGGTCGTGTCCCTGTGGTGGCCACTACCATCGGACGGTATGGGCGCGATGGTCGACGCCGACCATCTAGCGACCGATATCGCGGAGAAACTGCGCGTCGCCGCCAGCCTCGGCGTCATCACGGGCGACCGTGCAGCGGTTGCCGTAGGGCTGTCCAACGTCGCGATGGCCGCTGAAGGCAGCGTCGCTGACCTCGGCCGTCGAAACAGCGTGGCCTTGGGGCTCTCGCTGCGCGAGGTAGTGCACGTCGATCCGGACGACACAGTGCCCGTCTCGGCGTTGGCCCACGGCGCGAATGACGTCGGCAGGGAGATGGCAGCGCGGCTCGTCCATGCCTTCCGCGCTTCCCGGCGATGATCCTTCTCGTGATCAGCCCCGAAGTGCTGCTACGGGCGACCGGTGACAGGACGGCCATTCCCGGCCGCGTAGCGAAAGGTAACGGCAACCGAGGTGTTGAACCGCGCCGAAGTAGCATCGCGCCATGCCCATGTTTGGCCGTCGCCGGACTGCCGAGCCACAGGTTCCAGGCGGCCACGCTCCGCACATGCTCAAGCCGAGTGCGCTACTGCATGCGGAGCCCCCACCCCGGGCGCTTCACGCAGAGCCGGCCGTCGCGCTTGGGATCGCGGCCTTCAGCGGGCTGCTGGCATCCGACCCGCCGAGTCCTCTGCTCAACTTCAAGGCGACCGACCGGTCGCTGTGGGCTTTGAATCCCGACGGCTCCCTCTACTGTCGTGTCGATTGGTCCGAGGTTACGGTCGTTGACTTGGACGAGCAGCACGGGGTGTGGCATCTGCGCGGCGCGTTCTTCAATTCGGACTTCGCCCTTCTGCGGCTTGAGCCGACGAGGGTATACAGGGAGCCGCTGCGCGCTCTCCTCGTAGAGCAGCTCGAGCTCCCGCGAACAGCGAAACAGCCGCCGTCGCAGCCGCCTCAGTAGCGGCGACCCATGACGACCCTGCCCGTGTAGCACGCCGTGCTACGGTAGTGGCATGGCCCGGGAGATCACGCAGCGAGAGCTCCGCAACGACAGCGGCGAGATCATGCGCGAGCTGGACCGCGGCGAGACCTTCGTGGTGACGCGCAACGGCGTCCCCGTCGGCGAGCTCACCCCCCTACGCCGCCACCGCTTCGTCGCCGCCGACGCGGCGGTCGCCCTGTTCCGCAATGCGCCGGGCATCGACCCGGAGCGATTCCGCGCTGATCTCGACGCCGTCGCCGCCCAGGACCCCACGCCCCGTGGCTAACGGCTCGCGGGCAGCGCGCGGGGTGATCGACACCTCCGTCGTCATCGACCTGGAGAACATCGACCCGGCGCGCCTACCGGTCGAGGTCGCCGTCAGCGCGATCACCATGGCCGAGCTCGCAGCCGGCCCCCACGCGGCCCGCGACGACGACGAACGCGCCCGTCGGCAGGACCGGCTGCAACGAGCCGAAGCGGCGTTCGACCCGCTGCCCTTCGACGTCGATGCCGCGCGGGCGTACGGACGGATCTATGCCGCTGTCGTCGCGGCCGGTCGCAAAGCACGCGGCGCCCGCGCGGTCGACCTGCTCATCGCCGCCACCGCCTGCGCCGCCGGCCTGCCCCTCTATACCCGCAACGAGGACGACTTCCGGGCGATCGACCACCTCGTCGAGGTCGTCGCGCTGTAGGGCTCCACGAGTGGCTCGTGTGCCAGGCTGGACGGACCCGACCAAGGCCCGCGGCCTGCACGCCGGCCGAGTGCCGATTGAGGAGAAACGCGCGTTGAGCAGAGCCGCAACGACGCCGCACGTGGCCGACAGCCATGGGCTCATCCGCGTGCACGGCGCCCGCGAGAACAACCTCAAGGACGTCAGCGTCGAGATCCCGAAGCGCCGGCTGACGGTGTTCACCGGCGTCTCCGGCTCGGGCAAGAGCTCGCTGGTGTTCGGCACCATCGCGGCGGAGTCGCAGCGGCTGATCAACGAGACGTACAGCGCGTTCGTGCAGGGGTTCATGCCGAACGTCTCGCGACCCGAGGTCGACGTGCTCGACGGGCTGACGCCGGCGATCGTCGTGGACCAGCAGCGGATGGGCGCCGACCCTCGGTCCACCGTCGGCACGGCGACCGACGCCAACGCGTTGCTGCGCATCCTGTTCAGCCGCATCGGGCAGCCGTACGTCGGGCCGCCGAGCGCGTTCTCGTTCAACACCGCGTCGGTCCGCGCGAGCGGCGCGATCACGGTCGAGCGCGGCAACCGCACGGCGGTGAAGGCGACGTTCAACCGGCTCGGCGGCATGTGCCCGCGCTGCGAGGGCATGGGCTCCGTCAACGACATCGACCTGTCCGCGCTCTACGACGACAGCAAGTCGCTCAACGAGGGCGCGCTGACCATCCCCGGCTACTCGATGGAGGGCTGGTACGGCCGCATCTTCCGCGGCTGCGGCTTCTTCGACCCGGACAAGCCGATCCGCAAGTACACGAAGCGCGAGCTGCACGACCTGCTCCACAAGGAGCCGACGAAGATCAAGGTCGACGGCATCAACCTCACCTACACCGGGCTGATCCCGTCGATCCAGCGCTCGATGCTGTCGAAGGACGTGGACGCGCTGCAGCCGCACATCAGGGCGTTCGTGGACCGGGCGGTGACGTTCACGGTCTGCCCGGACTGCGGCGGTACGCGGCTGAGCGAGGCGGCGCGGTCGTCGCGCATCGACGGCGTCAACATCGCCGAGGCGTCGGCCAGGCAGGTGAGCGACCTGGCGGCGTGGGTGCGCGGGCTGGCCGAGCCGAGCGTCGCGCCGTTGGTGACGACGCTGGGGCACACGCTCGACTCGTTCGTGGAGATCGGCCTGGGTTACCTCTCCCTCGACCGGCCGTCCGGAACGCTCTCCGGTGGCGAGGCGCAGCGCACGAAGATGGTGCGCCACCTCGGCTCGTCGCTGACCGACGTGACGTACGTGTTCGACGAGCCGACGACCGGCCTGCACCCGCACGACGTCCAGCGGATGAACGACCTGCTGCTGCGGCTGCGCGACAAGGGCAACACCGTGCTCGTCGTGGAGCACGAGCCGGAGACGATCGCGATCGCGGACCACGTGGTGGACCTCGGCCCGGGCGCCGGCACGGCCGGCGGCACCGTCTGCTACGAGGGCGCCGTCGCGGGGCTGCGCGCCAGCGGCACGGTCACCGGCCGGCACCTCGACGACCGCGCGACGCTGAAGGAGACGGTACGCACGCCGACGGGGAAGCTGGAGATCCGCGGCGCGACGACGCACAACCTGCGCGACGTGGACGTCGACGTCCCGCTCGGCGTGCTCGTCGTGGTCACCGGCGTCGCGGGCTCGGGGAAGAGCTCGTTGGTCCACGGCTCGATCCCGCCGGGCGCGGGCGTCGTGTCCGTGGACCAGACGCCGATCCGCGGCTCGCGGCGCAGCAACCCGGCGACGTACACCGGCCTGCTCGACCCGATCCGCAAGGCGTTCGCGAAGGCGAACGGCGTGAAGCCGGCGCTGTTCAGCGCGAACTCCGAGGGCGCCTGCCCGACCTGCAACGGCATCGGCGTCGTCTACACGGACCTCGCGATGATGGCCGGCGTCGCGAGCACCTGCGAGGACTGCGAGGGGCGGCGCTTCGACGCGTCGGTGCTGGAGTACCGGCTCGGCGGGCGCGACATCAGCGAGGTGCTCGCCATGCCGGTCGAGGAGGCCACCGCGTTCTTCGGCGCCGGCAACGCGCACACGCCCGCCGCGCACGCGATCCTCGAACGGCTCGCCGACGTCGGGCTCGGCTACCTCACGCTCGGGCAGCCGCTCACCACGCTGTCCGGCGGCGAACGGCAGCGGCTCAAGCTCGCCACCCACATGGGCGACAAGGGCGGCGTCTACGTCCTCGACGAGCCGACGACCGGCCTGCACCTCGCCGACGTGGCGCACCTGCTCGGCCTGCTCGACCGGCTGGTCGACTCCGGCAAGTCGGTGATCGTCGTGGAGCACCACCTGGCGGTCATGGCGCACGCCGACTGGATCGTCGACCTGGGTCCGGGCGCGGGCCACGACGGCGGCCGGGTCGTGTTCGAGGGCACGCCGGCCAACCTCGTCGCGGCGCGGTCGACGCTCACCGGCGAGCACCTCGCGGCGTTCGTCGGCGCCTGACGGCCGGGCCGCCGGGGGCGTCCGTTACAGTCGAGCTCCGGTACCGACGCCGGCCGGTCCCCTACCGGCGACCCCTCACAGGGAGGAACCCCTATGACCCGCAAGCTGTCCCTCAAGCGCGAGACGCTGCAGGAGCTGACGACCGACGAGCTGCACGGCGTCGCCGGCGCCGCGCAGACCCGCCAGGGCCTCTGCGAAACGATGTTCAGCTGCATGACCTTCATCAGCTGCAACGTGGTCGAGTGCCTGCCGACGGTCAAGGACCCGTGCGTCGAGTAGCAGCCGCTTCGACGTCCGCCACGGGCGGCCCGACCCGCTCGCGTGGGCCGGTCGCCCGTCGGCGTTTCGCCCCGGAATGCCCGGTTCGCCGGTACAGTGGCGTCACCCCTCTCCCCGCCCTAGGAGGCCCCTATGACCCGCAAGCTGTCGCTCAGGCGCGAGGCGCTGCAGGAGCTCACCACCACGGACCTCACGGGTGTCGTCGGCGCCGCGCAGACCCGCTACGGCATCTGCGACACGATGTACAGCTGCCTCACCTACGAGAGCTGCGCCTGCACCCCGACCATCCGCCCCGCCTGCTGGTAGCCCTGGCGGTGCTGCCCACCTCCGCCGGCGCGAACGCCGGCGGCCCCTTCAGGAGGACGAGATGACCCGCAAGCTCTCACTGCGGCGCGAAGCACTCCAGGAGCTCACCACCGCCGAGCTCGTCGCCGTCGCGGGCGGCGCCACCAAGCAGTCGAACGACTGGAGCTGCGGCAGCTGCATGACCTACGTCAGCTGCTACATCACCGACTGCATCGGCGACACGCTCAACGACTGCATCGTCACGCTCGACACCTGCTCGTAGCCGCGACCACGGACGGCGGGGCGCCAGGTACGCCCCGCCGCTCGTGACGGCTTTGCCGCGTTGACCGGATGTCGCCGCCGGTCGCGGCAGGAGCCGCGCCGCGCGCGACGGAATCCGAACCGCAACCGACCTGGGGGAGCCGATGATGCGCCTGGCCACTGCCGCTCTCTGCGCCGCCGCGCTGGCGGCCACCGCCGTGCCCGCGGATGCCGAGCGGAAGCCGAAGAAGCAGAGGGTGGCCGCGTGCGTCGGCGGGCTGCAGGACCCGCGCGGTGACAGCACGTTCCGGGGGGTGCCCGGCTTCGAGTCGACGGACATCCTCGGCAGCGGGTTCACCGCGACCCCCTCGACGGTCGACATGGTCCTGCGGGTGGCGTCGAGCGCCGCGTCGGGCGGCCCGCGCGCCGGAGCCCGGTGGGAGTACGGCATGGCCATGCTCGGCGTGCGGCACGTGTTCTCCGCCGAGGTGACGGCGGCCGGCACCGCTAGGAGCAGCGCCACCGTCGGGGGCGCGTCGCTGGCGCACACGTTCGAGATGAAGGACGACCTGCTGATCTGGCGGATCAAGCGAGCGGACGTGCACCTCCGTGGCAACGCGATGGACCTCGCCGCCGAGACGACGTCCGTGATCACGGCCGACACCGCCGAGGCGCGGATGGTCCGCCGGGCCGACGGGAAGTGGTGCGCCCAGCGGAAGTGACCGCGGTCCCCGGCCTCGTTCACCCGGCCAAGTGAACAGGTGCGATGCCACGTCGCTTCACAACGCTCGTCTCCGTGACGACCGCCTTGGACACCGCAGCCAGCGAGGCGTACGCCGCGTACTCGCCGCAGGCGACCTGCTGTGCTTGACGCGGCCGGCGGCGCGCACCGCGTAACAGGGCCGACAGATGTGGGCGCCCGGTACCGGCGGCCTGCGGCGTCGCCGGTACCGGGCGGTCTGGGTCCCCCGTTCGTCCGCGCCTGCCTATGGAGTACGCGCGAGCCGGCCAGATCGGGACATCCCGGTCAGCCGCAGGCGAACGCGCCCTCGGTGACGTCGGTGTCGCTGCTCGCGCCGCTCGGGCTGTAGCGGAACGTGCCCGACCGCACCGGCGATCCGGTGAGCGCGATGCGGGTGTTGGGGTCGTCGAACGGGATCACGACGCCGTGCACGCCGAGCAGCACCCGGCCGCCGCCGCTCGCGCCCGGCTTCGTCCGCGTCGACACCCGGAAGAAGTGCGGATAGCGGCCGGCCGTGACCTGGGTGTCCGCGCCCGCCTTGCCGCACCGCACGCCCTCGAAGCGGAGCACCGCGCCCTCCGGCCGGACGACGTAGGCCGTCCCCGGCGCGGGCGTCTCCGACAGCGCCTGCCCAGGGTCGGTGGACGTGTCGTCGGCCGGGTCGCACTCGATCCGTACGGTCATGCTCTTGCTCTTGTACTCGCCCCGGTGGCCGCCGTCGGTCAGCGTCAGCGACTGCCCGGGCAGCCCGAACCCGCTCGCGACCGCCGGGCCCTCGGCGCCGACGTAGCGCACCGACACCTGCTCGCTCGGGTACTTCCCGGCGCCGGTGTAGCGGCGGACCCGGATCTGCACGTAGTGCCGCGACTCGGTGACGCCCACCCGGAAGTTGCGGGCCTGATCGTCGGCGTCCTGGAACGTCGCCAGCCACCCGACGACCTCGCCGGTGCGACCGCGCGTCGTCTCGCAGCCGCGTTCCGGCCACGCGGCGGCGACGCCCTGGTACGTCACCACGGCCGAGCCGTGCTTCGCCGTCGCCGAGGGCACCTCCGACGGCGCCTCGGTACCCGGGGTGGTGGGCGCGGTCGGTGCCGGCGAGTTCGTGGCGACCGGGCCGCCGCCCCCGCCGCAGGCGGTGGCGACCAGCAGCAGGGCGGCGAGGCGCGTGGGCGTCATGCCGCGGAAGCGTAGGCGAAAGCGGGCGCCCGGCGACGGCGGCTCAGCGGTCGTCGGCGGCGCAGCCGCAGGTGATGTGGCAGCCGGTGCAGTCCCACGTCGGGCAGGCGCCGGTGAGGAGGTCGCAGGGCAGGCCGGAGGCGCCGGCCACGGAGGTGAGCTCGCTCGTGGTGAGCTCGGCCAGGTGCTCGGTACGCAGGGACAGCGTGCGGTGCTTCACGGGGCCTCCATGAGGGTGAGGGGTTGCCCCACGATCCCCCGGGCCGCCGTGCCGCGTCCAGGCGCCGGCGACGGCCCGGGCGCCGGAGCAACCCGCGCGCGCGCCGGCCGCCCGGCCCGGGCGCGTATCGCGTTCCGTGCGCGCACGAGGCGCAACCGGGTTGCGAGATGTCACGGGGCGGGGCGGCCGGAGCGCACTAGTCCAGGCAGTCGGTGGTGCAGCCGTTGAACGTCGGCCACTGGCCGGTGCAGCCGTACGTCGGACAGATCCACGTCACGTCGAGGGTGTCGCAGGGCAGGCCGGACGCACCGGCCACCGACGACAGGTCGGCGGTGGTGAGCTCGGCGAGGTGCTCGGCGCGCAGGGTGAGCTTGCGGGACTTCATGAAGGGGCCTCCAGCGAGGGCGGTAGGGATGCGTTCGCCCCAGTGTGACCCACCCGGGGTCAGTGCGTCTGCGGAAGCAGCCCAGCCACGGCCGACGGCACGGGGACGGCGCACGTCCGGGGGGTGCCGCCGCACAGGAGGACGGTGTACGGGTTCCAGTCGCAGTTCAGGGCGGTGCCGCCGACGACGGCGGCGAGGTCGCTCGCGGTCAGCTCGGTCAGGTGCTCCGCGCGCAGCGTGAGGCGCTTGGTCATGGGAGTTCCTCTCGGTAGGGGTCGTGCGGCCGAGCTGGTTACGCGGACTGGGCCTCGTCGCCGTGGCCGAGGTACGCGCCCACGACCTCCTCCGACGTCGCGAGGTCCGCGCTGCGGCCCTCGATCGCGACCGCGCCCTTGGCGAGCACGTACGCCCGCTGCGTGTAGCGCAACGCCATCCCGATGAACTGCTCCACGACGAGCACGCTGGTCCCCGCGGCGTTGACCTCGGCGAGGGCGTCGAAGAGCTGCTCGACGAGGTTCGGGGCCAGGCCCATGGACGCCTCGTCCACCAGCAGCAGCTTCGGGTCGCTCATCAGCGCGCGGCCGACCGCGAGCATCTGCTGCTCGCCGCCGCTCATGGTGCCGGCGAGCTGGGTGCGCCGCTCGGCGAGCTTCGGGAACGCCGAAAGCACCTCGTCCAGGCGCGCGCTGCGATCGCCTCGCGGGACCAGCCATGCGCCGAGCTCCAGGGTTTCGAGCACCGTCATCTGCGCGAACAGCTGGCGGCCCTCGGGCACGTGGCCGACGCCGCGCTGCACGATGCCCGCGGGCGATCCGGGCAAGGGCTCGCCGTCGAGCAACACCTCGCCACGGCGCGGGATCAGCCCGGAGATCGCCTTGAGCAGCGTGGTCTTGCCCGCGCCGTTCGGGCCGACAATGACCGTCAGCCGGCCGGCCGCGGCATCGAGGTCGATGCCATGCAGCACGGCGATCGGCCCATAGCC
>DATLNJ010000121.1:0-29018 GCA_035536815.1 Frankiaceae bacterium
CGCCTGGCTCTACGTCATCTGGCACTGCTGGCAAGACGGCATCGCCTACGACCCCGCCCAGCACAACGCCCTGCAACGCGTCCTCACCGAGCAAAACAAGACCGTCAACCAGGTGGCTTGACACAGGGCTACTCATGCCGCTTGTCGCCCGGCGCATCCCGGCGGGCGTCGGCAAGGGCCACGAGTTCGCGGTCTCCGCCGGCCGCTACGACACGCTCGGCACGCCGGCGACGAAGCTCGACCCCAAGCAGCAGACGACGGCGGCCGTCCAGTTCGGCACGCTCGGCTCCGGCAACCACTTCGTCGAGGTCTGCCTCGACGAGCGCGACCACGTCTGGACGGTGCTGCATTCGGGCTCGCGCGGCATCGGCAACCAGCTCGCGCAGAAGCACATCGCGAAGGCGAAGGGCGAGATGAAGCGCCTCGGGCAGACGCTCGAGGACCCGGACCTCGCGTACTTCGTGCAGGGGACGCCGGCGTTCCAGCAGTACGTCGAGGACATGCTCTGGGCGCAGCGCTACGCGATGGCCTCGCGTGCGGTGATGAGCGAGCGCACGACGAAGTCGTTGTTCGAGGTCGTGGGGAAGGGCCGCGCGCTGCGCACGATCAACTGCCATCACAACTTCACGCAGCAGGAGACGCACGAGGGCCGCGAGCTGTGGGTGACGCGCAAGGGCGCCATCAAGGCGGCGGCCGGCGACGAGGGCGTCATCCCCGGCTCGATGGGCACGCGGTCGTACATCGTGCGCGGGCTCGGGAGCACGGCGTCGTACGACTCGTGCAGCCACGGCGCCGGCCGCCGGCTCTCCCGCGGCCAGGCGAAGCGGCAGCTCACCGTGGAGTCGTTGCAGCAGGCGATGGCCGGCAAGGCGTGGCTGTCGAAGGACGCGACCAAGCTGCTCGACGAGCACCCGGACGCGTACAAGGACATCGACCGGGTCATGGCCGACCAGCGCGACCTGGTCGAGGTCCAGCACACGCTGACGCAGGTCTTCAACTACAAGGGCCTGTAGGCACCCGACGGCGAGCGGCCCACTCCGGCAGGGGTGGCCGCTCGCCGTCGTGCGTGCCGCTGCACCCTCTTGCACACTTTGAATGAACATGCTTTCATTCAAAGTGTGAGCCCACGGAAGTACGAGCTGCAGGCGCGAGCCGAGTCCGCCGCCCAGACGCGGGAACGGATCGTCGCCGCGACGATGGACCTGCACATCCGCAAGGGGATCAGCCGGACGACGTTGCGCGAC
Source organism: Frankiaceae bacterium (assembly GCA_035536815.1). Classification (GTDB taxonomy): domain Bacteria; phylum Actinomycetota; class Actinomycetes; order BP-191; family BP-191; genus BP-191. The sequence goes on from DATLNJ010000121.1 coordinate 1,245, forward strand.
ATCGCGAACGCGGCGGACGTCAGCCCGGGCACCGTGCTCCGCCACTTCCCGCAGATGGAGGAGCTGGTCGTCGCCTGCGGCACGCTGACGCAGCGGCTGCTGCCGTTCCCCGGGCCGGAGGTCGCGGCGAGGATCGACGACCCGCGCGTGCGGCTGCGCGCGACCGTCCGCGCCGTCTTCGGCTACTGGGACGCGGCTCCGCAGGCGTGGCCGATGATCGAGGGCGAACGCGCGCACTGGGCGCCGGTCGACCAGCACGTCCGCGACCGCGAGGCGGCCCGGCGCGCGTTGCTCGACGCCGTCCTGCCGCCGGGCCGCGGCCGGCGCCGCACGCGGCTGCTCGCCACTGCGCTCGCCCTCACCACTTGGAACTCCCGCGCCGCGCTACGCGACGAAGGTCTCGACCTCGACGCGGCCACCGAGGCCGTCGTCGACCTGCTCCTACCCGCGGGCGCCGGCGCGCCCGCCCGATGAAGGGACACCCTGTGCAGACGCGCGTCGACGAAGTGGCCGATGGCATCTACCGGCTCGAGACAGTGATCGAGGAGGCCGCGCCCGGCGGGTTCGGCTTCAACCAGTTCGTGGTGCTGGCCGACGAGCCGTTGCTGTTCCACACCGGCCACCGGGGCATGTTCCCGCTCGTGTCCGAGGCGGTCGCTCGGCTGGTCCCGCTGGACCGGCTGCGGTGGATCTCGTTCGGCCACGTGGAGGCCGACGAGTGCGGCGCGCTCAACGACTTCCTGGCCGCCGCACCGAACGCCACCGCGCTGCACAGCCGGCTCGGCACCGCGGTGAGCATCGCGGACCTGGCGGACCGCCCGCCGCACGCGCTCGCGCACGGGGAGGTCATCGACCTCGGCGGCAAGCGCATCCGCCTCCTCGAGACGCCGCACGTCCCGCACAACTGGGAGGCGATCATGCTGTTCGAGGAGACGACGCGAACGCTGCTCGCCGGCGACCTCGGCTCGAACCTCAAGCACGGTCACGCGTTCGTCGACAGCGGCGTCGTCGAGTCGACGTTCGAGACCGACGAGGCGTTCCCGGGCGTCGCGTCGCTGTCGGCCGGGACCGGCGAGCGGATCCGCGCACTGGCCGATTTGGCCCCCGAGACGCTCGCCGTCATGCACGGCGCGTCGTACCGCGGCGACGTTGCGACGGTGCTCCGGGACCTGGCGGCCGGCTACGACGACCGGGTCCGCGCCGCGCTCGACGCCGGACTGGTGACCGCGTAAGGGAAGCACCAATCCCCCGGAGGGGCCGACGCCAGCCTTTTCCGAGGGTTTCGCGCACAAGCCGTCAGGCCGTGTACGAGTACCACACGGCATACGCGCTGCGGATCGTCGGAGCGGGTCCGGCGCTGGCGGCGTGCCAGCCGACGTAGCGCGGCCCGGTTACGTCCGCGAACCACCACGAGAAGACCACACCCGTGTACGGATGAGCGAAGATCGCTTCGTTCGCTGTCCCCTCAGCCACGTCCAGTGCGTCGTCAGGTCTCTGCGGTACGAAGTCACACCCGTGTGGGTGGTCGGCAGGACCAGGGGACGCCGTGGGTGCGGTGCGCGGGTTGGGATAGACGCACTGCCGGAGGCCATGCGGCTGATTGGCCGGGACCGCACCGGGGACGAGGTCTGTCTTGACGGTCGTGGAGTAGACGATCGTGTCCACCGAGCCGGGCGCCTTGCCGAGGTCGAAGACGTCGCCGCCGTAGAGCAGTGGGTCGGGGCTGGCCGGCGTACACATGCCGGACGCGCAGCGGATCGGCAGGCGTTCGGCTCTGCCCCGGAACTTACCGCGCGCGACGTGCGACGAGCGGCCGGTCACCCCAGGTGGGCGAAGCTCGAGGGTGGCCTGGCCGTCGGTGAACAGGAAGAACGTGGTGGGCCCTTTCCATAGGTACGGCGGCGTGGTCGGCAACTCGGTCATGTGGTCGTGGCCACGGCCGGCCGTCGGAAAGTCGAGGCGGGCCGACAGGTCGGAGAGGTAGTCGAGCCTGATCGTCATGCAGTGCGGCACGGTGACCGGCACACAGGTGGGATTGGGGGGAGAGACGATGCGCACGAAGGCGTAGGTCGTGCCGCGTGAGACGAACAGGCGCATCCGGTCTTCGGTGAAGCTGCCGATCTGCCTGGGCACGTTGAGCGTGATCTTCGCTGCGCCGGACCAGTTGATCGTGGTGGTTCCGGTCAGGGTCGGGCGGGCCGGGGGGGCAGCGTTCGCCGTCGCGCTGCCCAATGGTGCGAGCAGCGCGACGGCGAACAGCGTGGTCCAGCGCCGCGACACGCGGCGCGCCTGGCGCTGGACGGTGGTCACGGGTTCATGTACCAGGTGGACGGACTCGGCGCGGTCGGCTGCGGGCCGAGGGCACCGAAGTTGGTGGTCGCGCTCGCGAACGCGCGGTGGTACTTGTTCAGGTACGGCGAGCCGGTGAGGTACTGGCAGATCTGCGTCTGAGTGAGCGGGATCACCAGGACACCGTTGGTGGTGCTGCCACGCCCGGTGACCGCTGGGCACCCCGTCATGCTCGACCAGACGCCGAGGGCCGGGTTCGAGAGGTACTGCAGCCGGACGGTGACCGTCGCGTTGTAGACCAGAGTGTCGAAGCTGATGCAGGTGAGCCGGCCGTATCCCTGGTCGGAACCGTAGACCTCACCGACGACGAGCGGCGTGTGCTGGGTGATCGCCGTGCCGTATGCCTCGACCTTGCACGCGATGTTCGGGTTCGCGCTCAGATCGACGCCGCCGAGACCGTCGGCCATGTCATTCAGCGTGCTGACCAGCGCGCTGCCGCCGTCGGTCGGGTCGGCGTGCGCGGGTATGCCGCTGACGCCGAGCGCGATAGCAGCGGCTCCGGCCGCGAGGATGGTGCGAGAAACTCTCATCGCTGGATCACTCCCCCAGTGTTTGGTTTCGACGGAATTGAGGCGGAACCTTCCTTGGGCGGTTCCGCAGTTAGTTCGGCGGGCGCTGGGCTCCGCTCAAGATCGTGCGCGCGGCAGTGGCTCTTCCCCCCTCCCCGGGTCGTGAAGGGGCTGCACGTCAGAGTCGGTTCGCGATCTAGCCGACGGCACGGCGAATGCTTTCCCCCGATGGATGCTGCTGGCAGTGCCCCGCGTGCGACTGGTTCCCGGCCGGCGCGGTGAAGGCGAGATTAGGAACCGTGGAACGCGCCGTCAATAGCTGGGACAGGTCGCAATGCGCCGGGCCGGGCCGCGCGTGCAGTATCAGGGGAGCATCCCGGCGGCTCGCCGCCGCCTCCCGGGACGCCGCACGGTATTACGTGGCACGCCGTTAGTCCGGCTCGGCCTCCATCAGCTCCTCCGCCGTGGGGGTCGGGGTGATCCCCGACCCCTCGGCGAGGTCGACCGCCTCGACCGCGGTCTTGCACCAGACCAGCGCGTCGTCTATCTCCGGGCGGGCGAAGCCACGGTCCACGATCTGGTCGATCTGCGTCCGTAGCGGCGCGAACGCGTCGTCCGGGTCGCAGACGACGACCGGCTTGTGGTGCATCCCGAGCGTCCGCGCGGTCCAGACCTCGAGCAGCTCCTCCAGCGTGCCGATGCCGCCGGGCAGCGTGATGAACGCGTCCGACCGCCGGTCCATCTCCCCCTTGCGCTCGCGCATCGTGTCGCAGACGACCAGTTCGTCGGCGTCGTGGTCGGCTATCTCGCGGTCGAGCAGCGCGCGGGGGATGACGCCGACCGTACGACCGCCGCCGGCGCGCACGGCACGCGCGACGGCACCCATCATCGAGACCGACCCGCCGCCGGTGACGAGCGCGTGGCCGCGACGCGCGATCTCCGCCCCCACCTCGGCCGCCAGGTCCACGTAGTGCCGGGGGATCGACTCGCTGGACGCGCAGAACACGCAGATCGTCGCCACCGTCAGCGGTCCTCGGCCGCGCGCGCCTGGCGCGCGCGCACGATGACGTCGACCGCTTCCTCGACGGAGTCCGTGCAGATCATGAGGTCGAGGTCGTCCCCGTCGATCTTCTCGTCGCGCAGCATCGTCGCGCGGATCCAGTCGAGCATGCCGCTCCAGAACTTGGTACCGAGCAGCACGACCGGGAACCGCGTCACCTTGTTCGTCTGCACCAGCGTCAACGCCTCGAACAGCTCGTCGAGCGTGCCGAACCCGCCCGGCGCGATGACGAACGCCTGCGCGTACTTCACGAACATGGTCTTGCGGGCGAAGAAGTAGCGGAACTGGATGCCGATGTCGACGTAGTCGTTGAGGCGCTGCTCGAACGGCAGCTCGATGCCGAGCCCGACGGACGTGCCGCCGCCGGCCAGGCAACCCTTGTTGACCGCTTCCATCAGCCCCGGGCCGCCGCCGGTGATGACGGTGAACCCCGCGCGCGCGAGCGCCTCGCCGAGCTCGACCCCCTGCTGGTACTCGGGGTGGTCGGGCGGGGTGCGCGCGGAGCCGAACACGCTGACCGCGGGCCCCAGCTTCGCCAGCGTCCCGAACCCCTCGACGAACTCCGCCTGGATGCGCAGCACCCGCCACGGGTCGGTGTTCACCCAGTCGGCCGCACCCTTGGAGTCGAGCAGGCGCTGGTCGGTCGTGACCTCGGTCGCGTGCTCCCGGCGCAACACGGTCTGGCCGCGCTGCTTCTCCGGCATGGGCGCATGACTGGGCAGCGCGGCGTCGTGCTCGTCCATGCCGCTAAACGTATCCGGCGATCACCCGAGGTATGCGCGCAGCACGTCCTCGCACTCGGCGATCAGCCGGGTCTCGACCGACTCGTCGGCCTTGTGCGCGAGGTTCGGGTCGCCCGGGCCGTAGTTCAACGCCGCGATGCCGAGCTCGGCGAACCGCGACACGTCCGTCCACCCCAGCTTCGCCATCGGCTCCCTGCCGACCGCGGCGAGGAACTCGCGCGAGACCTCACGATCGAGCCCCGGCAACGCGCCCGGCGCCGAGTCGGCGATGGTGACGTCGTAGCCGGCGAACACCTCGCGCACGTGGTCGGCCGCCTGCTGCTCCGACCGGTCCGGCGCGAAGCGGAAGTTGACCGCGACCGTGCACTCGTCAGGGATGACGTTGCCGGCAACGCCGCCGCTGACCTGCACGGCGTTGAGCCCCTCACGGTACTCGCAGCCGTCGATGACGACCCGCCTCGCCTCGTACGCCGCCAGTGTCGCGATGACCGGGCCGGCCTTGTGGATCGCGTTGTCGCCGAGCCACGACCGGGCGCTGTGCGCGCGGGTGCCGGTCAGCCGGACGAGCGCGCGCAACGTTCCCTGGCAGCCGGCCTCGACGGCGCCGCTGGTCGGCTCCATGAGGATCGCGAGGTCGGCGTCGAGCAGGTGCCGCGCGGTGCGGGACAGCCGGCCGAGGCCGTTCTTCTCCGCCTCGACCTCCTCGTGGTCGTAGAAGACGTAGGTGAGGTCGTGCCGCGGCTCGGTGAGGGTGGCGGCGAGGCGCAGCATGACCGCGAGCGACGACTTCATGTCGGACGTGCCACAGCCGTAGAGGCGGTCGCCCTCGATCCGCGACGGCAGGTTGTCGCAGACGGGAACGGTGTCGAGGTGCCCGCCGAGCAGCACGCGCCGCGGGCGGCCGAGCGAGGTGCGCGCGACGACCGCGTCGCCGTCCCGCGCGACCTCCAGGTGCGGCAGCGCGCGCAACGTCGCCTCCGTCGCGTCGGCGACGGCGCGCTCGTTGCCGCTCACCGACTCCACGTCCACGATCGCGGCCGTCAGCGCGACCGCGTCGAGGGTCACGTCGAACGCGCTCACATGGACACCCCGTGGCGGCGCAGCACGTCGTTGAGCTGCAGCTTGTCGTGCTCGGTGCCTTCGAGGTAGCGCAGCACCAGCAGGCACGGCATCGCGAACTCGCCGCCGGGGAACGTCCGCACCCGCGCGGAGCTCACGCAGACCGCGCGTTCCGGCGCCTCGCCGCGCGGCAGCTCCTCCCCCGTCTCCGCGTCGAACACCCGCGTCGACGAGGTGAGGATGCAGCCGGCGCCGAGCTTCGCGCCGCGCCGCACCCGCGCGCCGTCCACGACCATCGACCGCGACCCGACGAACGCGTCGTCCTCGACCACGACCGGCACGGCGTTGGGCGGTTCGAGGACGCCGCCGATGCCGACGCCACCGGACAGGTGGACGCGCTTGCCGATCTGCGCGCACGACCCGACGGTCGCCCAGGTGTCGACCATCGTGCCCTCGTCCACGTAGCCGCCGATGTTCACGAACGACGGCATGAGCACGACGCCAGGGGCGCAGTACGAGCCCCACCGCGCGATCGCGCCGGGCAGCACCCGCACGCCGTCGAACGTGCGCTTCAGCGGGATGCGGTCGCGGTACACGTAAGGCCCGACCTCGATGTCGGTGAGGCCGAGCAGCCGGAACGACAGCAGGATCGTGTGCTTCACCCACTCGTGGACGACGACCTCGCCGTCGCCGCCGACCTCGGCCACCCGGACCTCGCCGCGGTCGAGCGCGTCGATGACGCCGGTGACGAGCGTGCGCGCGTCGGCGTCGTTCTCGGTGATGCCGGCCCGGCGCTCCCAGAGCGCGGCGACGTCGTCCTGCACGGTCATACGGAACGCTCCAGGCGGTCGGCCGCCGCGGCGACGCGGTCGGTCGTGGCGGTGAGGGCGATGCGAACGTGCTCGGCGCCGGCGGCGCCGTAGAACTCACCCGGCGCGACGAGGATGCCGCGCTCGGCGAACCACGCGACCGCCGCCCAGCAGCCGGCGACGTCCGGGTGCCGGGCCCAGAGGTAGAGCCCGCCGTCCGAGTGGTCGACCCGCCAGCCACTCGCGGCGAGCGCGGTGGCGAGGGTGTCGCGGCGGGCGGCGTAGCGGGCGCGCTGCTCGTCCACGTGCGCGTCGTCGTCCAGCGCGGCGACCATCGCCGCCTGCACCGGCGCGGGGACGATGAGCCCGGCGTGGCGCCGTACCTCCAGCAACCGGGCAACGACGCCCGCGTCGCCGGCGACGAACCCGGCGCGGTAGCCCGCCAGGTTCGACCGCTTGGACAGCGAGTGCACCGCGAGGACGCCGTCGGTGCCGTTGGCGAGGACGGTCGTCGCCGGGCGGGTCCAGCCGTACTCCGCGTAGCACTCGTCGCTGAGGACGAGGACGCCGTTCGCGCGCCCCCACGCCACGACGTCCGCGAGGTGCTCAGGCGGCGCCATCGCGCCGTGCGGGTTGGCCGGGTAGTTGACCCACAGCGCGGCCGCGCCGTCGGGGTCGAGCGCGGCGACGTCCACCAGCCCGTCGCTGGTGGCCACCGGCTCCGGCGCGCACCCGGCCAGGCGCGCGCCGATGTCGTACGTCGGGTAGGCCAGGTCGGGGAACAGCACCCGGCCGCGCAGCCCGAGCAGCGAGGGCAGCAGCGCGACCAATTCCTTGCTGCCGACGGTGGGCAGTACCTGGGCGGGCGGGCAGGCCGCGCCGAGGCGGCGTTCCAGCCAGCGGGACGCCGCCTCGCGGAGCGCCGCGGTGCCGGCGGTCAACGGGTACCCGGGGGCGTCGGCGGCGTCCCGCAGCGCGCGCCGGACGACCTCGGGCGTGGGATCGACGGGGGTGCCGACGGAGAGGTCGACGATGCCGTCGGGGTGCGCGCGGGCCCGGTCGCCGTAGGGAGTCAGGCGGTCCCACGGGAACTCGGGGAGCAGCACCTGACCTCCCGGACGGACAGCGACGCGCCGCCCGGCCTGGTCGGTCGGGCGGCGCGGTGCGAAGCGAGCGTGCCTACTCAGGCAGCGCGGCGACGTACGGGCCGTCGAACGCCTGCGGCCCGATCTTCGCGGCACCGCCGGGCGAGCCCAGGTCGTTGAAGAAGTCCTTGTTGTCCTTGGTGAACGGCTTCCACGTCGCGGGGACGTCGTCCTCGTAGAAGATCGCTTCGACGGGGCACACCGGCTCGCAGGCACCGCAGTCCACGCACTCGTCGGGGTGGATGTAAAGGGAACGCACGCCCTCGTAGATGCAGTCGACCGGGCACTCTTCGATGCAGGCCTTGTCCTTCACATCGACGCAGGGCTCGGCGATGGTGTACGTCACGTTCGGCTCCTCCTAGCGCGGGTCTGCCTAGTATCGCAGCGTCGGCGGGATGCATCACATCACACGCGCCGCGCACCCTCGCCGGGAAGGAGCCCGCCATCCCCGCCGGAGGCGTCTACCGCGTCAGCGTCACGCCCGACGACGTCGGTTCGCGGGTCACGCTGCGCCGGGCCGTGCCAGGTGGCGTGGGCGACGTCGTCGGCGAGCTGCTGGCCTGGTCGGACGGCGTGCTGTCGGTACGCCGCCGCGACGGCTCGGTCGTGATCGTCCCTGAATGCGACCTCGTCGCCGCGCGGGTCGTGCCGCCGGCGCCGCCCCGATGACGGCGGAGTCGCGGCGGCGCTTCGCCGAGACCATGCGCGCGCCCGAGCCGGACCTCGGGCTGGCCTGCCTGCTGATCGGCGCGGAGATCTCCCCTGACCTGGTGGTCGAGGACGGGCTGGCCGAGCTGGACCTGCTGGCCGAGGCCGCCGCGCCGTACGTGCTCTCCGGCGAGGAGGCGAGCGGCCTGCGCCGGGTGCTCGCCGACGACCACGGCTTCCGCGGCTACGGCGACGACTACGGCGACCTCCGCGCGTCGTTGCTCCACGAGGTGCTCCGCCGCCGCCGCGGGCTGCCGATCCTGCTGTCGGTCGTCTACCTCGAGGTCGCCCGCCGGCTGTCGGTGCCCGCGTACGGCATCGGCCTGCCCGGGCACTTCGTGGCCGAGGTCGCCGGGCAGCTCGTGGACCCGTTCTACGGCGGCCGCCTCGTCACCCGCACCGAGCTGGCGCGGCGGGTCGGGCCGGTCGGCGACGGCGACTTCGAGCCCTGGCCGGCGCACTCGATCGTGACCCGCGTCCTCGGCAACATCCGCGCCGCGTCCACGCGGCACGACCGGCTGCGTACCCGCCTGTGGGCGGTCGAGCTGTCGATGCTGATCCCGTCGCACTCGCTGCTGCTCCGGCGCGAGCGCGGCGAAATCCTCGTGTCGCTCGGCGACTACCTGGCGGGCGCGTTCGAGCTGGAGGCGTACGCCGACGCCGTGGCGTCGGTCGACCCGGAGGCGGCCGACCACGCTTTGCGCGCCGCCCGCATGTCCCGCGCCCGGCTGTCGTAGCCGGCTACGACCAGGGCAGGAAGAACATGAGCGCGCCCGCGGACTCCACCCGGCCGGCGTTCGCGTAGTAGAGGCGGACCGCCTGCTTTCCGGGCGCCCGGTCGTAGATGGAGCTGTGCCACAGCCAGTCGTGCCGGTCGAGGTACGGCAGCGGCCGCTCGAACCCGCCACCGTCGTAACCACCTACGCACAGCGGCCGCCCCCGTGCATCGCGGTTGGCGTCGGTGTAGTAGCACGCGCCGGCCCGGAAGTACGCCGTCGCGGTGGAGTGGAACCACATCGCCGCGAACAGGTGGCCTGGCTGGCGGCTGGCGAAGTCGAGCGTCGGCTCCCACGACGACGGGGCGTTGCCGTGCGCGTCGAGGGGCGCGGTGAAGTCACCGAGCACCCAGGGCACGGGAGTGCGGGCGGTCAGCCGCCGCGGCCCGGACGGCAGGCCAGGCATCCTGAGCCGCACCTGCCCGCCGCCGCGCGTCAGGAAGAACAACCGGTAGACGCCCGGGCGCAGCCGCATCGCGCCCTGCTCGCCGGTCACCGGGTCGCTCCCCTGGGCCTGTGACTCGACCAGGGTGTACCCGACGTCCGTCTTCACCCGGGCGATGACCACGTTGCGCGCCGTACTGCCCGGCCGGTCGGGCAGCAACGCCATACCGGTCGCACCGGCGCCCGAGAACACCGGCGGCGAGACGTAGATGTTGAACCGCGTCAGGTCGACGGTGCGCGTGAGCCGCACCCGCAGATAGCCCGTCCTGGGCGCGGTCACCGTGACGTCGTTGGTGAGCGCCGGCAGCGTTGCCGCCGACGCGGCCGGCAGCGGCAGGGCCGCCACGACGAGCAGCGTCACGAGCAGCGGGCGTACGCGCCGCAGGCCGCGCCAGGTGCTGGCGGGCCCGCGGCGCGTACGGAGCATCACAGCGCCGTGCAGGTCGTCTTGTTCGTCGGGTTGGCCTCCGTGCCGTCGAGCCACAGCGCCTCGGGCGTGTTGCACGCCTTGGCGCCGACGATGTTGCGCGGCACGACGACGTCATCGGCGTTCGTCGCGTACATCCCGGGGGCGCCGGCGACGATCGTGCCGTAGACCCGGTTGTTGACGTCCTTGATCTGGCAGATCCCGCTCACCGCGTACGCGGGGTCCTCGGCGAAGATTTCGTACTTGACCGCGATGGTCATGTTGTTGAACGACTGGTCCGGCAGGTCGGCGACGAAGGCGCAGACGCCGTTGACCGTGCCGCCCGGCGAGGACACCTTGGTGAGGTTGTACCCGGCGGCGCTCGCCGGAGTGGCGAGCAGAGTGCAGAACGCGCCGACCGCCAGGGCCGAGAATCCGATCTTGCTCCGTACGTTCACGTCGTGCCTTTCCCGTGCTTCTGAGTCCCCTGTCACGGATGCGCCAGGTGTCCTGACACGGACACGTCTGCCAATGGCGCGTATGGGTGAACTTCGGCAACGCGGAGTAGATTCCTCTATCCCCCGGCCCCCGTTCACACCGGCACCCTTCGAGGTCGTGCCGTGCCTATGAAGTACGCGCGAAACCGCAGAAGCGGGACATCTGGAGTCCGCGCCGTACGCTGCTCGGCGTGATGAGGCTGTACGACACCATGGCGCGCGGCGTCGTCGACATCGAGCCGGCGACGCCGGGACACCTCAAGATCTACGCCTGCGGCCCGACCGTGTACCGGTACGCGCACGTCGGCAACATGCGGACGTTCCTGCTGTCCGACCTCATCCGCCGCGTCGCCGAGCTGCACAAGCAGCGCGTCACCGTCGCGCAGAACATCACCGATGTCGGCCACATGGAGGACGACACCAACGACCTCGGCGACGACAAGGTGCTCGCGCAGGCCCGCCGCGAGGGCAAATCCGCGCGCGAGATCGCGGAGTTCTACACGGCCGCGTACCACCGGGACCAGGCGGCGTTGAACATCCGCCCGGCCGACGACGAGCCGAAGGCGAGCGAGTGGATCGACCCGATGGTCGAGCTGATCCAGCGGCTCGTCGAGAAAGGTCACGCGTACGTCGCCCCGGACGGCTCGGTGTTCTTCGACGCCGCGTCGTGGGAGCCGTACGGCGCGATCTCCGGCAACCGCCTCGACTCCCTCGTCGCCGGCCACCGCAGCGAGGGCGAGGTGCACCCGCACAAGCGGTTCCACGCGGACTGGGCGCTGTGGAAGGGCGCCGGCCCGAACCGCGCGCAGGTGTGGGAGACGCCGTGGGGGCACGGCTTTCCCGGCTGGCACATCGAGTGCTCCGCCATGAGCCTCGCGCTGCTCGGCGAGACGATCGACGTGCACACCGGCGGGATCGACCTGCGCTTCCCGCACCACGAGGACGAGCGCGCGCAGTCGGAGGCGGCGGTCGGGCACCCGGTCGTCCGGCACTGGGTGCACGGCGAGCACCTGCTGTTCGAGGGCCGCAAGATGGCGAAGTCCACCGGCAACGTCGTGCTGGTCTCCGACGTGGTCGAACGCGGGTACGACCCGCTGGCGCTGCGGCTCAGCTACCTCGGCAGCCGGTACCGCACGCAGATCAACCTGACGTGGGACGAGATCGTCGCGGCGGACAAGACGCTGGCGCGCTGGCGCGACCGGGTCCGCGAGTGGGCGGAGTCGCCGTCGAAGCCGTTGTGCGCCGACTACGAGGCGCGGTTCCGCGCCGCGCTGGACGACGACCTCGACACGCCCGCCGCGCTCCAGGCGGTGCGCGAGGTCGAGAAGGACACGTGCCTGCCGGACGGGTGCAAGTTCGAGATGTTCGCGTGGTTCGACAACGTGCTCGGGCTCGACCTCGTCCGCGACGTCGGCCGGCCGAAGCCCGCGCTACCAGACGGCGCCCAGCGCCTGCTCGACGACCGCGCGACCGCGCGCGCGGCGAAGGACTGGGCGGCGGCGGACCGGCTGCGCGACGAGCTGGCCGGCCTCGGCGTCGCCGTCCGCGACACCGCAGGCGGTCAGGAGTGGTCGCCGGCCTGACGCCGTAACGCCTTCCGCGCCGCCCGCAGCCCGTCGGCCAGGGCGGTCAGCGGCCGGTCCGGCTCAGCTTCGCCGACCCCGAACGTCTCCCGCTCCACGTCGACCACGACGGGCACGACCGTCGATCCGTCCGGCCAGTGCCGCAGCTCCAGCGCCACCCGCCCGGGCGCGGGGAACGCGGCCTGGCACATCGCGTCCCACAACGTCCCGTCGAGGTCGAGCACGACGCGCCCGTCACGGGTCCGCACGACCCGGGGCTCGTGCACCCACAGCGACATGCGCAGCTCGATCGCGCCGAAGCCGACCTCGATCGCGCCGTCGGGCGAGCGCAGCGTCGGCGGCTCCCACATCAGGCCGGCTCCGTCACCGTGTGCACCAGCAGGCGGTTGGTCCCGCCGGCCTGCCCGGGCGCGCCGGCCACGACCACCACCACGTCACCCGGCTTGGCCAGCCCGGCGCGCAGCACCTCGTCGTTCGCCTGCCGCAGCAACGACACCGAGTCGTCCACCCGTTCGACCAGCGCGCCCTGCACGCCGCGGTGCAACGCGACCAGCCGCAACGTCGCCTCCGACGGCGACAGCGCGAGGATCGGCACCCCGGGGTTGAACGACGCCACCAGCCGCGACGACGAGCCCGTCTGCGTGTGCACGACGACCGCGACCGCGTCGAGGTCGGCGACCGCCTGCACGACGCCGCGCGCGATGGCGCGGGCCGGCGTGATCGCGCCGCGCACCGGCGGCCGCGGCTCGGCGAACCGCGGCGCGGTCTCCGCCTGCTCGCAGATGCGGCGCATCCAGCGCACGACGTTCGCCGGGTCCACGCCGAGAGCCGTCTCCGCCGACAGCATCACCGCGGACGTCCCGTCGAAGACGGCGTTCGCGACGTCCGACGCCTCGGCGCGGGTCGGCCGTGCCGACTCGATCATCGACTCCAGCATCTCGGTCGCGGTGATGACCGGGAGCGCGTGGGCGTTGGCGGCGCTGATCATCGACTTCTGCAGCACCGGAACGCGTTCCGGCCCCATCTCCACCCCGAGGTCGCCGCGGGCGACCATCACGGCGTCGGCGACGGCGAGGATCTCGTGCAGCCGCTCGCACGCCTCGGGGCGTTCCAGCTTCGCGACGATCGGCACGTCCGCGCCGATGCCGCGCATCGCGGCGCGCAGCCGTTCGACGTCGTCCGGCGAGCGCACGAACGACAGCGCGAGGTAGTCGACGCCGGCCTCCACCATCGCGGCGGCATCCTGCAGGTCCTTGAGCGTCGGCGACTGCGCGGACACCGCGACGCCGGGGAGGTTGATGCCCTTACGGCTCTTCAGCCGGCCGCCGCGCACGACGTCGCAGGCCACGTCGCGCCCCTCGACCGAGACGACCCGCAGCTCCATCCGCCCGTCGTCCAGCAGCACGCAGGTGCCGGGCTCGACGTCGTTCGCGAAGTACCGGTACGCCACCGGCACCGTCTCGTCGGCGGTCATGTCGGCTCCCGCGCGCAGCACGCACGAGCCGGCCAGCTCGACGCCGCCGTCCGGCAGCGACCCGACGCGGATCTTCGGCCCCTGCAGGTCCGCCAGCACCGCGACGTAGCGGCCGAGGGACGCCGCGACGGACCGCACCAGCTCGACGGCCGCGACGTGCTCTTCGCGGCGACCGTGCGAGCAGTTCACGCGGACGACCGACAGCCCCCCCTCGATCATCGCGGTGAGGACAGCGGGGTCGGTGCTCGCGGGGCCGAGCGTCGCCACGACCTTGGTGTTCGCCACGGCGCAATACTGCCCGCATGTCGTGGCCGGCAGGCGTACCGCCGAAGCGGGAGCTCAACGCGGCGTTGCGGCAGGCGCACCCGTGGCTCGACGACGACCGCTTCGGGCCGCGCAACGTCACCGCCGGCGACTGCGACCGATGCCGCGCGGAGGCGCGGCTGGTGCAGACCTGCGGGCCGTCCGGCGGCGAGTACGGCCGCCGGTGCGCGACCGAGGACGACTGGTGCGACGGGCACGCGGACGAGGCGGCCGCGGCTCTGGCCTGGCTGGCGGCGCTGCCCGACGACGCGGACGAGGTGGCGTACCTGTGGTGGCTGTCCACCGGCGAGGTCAGGACGCTCCCGCGCCGCCCGCTACTCGGGGACGCCCTCGGCGAGTGACGGCGTCGGGTCCTCGGGGCCGGCGGCCAGCGTGCGGTACCCGCCCTTGAAGTAGAGCAACGGGCCGGCGTCCGGCCGCGGTGCCTCCATCGCCACGACCTCGCCGACGAGCAGCGTGTGGTCGCCACCGTCGTACGTCGCGTATGTCGTGCACTCCAGCACCGCCAGCACGCCGTCGAACACCGCCGCCCCCGACGCCGCGCCGACCCGGTGCGGCCAGCGGTCGATGTGCTCGTGGTCCTCAGGGCGACCCCGCGTGGCGAACCACCGCGAGATGTCCTGCTGGTCGGCGGCGAGGACGTTCACCGCGAACGACCGCGCCTCCAGCACCGCCGCGTGGAACCGCGCCCGGATGTCGACCGCGACGAGCACCAGCACCGGGTCCAGCGAGACGGAGGTGAACGAGTTCGCGGTCATGCCGACGTGCCGGCCGTTGTCGCACGTCGTGACGACCGTCACCCCGGTCGCGAACGAGCCGACGACCCTGCGGAACTCGTCGGCGCCGACGTTCACGACGCCCGGGCCACCGACTGCCGCGCGTTGTCGATGACGAGCGCGGTCGGCCCTTCGAGCAGCTTCAGCGTGGTCAGCGCCGTCTCCGAGAACGCGCTCGGCAGCGACGACGACAACGCGAGCGTGCCGATCAAACGGCCGCCGTGCCCGCGCAACGGCATCGACAGGAACGTCGCCATCGAGCCCTCGTCCTCGTCGCCGAGGAGGTCCTCCGGGTCGACGGTGCGGACGTCCACCGACGACGCGTCGTACGCCTCGCCGGTCGCCTGCCCGATGCTCTCCGCCGCGCGCGCGACGAACTCGCGGTAGTGCTCCTCGCTGACCTCGTGGCCCACGCCGACGTACGCGCGCCGCTCCTCCACCAGCAGCACGCCTGCCAGGTGGAAGTCCACGAACCGGCGGACGACGTCGAGCAGCGCGCTGACCGTGTCGTCGAAGCCGTGCGTCCGCGCCGCCAGCTCGGTGACCTCGGCCGCGACGGACGTCTCGAACAGCTTGCGGTCCAGCAGGTCGCACACCTTCGACAGCACGTCGTCGGCGGACAGCTCGACCGGGTCGGGCTTGATGGCCGGCCGGCCGCCGCGCGCGGCGGTGGCCTTCGCCAGCACCTCGTCCACGGCGCCGGTGAGGTCGGGCGCCTCGAAGTCCTTGGTGAGGTAGCCGTCGGCGCCGGTCTTAGTGCCCCAGTACCGGTCGCTCGCGGCGTCCAGCGACGTGAGCAGCACGACGGGGATGTCCGCGGTCTGCCAGTCGTCCTTGAGCAGCCTCGTGGCGACGTAGCCGGAGACCCGCGGCATCTGCACGTCCATGACGACGGCGTCCGGCTGCTCCCTGAACACCGTCTGCACAGCGTCCACGCCGTCCTCGGCCTGGACGACCTCGTGACCGGCGGAGGTGAGGACGGAGGAGACGATGCGGCGGAGGGTCGGACTGTCGTCCGCGATCACGATGCGTGGCACCCAGTCACCTTACTTCGGGGCTTGCGCGCCGCCGCTAACGGCCGACGAGGCGACGCACCGTCTCGACCAGCTGGCTCTGGTCGAACTCCCCCTTCAGCAGGTACGCGCTCGCCCCTGCCTCCAGCCCCATCCGGCGGTCGTCCTCACTGCCCAGTGAGGTCATGATCACGACCGGGACGTGCTCCCACCCCTTGGTGCGCCGGATCGTCCGCGTCAGCTCGAACCCCGTCATCCCCGGCATCTCGACGTCGCTGATGACGATGTCCGCGACGTTGTCGTCGCGTAGCCGCGACGCGCCGTCCAGCCCGTCGACAGCGGTCTCCACGGCGTAGCCGGCACCTTCGAGGATCACTCGCTCCAGCTCGCGCACGCCCAGGGAGTCCTCGACCACGAGCACCTTCGCGCGCGGGCCGGCGCGCTCCGCGGCCTCCGTGACGGGAACGACGCGACGCGGCGCGGCGGCGGCACCGAGGCCGAGCGCGCGCTCGGCGATGTCGCGCAGGTCGAGCAGGCAGATGACGTTGCCGTCGCCGGCGATGGTCGCGCCGGACACGCCGGGCACCCGCCGCAGGAACGTCCCGAGGTCCTTGATGACGAGCTCGGTCTCGCCCTCCAGCCGGTCCACGGCCCAGGCGAGCTGCCGGTCGCCGTAGCGCACGATGAGCGCCGCGCGCGGCTCCCTGTCCCCCGGCACCGCGAGCGCGTCGCCGAGGTCGAGCAACGGCAGCGACTGGCCGTGCCGCGTGATGACCGGCATCCCCGCGAGCGCCGTCACGCCGGCATCCGCGAGCCCGATCGACTCCACGACGCTCGTCACCGGGATCGCGAACCGCTCCGTGCCGAGCCGCGCGATGAGGCAGCGCATGACGCCGAGCGTCACCGGCAGCGTGAGCGAGAACGTCGTGCCCTGGCCGGCCACGCTGCGGACGTCGATGGAGCCGCCGAGCTCGTCGACGGAGGTCTTCACGACGTCCAGGCCCACGCCCCGGCCGGACGTCTCGGTGACCTTGGCGGCCGTCGAGAACTCCGGCGTGAACAGCAGCGCGAGCAGCGCGGACCCGCCGAGCGTCGAGTCGGCCGGCAGCATCCCGCGCTCGATCGCCTTCGCGCGAACGACGTCCTCGTCGATGCCGCGGCCGTCCTCGGCGACCTGCACGACGACGTGCCCGCCGGAGGACCGCGCGGTCACGCGGACCGTCGCCTGGGCCGGCTTGCCGGCGGCGACGCGCTCCTCGGGCGGTTCGCAGCCGTGGTCGACGGCGTTGATGACGAGGTGCTTCAACGCGTCGGCGACGCCGTCGAGCACCTGCTTGTCGAGCTCGACGTCGTCGCCCTCGATGACCAGCGCGACGTCCTTGCCGGTCGCCGTGGCGACCTCGCGGACCAGCAGCGGGAACGCCGCGACGACGCGCCGCAACGGCACCATCGCCAGCCCCATCGCGCCGTTGCGGACGAGCGAGACGCGGTTGAGCTGCACCTCGACCAGCTCGCGCAGCTGCGTTCCCGCGCCCTGCGCCTGGTCGCCCAGGGCGAGCAGCCGATGCAGCGCGATCGAGACGTTCTCGGGGAGGTCGGTGCCGGCGGCGCTGCGCAGCGACTTCGTCCAGCGGGCGTGCTCGGCGAGCAGGTCGAGCAGGACGTTGGCGACCTGCTCCACGCGGCGCGCGCCGAGCGCGGCCTCGCCGACCACGTCGATGAGGTCGTACACCTTGGAGGCGCCGACGCGGATCGAGTCGGAGGCGACGTCGTGCGCGCGCGGCACGTCGTCGTCATCGTCGTCGTCGCGGACATCCGGCTCCACCGACGGGAGCACCGGCAGCGGCGCCGGGTCGGCGCCGGCGCGGGCCGCACGCAACGCCTCGACCACCGGCTCCAGCACGTCGTCCGGCAGCGGCTCCGACGCGCCCGGCATGCCGCGGCCGATCGCGTCACAGGACAGCAGCATCAGGTCGACGAGGTCCCTGCGGACGGTGAAGCGGCCGTCGCGGAGGTCGCCGAGCAGGTCCTCCATGTTGTGCGCGATCCCGACGACCGCGTCGAGCCCGAGCATCTTCGCCGAGCCCTTGACGGTGTGCGCGTCGCGGAACAGCGCGGCGATCTGGTCGCGCGCGCGGGGGTGCGACTCCAGGGTGAGCAGCCCGGACGTCAGCGAGTCGAGGCGTTCCTCCACCTCGGCGCGGAACGTCGCGACCAGCTCCGGGTCATTCCCCCAGTCCTTCATGCCTGACCCGCGCGGGGCCCCAACCCCGCGCTCCTCCGCAAGGCGGGGACCCCAAACCCCGCCGCGGCCGTGGTCATCCTTAAGCCACCTTGAACTGCGCGATGGAGGCGCGCAGCTCGGCGGCGAGGACGTTGAGCTGCGCGGCCGCAGCCGCGGCCTGCTTCGACCCGACGGCGTACTGGCGCGAGACGTCGGACACCTGGTTCATCGCGGCGACGACCTGGTCGGAGGCGGACCGCTGCTGCTGCGTCGCGATCGAGATCTCCTTCGCGGCGGTCGTGGTCTCGTCGACCATCCCGCTGATCCGCTCCAGCGCCTCGACGACGCCGCGGGCCAGGCCGGTGCCCTGCTTGACCTCCTTGGCGCCCTCCTCGCTCGCGATGATCGTGGAGTTCGTCTCGGCCTGGATCTCGGCGATGATCCCCTGGATGTCCTTGGTCGCGGCCATCGAACGCTCCGCGAGCTTGCGCACCTCGGACGCGACGACGGCGAAGCCGCGGCCGTGCTCGCCGGCGCGGGCGGCCTCAATGGCGGCGTTGAGGGCCAGCAGGTTGGTCTGGTCGGACAGGTCGTCGATGACGTCGAGGATGCGGCCGATCTCGTGCGACTTCTCGCCGAGCGACAGCGCGCGGGAGGCGATCTGCTCGACGCGGAACGCGATCTTGTCCATCGAGTCGACGGACGCGCCGACCGCCTCGCGGCCCTGCTCGGCATAGCGGAGCGTCTCGGCGGCGTAGCGCGCGACGGCCTCGGCCGTGTCCGCGATCTGCGCCGCGGTCGCCGCCAGCTCCTCGATGGTGGACGTGGTCTCGGACACCGCCGACGACTGCTGCGTCGCGGAGACCGCGTGCTCCTCGGCCGTTGCCAGCAGCTCGCCGGCCGACGCGGCGATCTGCTCGCCGCCGGTCCGGATCTGCCCGACCAGGCCGCGCAGGTTGCCCAGCGTGTGGTTGAACGACGACGACAGCTCGGCGATCGGCGCGGCGTCCTCCGCGCGGTCGACGACGAGGTCGACGGCGAGGTCGCCGCCGGCCGCGCGGTCGAGGATCTGCGACAGCTCCTCGACGCGGGCCTGCAACGCGTCGCGCTCGGCGCGGGCGCGCTTGCGCATCTGCCAGACGGCGTTGGAGAGGTTGGAGTTGAACCACGCGACGGCCGGGAAGATCGGCGCGACGAGCACGAAGATGCCGGCGTGGTCGCTGTCGAGCGTGCCCGAGACGAGCGACGCGATGACCAGGCCGAACATCGCGACGACCGCGAACGCCATCGACTGGTACTTGTCGAGCGACACCGCGGCGAACAGCACGATCGGGATGTAGAGCAGCCAGAACGGCCCGCCGATGCCGCCGGTCGTGGCGACGACGCCGGTCACGAAGACCACGTCGAGGAGCAGCAGGCCGGCCCGCCAGAGGCCGATGTTCTTGCGGACGCCGGGCCGGTGCTCCTCCCAGTACGGGAGGATCGTCAGCAGCGTCGCGTCGATCGCGCCGACGCCGCCGAAGAACAGCACCCACGCGAACTTCACGTCCGTCGAGTGGTCGCCGACGTAGTGCACGACGGTTGACGCGCCGAGTGCCAGCACGAGGCTGATCCACGTCGCCACGGCGGCGACGCGGGCGAGCCGCTTCGAGAAGTCCATCCCCTGCTCCCTATCCAGCGCGCCGCGCGACACCGACGCGGTGCCGCAGGCCGAACACCGCTCCGGCGTCGACGACGCCGACCGGTCCCTGCTCGTCCGTGAGCTGCCCTTCGAGCAACGCCTCCGCCTCGGCGGGCAGCGTCATCAGCGCCGGCTCCAACGTGTCGACGTCGATGTCGATGACGCCGTCCACGCGCTCCGCGAGGACGCCGACCATGGCGCCACCGCGCGAGAGCACGACCAGGCCCTCCTCCGCGACGTCCGCCGGCGCGATCCCGAGCAGGAGGCGCAGGTCGAGGACGGCGAGGATGCGGCCCCGCCAGTTCCCGACGCCGCGGACCCACCCGGGCGTGCCGGGGACGCGCGTGAGGGTCGGCGTACGGCCCACCTCGGCGACGGCGTCCATGGGCAGCGCGAAGCGCCCCCCACCCAGCCGTACGACGACGTGGCTCACCGCAGCGTCCTCCTAGGAACGACGACCCTGCGTTGCTTATCGGCGGTGGAGAGCCCGGCTTGAGCCGTTCGGGCTAGTGCGCCTTCCGGCAACGTCGGCCGTCGCGAGCGGGACGCGGCACCGGAGCCGCGCTCAGTGCGCGGCGTTCTCGACGGCGGCGGCCTCCTCGGCCTCGGCCGCGGCGCGGGCCGCCGCCCGCTCGGCGGCGCGCCGCTCGGAGCGTTCGACGCCGGCCCGGACGGTCCCGATGCCGACGGCGCACGACAGCGTGCCGAGCAGCAGGAACGCCACCCCGGACGTGGAGCCGGTGATGATGAGGTCACCCTCCGCGCGGGTGCTGGCGAGGATCATCGTCGCGACCAGCCAGGTGATGCAGGGCAGCGCGGCGGCGGCCGACGACCGCAGCACCCGGCCGAGCAGGTGCGCGTACGGCCCGATGACCAGCACCGTCGCCAGGACCCCCACGGGCACCGGATAGGTCGGCACGAAGAACGCCGTCACCAGCGCCACGAGGAACCCGACGACGGCGCCCACGACCCACAACGAGATCGTCACGGCCTTCGTCAGGGTCACCGTCCGAGCCTAACGGCGCTCGGGCCGGCCGGCCGCTTCGGCCGGACACGACCGCGCCGCCCAGCCGGTCGGGTGGCGGGGCGGCGCGGACGGTTCAGGCTACGGCTGCGAGACCTCGGTCCGGGCCGGTTCGGTCAGGTCGATCACGCGGGGCTTCGCCTGCGCGGCTTCGAGCACGTCGGTGATCTCGTGGCCGATCAGCTCGGACCGCTCCAGCAGCGCGTCGCGCAGCGCCTCGACCAGGTGCTTGTTCTCGGTGAGGAGCTGCTTGGTCACGGCCTTCTGCTCGCCGAGCACCGCCTCGACCCGCGCCCGGCCGTCGGAGTCGCCGAGCACCTTGCCGACGATGTTGGAGTCATTGAGGGCGCCGTTCTGGATCGCGCTGTACGAGATGAGCGTACCCTCCATGCCGCACGCGCCGACCATCTGCGCGGCGACGCTGGTGGCGTACTGGAGGTCGCCGCCCGGGCCGGTCGTGACGTCGCCGAACCAGATCTCCTCGGCGCACTGGCCGCCGAACGCGATCCGGATCAGGTTGAGCATCTCGGTGCGGGAGCGGGTGTAGACGTCCTCGCGGTCGCCGTGGGCGAGCAGGCCGAGCGCCGACCGCCGCTTGATGATGGTCAGCACCTCCAGCCGGCGCTCCGGCGCGCAGAGCCAGGCGGCCACGGTGTGACCCGCTTCGTGCGTCGCGATGAGCTTGCGCTCGTGCTCGGTGTACGCCGTGGGCTGGCCCATGCCGACCTCGGTGGTGAGGCGGGCGGTCTCCACGTCGGCGCGGGACATCGCATTGGCGCCGCGGCGGACGGCGTTGACCAGCGCCTCGTCCAGCAGGCCCTCGATCATCGCGGGCGTGTAGCCCTGGGTGACCGCGGCGATTGCCTCGCGCTGCTCCGGGTCGTCCAGCTCGGGCCCGTGCGCCTTGCGGGTGAGGAAGTGGTCGAGCAGCTGGCGGCGGCCGGCCTTGCCCGGCTCCTCGAACGTGAGCCGGCGGTCGAAGCGACCCGGGCGCAGCAGCGCCGGGTCGATGCCGTCGGCGCGGTTCGTGGAGGCGATCAGCATGATGTTCGCCTGCTTGACCGGGCGCTTCTTGAGCTGGCGCTGGGCGGGGAGCAGCAGGTTGAGCCGGTCGACGAGCGTGCC
The DNA here is from genome assembly GCA_035536815.1 of Frankiaceae bacterium. Lineage (GTDB taxonomy): Bacteria > Actinomycetota > Actinomycetes > BP-191 > BP-191 > BP-191. The sequence goes on from DATLNJ010000121.1 coordinate 22,974, forward strand.
GCGCAGCTTCTCGAGCCCGGTCGGGGTGTCGAACGACTGCATCTGCACCAGGAGCTCGTTGACGACGGGGCCGGCCAGGTCGGCGGTGCCGAACCCGCTCGTCACCGGCCGGGCCTGCGCCGCGACGGAGCGGTGGAACTCCATGCCGAGCCCGGTCAGGCCGCCGCAGCCGGCGATCCCGTCCGGCGCCGCCGTCATCTCCATGCCGCGGCGGGCGCCGCCGATGGCGTCGAACTCGTCGATGAAGCCGATCGCGCCGCCCTCGCGGGCCGCGGCGCGGCGCAGCTCCTTGAAGTACGAGCGGATCTTGCGCGCCGTGGCGCCGTAGAACGACGACTGGAACGACGACGCGGACGCGAACAGGAACGGCACGCCGGCCTCGGCGGCCATCGCCTTCGCCGTGTGCGTCTTGCCGGTGCCGGGGCCGCCCTCGAACAGCAGGCCGCGGCGCGGCCGGCCGCCCATCTCGCGGGCGAACGTCTCGTGCGACAGGAACAGGTTCAGCGACCGGACGACCTCGTCCTTGACGGGGTCGATGCCGACGACGTCGGAGAGCCGGACGTCGATCTGCTCGGGCCGGTAGAGGATGTGCGGCGAGCGGCCGGACAGGACGTGCGAGCCGACCGCGAGCGCGATCAGCGCGCCGAAGAACATGACCGGCGCCATGACCAGCCAGTCGATCTCCGGCAGCGCGAAGACGTCGAACGGGCGGCCGGTCAGCGCGCGGTACCAGAGGTACGCCGCCGGGATGCCGAGCGCGACCGCGACGGTGCGCAGCCGCCGGAGGCGCTGCTCCTCGCGGTTGTGGCCGACGTCGGCGGCGTGCACCGAAACCAGCCCGTCGCTGGCGAGCCGGGGGTCGAGCGTTGCGACCATGCGTTCGCTCCTCGAGCCTGCGCGAGCGGGCCCCGCTGCCGAGCCGCCCGAAAAAACTTCGCCGGAAGGCTCAAGCCCGGTGCCCGCGGTGCCGATGAGTTCTCGACGGCGGGGGTGTGCCGTGTGGGGAGTCTTCCACCGGATCGGCCTGTTGACTACTCAGCGTGAACAAATCACCCGGGTGGAGTAGTCCGGCGCGGGACCTTCGGTTACTCCGAGTGGTCGAACGCGATTCCACTGAACAGATCCGGCTCCCAGCCGCGCTCGTCGGTGGCCGGTCCCGGCTCGCCGCGCAGCAGGATGAAGTACTCCTCCCCCATGCCCACCGCGGCCAGCTCGGGCGGTAGCACGAAGAACACGCCGTCCGGCTTGATCTGGCTGCGGTGCGCCCGCATCGCCGCGAACTTCCGCTCCACGTGCTCCGGCGCCGCGATCCGGGTCGTGACGACCTCGTCCGGCACGCCGAACGGCATCTCGTCCGCGCTCTCGTACGCCGCGAAGAAGTCGTCGCCGCTGGCCTTGAAGTACTCGAAGCCGAGCCGCAGCACGCTCTTGGGGAACGCCGTGGAGTACACCTTGGCGACCTGCCACGGCTCGCCGGTGCCGTACGACGCGTCGGCCGCGCGCTCGACGGCGGCGTGCGTCACGCGGTGCGCCTGGATGTGGTCCGGGTGGCCGTAGTCGCCGTTGGAGTCGTACGTCACCGCGACCTGCGGCCTGGTCTCGCGGATCACCGCGACCAGCTCGCCCACGGCCTCGTCGAAGTCGGCCTGCCAGAAGCAGCGCGGGTCGTCGTTCTCCGGCGTGCCGATCATGCCGCTGTCCCGCCAGCGCCCCGGCCCGCCTAACCAGCGGTGGTCGGTGAGGCCGAGTTCCTTCGCCGCCGCCTCCATCTCGCCGCGGCGGTGCGCACCCAGCGCGTCCTGCCCCTGCTCGGCGAGGTACGCCAGCTCCTCGTCCACGATCTCGCCGGCCTCGCCGAGCGTGCAGGTGACGACCGTGACGCGCGCGCCCTCGGCGGCGTACTTGGCGATCGTGACGCCCGTCGGGATGCACTCGTCGTCCGGGTGCGCGTGCACGAACAGGACGCTCTTCATTCGGTCACTCCCGCGAACAGGTCGGTCTCGACGCCGGCGCCGCCGGGGCGGCCACGCACGAGCGTGAAGTGTTCCGCAGCGAACGCCTCGTGCGCCACGTTGTCCGACAGCGCGAAGAACGGCGGCACCACCGTGACCTGCGTCCGGTGCGCCGCGATCGCGGCCAGCTTGGCGTCGAGGTAGGCGCCGACGTCGACCGTCGTGGTGACCGGCGCGGGCGGGTGGTGCGCGGTCGACGGGTCCGGCAGGTCGAAGCCGCCGGGGCGTCCGGCCGCCTCGTAGCCGGCGGCCTCGCGGCGGCGGCGTTCCGGACCGCCCCACGCCACGTGGTACAGCTTCGCGACCTCCCACTCCGGCTTCGCCTGCTCGATCGCGAGCAGCGTCACGCGGTGCGCCTGGATGTGGTCGGGGTGGCCGTAGCCGCCGTTCTCGTCGTACGTCACGACGACCTGCGGCCGGACCTCGTGGATCACCTTGACCAGGTGACCGGCGGCCTCGTCGAGGTCGGCGTTCCAGAACGCGGTCGCGCGCTCGTTCTCCGGCGTGCCCATCATCCCTGAGTCCTCGTACGGCCCGAGGAAGCGGTGGTCGGTCACGCCGAGCCGGCGCATCGCCTCGCCCAGCTCCTCGACGCGGACGTCCGCGAGCGCCTTGCCTGTCCCCAGGCGGCGCAGGCCGGGCGGCACGATCTCGCCCTGCTCGCCGCGCGTGCAGGTGACCAGCGTGACCTGCGCGCCCTCGGCGGCGTAGCGCGCCATGACGCCGCCCGTCGCGATCGACTCGTCGTCGGGGTGCGCGTGGACGAGCAGCAGCCGGCGGTCGGTCACCGCGAGCCGCGCAACCGCGACTCCTGGGAAACGCGAATCAGCATAGCCTCGGCCGCATCCCGCAACGCGCTGGGATTCACGGCCGACGATGCGCTCGCCCCACTCGCAGAACAGACGGTTACGCGAACTATGTCCGGATCACGCTGGAGTTGCACAACAGATAGGTCCCGCCCGATATTCACCGGCGTGGACGCATAATCGCACGCGACAAGTTGCCGCAGTTCTGTAACAGGATGCCATTCAGATTGCGTTCCAAACTCCGCGCAGTCTGCAGCGACGCTCCACGCGTAAACCCCTGCGTCGCGGGCCTGCACGAGGATCAACTCCAGTCGGCAACCCTCTGCGGTGCTGACCAGCGCGACCCGCTGTAAAACGCGTGGGTATATCAAGCTAGCAGTATTGGCTCAGAGAACGACCTTCTTTGACGGGGCCGGCCACGCCGTTTCCGGCGATCGTGTGGAACCTTCCGTCGCTCGTCTTGTATGTACCATACGGTACCCCGTAATGCTTGAATGGACCATTGCATGTGTACGCTCGCCGATACGCTCGAGCATTTATACATGACGACCAATCGTAACAGAGGTGCTGGCTACCCGAAATTACGAATCCGCCCGGCTTGGCCGGATCGTGTCCTTGGAACTCAACATGATAAGAGATGTACGGTGCGTCAAAGTTGCAAAACACGTCGGCGCGAACATTCGCGTCGAGGTAGTTCGTGTTGCGATCCCAATACCCGTTCGGCTCGTCAACCCAAAGAAGCACGACTCGCCTCCGCTCTCCGGATCGTTGGCGGGCCGAAGCCCGGCGGCGGTAGTCGCAGCGTCGTACAGGTCACCGGCCGAGTTTCGCGCGAAGCCCGACCCGGCGCTCGCCCCCGCACCGACGGAACCAAATGACGAAGCCGCTGCCTCCTGTTCGGCGTATGCTTCCGTCGCGTATCCCGCCCATCCGACTTGGACGTTATGCGCCAACGTCGTCGCGGGCATACTCATGAGCCCTGCGAGCGCCAGAAAGATGACCCTTGCTCTGGGCATCATGCTTAACCCTCGTTTCGCGAAAGAGCAACTCGTCGCATCTCAGCATTTCGGGCTGATGAGCGTCAAGACCCGGGCGATCAGGCGTCCTGCGCCTCCAGGCGGGCCCGGGCGCGCTTGCCGCGCATCCGCTCGCGCTCGGCCGCTTCGAGGACGACCTTGCGGATGCGGACGGTCGCCGGCGTCACCTCGACGCACTCGTCCTCGCGGCAGAACTCCAGCGCCTGCTCCAGCGACAGCTGGCGGTGCGGGATCAGCGGTACGAGCACGTCGCCCGTGGAGGAGCGCATGTTCGTGAGCTTCTTCTCCTTGGTCGGGTTGACGTCCATGTCGTCCGACCGGGCGTTCTCGCCGACGATCATGCCCTCGTACACCTCGGTGCCGGGGCCGACGAACATCGTGCCGCGCTCCTGCAGGTTGGCGAGCGCGAACCCCGTCGTCATGCCGCGCCGGTCCGAGACCAGCGAGCCGGTGGGTCGCGTCCGCAGCTCGCCGTGCCACGGCTCGTACCGCTCGTGCACGTGGTGCAGCAGGCCGGTGCCGCGCGTCTCCGTCAGGAATTCGGTGCGGAAGCCGATCAGGCCGCGGGCCGGGACGATGTACTCCATCCGGATCCAGCCGGTGCCGTGGTCGACCATCTGCTCGAGCCGGCCCTTGCGCAGCGCGAGCAGCTGGATGAGGACGCCCTGGTAGTCGCTCGGCGCGTCGATGGTGAGGCGTTCCATCGGCTCGCACACCTTGCCGTTGATGACGCGGGTGACGACCTGCGGCTTTCCGACGGTGAGCTCGAAGCCCTCGCGCCGCATGATCTCGACCAGCACCGCGAGCTGCAGCTCGCCGCGGCCCTGCACCTCCCACGTGTCCGGGCGCTCCGTGGGCAGGACGCGGATGGAGACGTTGCCGACGAGCTCCTGGTCGAGGCGGTTCTTCACCAGGCGGGCGGTGAGCTTCTTGCCGCTCTCGCCGGCCAGCGGCGACGAGTTGGTGCCGACGGTCATCGACAGGCTCGGCTCGTCGATGGTGATGACCGGCAGCGGCCGCGGGTTGTCCGGGTCGGTCAGCGTCTCGCCGATGGTGATCTCGGGGATGCCCGCGATGGCGACGATGTCGCCGGGTCCCGCCTCGTCGGCCGGAACGCGTTCCAGCGCCTCGGTCATGAGCAGCTCGGAGACCTTGACGCGCTGCACGGTGCCGTCGGTCCGGCACCACGCGACCTGCTGGCCCTTGCGCAGCACGCCGTTGTGGATGCGGCACAGCGCGAGGCGGCCGAGGTACGGCGAGGCGTCGAGGTTGGTGACGTGCGCCTGCAGCGGCGCGCCCTCCTCGTACGACGGCGCGGGGATCGTGTCGCGGAGGACGTCGAACAGCGGCTCGAGGTTCGGGCTGTCCGGGGAGTCGCCGTCGGCCGGCTTCGTCAGCGACGCGCGGCCGGACCTGGCCTCGCAGTACACGATCGGGAAGTCGATCTGCTCCTCGGTCGCGTCGAGGTCGAGGACCAGCTGGTACGTCTCGTCGACCACCTCGTCGATGCGCGCGTCCGGCCGGTCCACCTTGTTGATGACGAGGATGACCGGCAGGTGCAGCGCCAGCGCCTTGCGCAGCACGAACCGCGTCTGCGGCAACGGACCCTCGCTCGCGTCCACGAGCAGCACGACGCCGTCCACCATCGACAGGCCGCGCTCGACCTCGCCGCCGAAGTCGGCGTGGCCGGGGGTGTCGACGAGGTTGAGCTTGACTTCGTCGCCGCCGTCGGGCGTGAAGCGCACGGCGGCGTTCTTGGCGAGGATCGTGATCCCGCGCTCGCGCTCCTGATCCATCGAGTCCATGACGCGATCGGTCACGGCCTCGTGGGCGGCGAAGACGCCCGACTGGCGCAACATCGCATCCACGAGCGTCGTCTTTCCGTGGTCGACGTGGGCGATGATCGCCACGTTGCGGATGTCCGAACGTACGGGTCTGCGGCCGCCTCGCTCGTCTTCTGATGTGTTCGCGCTGAGCGCGGCGGAGGTCGATGGCATGGCTACAGTCTGCAACACCGCGCGTCGAATCCCGTTTCGATGCCGGGCAGGCGAGCGGCAGCGTGCCAATTGCGGCTCGTGCGGGTAGCTGATCGGTACCCGCAAAGGGAGGACCGCATGACCGAGCAGACGCCTGACGAGCCCGACGAGCCCGACGAGCCCGAGGCAGCCGCCGATGATGCGACCGACGTCA
>DATLNJ010000122.1:0-9357 GCA_035536815.1 Frankiaceae bacterium
GCCGCCGGCCCCGGGTTCCTGGCCGTCGCCCCCGCCGCCGGGCGCCTGGCCGGCCGCCCCGCCGCCGCCCACGCCTCCCGCGCCGCCACCCCCGGCGCCTCCCGCGCCACCCGACCCGGCACCTCCCGTGCCGCCCGCCCCGTGGACGAACCCGCCCGGCTGAGGTCCGGGCGTAGCCTGCGCGCGTGGGCCCGAGGCGAGCAGCCGCTGACGTCGCCTTCTTCGCGCTGCTCGCGCTGACCGTCGCGGTGCCCCTCGCCTCGACGACCGGCCGGAGCGCCGTTCAGGAGACCTCCGGCACGTCCGGCGGTGGCTCGCCGCCGACCAGCGAGCCCGAGGAGCCGGGCGAGACGACGCGGCCGCGGCAGACCCGGTCCGCACAACCGGCGCCGCGGACGACCGCGCCGCGCGCGACGCCGACCGCGACGCGGCCGCCGTCCACGCCGGCCGACCCCGGGGCGGACGACGGTGCGCAGCCCGGCGCCGGAGCCGGCACCAGCGAGGTCGGCGACACCGGCGGGACCGTCGTCGTGCCGGGCACCGGGACCAGCGAGGCCACCAGCGACAACGCCAGCTCCGACCAGCGCGCCTCCAGCCGCGAGGCGCGGCGCTCCAACAACGTCGCCATCACCCTCGCCATCGCCGCGCTCGCGCTGGTCCTCACCGCGCTGATCGCGTACCTGATCGGGCGCGGCCGCCGCCGGCCGCCCGGCCCCGGCGGACCGCCCGGACCGCCCGGCGGGCAGCCCCCGCCGGACGGCGCGGGGCGGCCGGAGTGAGGCCCGGCGCCGCCGTCGCGCGGCTCGCCTCCGCGAACCCGGTCCACGCGGCCGTGTGGGCTGCGGTGGTGGCGTCGTTCACCTGCGTCGGGATCGCGCGCGGCGACGCGCGGCTGTGGCCGTACCTCACCGTCGTCCTGGTCTGCACCGGCGTCACGGCGCTCGTCGACCGCGGCGTCGGCTTCAGCTCCGGCGCGCTCTGGCTGCTCGTCCTGATCGGCACGCTGCACCTGGCCGGCGGCCTCGCACCGGACCCCACCGGCGCCGGAGTCCTCTACGGCATGTGGCTGCTGCCCGGGGCGCTGCGCTTCGACCAGCTCGTCCACGCGGTCGGCTCGGTCGCGGCGACCGTGACCGCGTGGCAGCTGCTCGGCACCTGGCTCAGCCCCGCGACGCCGCCGCGCGTCCAGGCCTGGCTGGCCGCGCTGGCCGGGCTCGGGAAGGGCGCGGTCAACGAGATCGTGGAGTTCCTCATCGCGATCCGGGTGCGCGGCACGTTCGTGGGCGGCTTCGAGAACACTGGCTGGGACCTCGTCTTCGACGCGGTCGGCGTGGTGGGCGCGGGCGTGTTCCTCGTCGCGTCGCACGCGCCCCGGCGGCCGGTCCGCGACGCCCGGCCGCTGACCGAACCGGTCAGTCTCGTGTCGTCTTGGTGACGCTCAGGTAGGCGTCGGCCTGCTCGTCGCGAACCCGCAACGTCGCCACCTCGGCGCCTGCGGGCACGTCGAAGTCGGCCACCCACTCGCGATCGCCGACCTTCACCAGGTCCGCCCGCTGCGTGCTGCCGTCGGTGAAGCGCACGACGACGTCGTGGGGCACCGCCACGGCGTGGTCGTCGCCGGCCGGGTGGCCGTCCTCGACCGCACCCGGCCCGCGCGACTCACCCGCGTACAACAGGGTGAGCTCGGTCCGGTGACAGACGATCCCGGCACCGGGGGTCGACTCGCGGCATGCGGTGTGCCGGACGGTGACGCGCAGGTCCGCGATCGCGGCGGGTGTCGTTGCCGCGGCCGTGGTCGCCACTGGGGCCACCTGCCGCATGTCGCGGGCCGGCCGCTGCACGGGCACCGTCACGCCGACCGCCACCGCGGCCGCCCCCACTGCGCCACCGGCGACCACCCGCCGCCGGCGGCTGCGCCGCGCGCCCGCCGCCGCTCGCGCGAGCAGGTACGGCGGCACCTCCGGGCCCGCCGTCGCGTCGCGCAGCGCGTCCCGCAGCCTGACCTCGGTCTCGTTCATCGGCCTGCCTCCTTGGTGGCGAGTGGCGTGTCCGTCAACGCCGGGTGCCCGCGCAGCGCGGCGAGGGCGCGCGACGCTTGGCTCTTCACGGTGCCGGCGGAGCAGCCGAGGATCGCGGCGACCTCGGCCTCCGGCCGGTCCTCCAGGTAACGGAGGACGACGACAGCGCGCTGCCGGGCCGGCAACGCCGCCACCGCGGCCACGAGGTCGCGCCGCGCCGCCACGTCGTCGGCCCGAGCAGCCGTCTCCGGCACGTCCGCGCGCAGTTCCTCGCGCACCCGGCGCCGCCGGAACGACCGGTGGTGCGTCGTCACGAGGATCCGCCGCAGGTACGCCTCCGGCGAATCCGCGCCGACCACCCGTGCGCGAGCCACGTACGCCTTCGTCAGCGTGCTCTGCACGAGGTCCTCGGCCCGGCCGCGGTCACCGGTCAGCAGGTACGCCGCGCGGAGCAGCGGTGCGGCCTGCGCCGCGACCAGCTCCTCGAACTCGCGCTCCGCACCAGCCACCGGCCGCACCTCCGTCACCCCCTATGAGGCCGGAGCGGGGCCCGCGGGTTGCACGTCAGTCGTCGACGTCCCGGCGCAGCCGCTTCACCTGGCCGCGCCGCTTCTTGTCGTCGATCCGCGACTGAACCGCGCCACGCGACGGCTTGGTCGGCCGCCGCTTCCGCGGCGGCGGGGCGACGGCTTCGCGCAAGGTCTCGGCGAGCCGTTCGCGCGCGAGGTCGCGGTTCTGCCGCTGGCTGCGCCGGTCCGACGCGGCGATTGTGAGGACGCCGTCCACCAGCCGGGACGACAGCCGTTCGAGCGCGCGCGCCCGCAACGGCTCCGGCAGCGACGGCGAGCGCAGCACGTCGAACGACAGCTCCACCCGAGTGTCGGAGGTGTTCACGTGCTGGCCGCCCGCGCCGCTCGACCGGGAGAAGCGTTCGAGCAGCTCCGCCTCGGGGATCGACAGGCGCGGGGTCACGCGCAGCGGGTCGTCGCTCACGACGGCAGCCGTTCGCGCAGCCGGGCCAGCCCGGCGAGGACGGCGTCGCGGTTCTTGGCCGTCTTCATCCAGCGCGGCAGCCGCGCGGCCATCGACATCGTCCGGCCCGGCCCTCGAGCGCCGCGCTCGCGCAGCGTCGCGCCGACGAACGACTCCAGCGCGGCGAGGTGCTCGGCGTTGTACGCCCACAGCTCCTCGCCGGCGACCTGCGTACGCAGCCACAGCGGCAGTCCGAAGAACGGGTCCACCGGCACCGCCCAGGTCGTCGCCCGCGGCGTCTCCTCCCGGCTCCACGCACACCCGCCGCAGACCGCGCGCCGGCCCGAGCCGTGCGGCAACACGCGGACGCACGCGCCGCACGACGGGCACTCCGCGAGCACCTCGTCGCCGTACGCGTGCAGCCGCTTGTCGTCGTCGCGGTTCCGCTCGGTCATGGGCGCCATTGTGGCCGCGCCGCCGCCCCGCGACGCGTCACTTCCGGCGCGGCGGGCGGCCCTACCCGAATGCTTCGAGCGCTCGCCTTCGGTCGTATATCCTTTGGCGCGATGGCTGGATATACGAGGAGCGGGCATGACGAAGACCCTGATCGATGTGGATGACAGCCGGCTCGCCGAGGCCGAGCGAGTCCTGGGCACGAAGACGAAGAAGGACACCGTGAACGCCGCGCTAGCGGAAGTGATCGCGCTGGCAGCGCGCCGCCGTGACCTGGCGCGGTTGGCCGCGAACGGGCTGCCGGACCTGGCCGACCCGGCGGTCACTGCGGCGGCATGGCGGTAGCACGCTTCCTCGCCGACAAGAGCGCGCTCGCCCGGCTTCACCATCCGTCTGTCGAGGCGGTGCTCGGGCCGCTCATCCAGAGCGGTCTGGTGGCAACCTGCGGCGTCGTCGAGCTGGAGGTGCTCTGGTCGACGAGGAGTCCCGACGCGTACGACGAGGTCCGCGCCGACAGGCTGGCCGGCTACGAATGGCTCGCGGCGGAAGACAACGACTGGCGGCGCGCGATCGAGGTGCAGGGCGAGCTCTGGCGGCTCGGTCAGGCGCGGACAGTCCCGCTGCCCGACCTGCTGATCGCGGCGATCGCGGAGCGGCATCGCGTGACGGTGTTGCATTACGACGAGGACTACGACCGCATCACGGCGGTCACCGGGCAGCCGACTCAATGGGTCGTGCCCCGAGGCAGCGTGCCGTAAGGAACTCCGCGAGAGCAGGCACCCAACGCTGTTTCCGCGGACCTCAGTTGGTTACCAGCGGGACCACGCGCTCGCCGTGCACACGGGCTGAAAGCGAACCAAGATGCGCAATCTCGTATGTCTGGCTCGTCTGTCGCCGTGGCGAGTTCTACCGGCTCGCTGCTCCCGCAGGTGCCGTAGCGTGGCCGCATGGCCAACCGGTTGGCGCACGAGACGAGCCCCTACCTCCTGCAGCACAAGGACAACCCGGTCGACTGGTGGCCGTGGAGCGAGAAGGCGTTCACGGAGGCGCGCCGGCGCAACGTCCCCGTCCTGCTGTCCGTCGGCTACGCCGCCTGTCACTGGTGCCACGTCATGGCGCACGAGTCGTTCGAGGACGAGGCGACGGCCGCGCTGATGAACGAGCTGTTCGTCAACGTGAAGGTGGACCGGGAGGAACGCCCCGATGTCGACGCGGTCTACATGGACGCGACCCAGGCGCTGACCGGGCACGGCGGCTGGCCGATGACGGTGTTCATGACGCCGGACGGCGACCCGTTCGTCTGCGGCACCTACTTCCCGCCCGAGCCGCGGCACGGGATGCCGGCGTTCCGCCAGGTGCTCCAGGCGGTCGCCGACGCGTGGCGCGACCGGCACGAGGACGTGGTCGCCAGCGGCCGCGAGATCACCCGCCGGCTGTCGGAGCGGGAGACGTTCGCGACAGGGGAGCGGCCACCCACGGCCGCCGACCTCGACCAGGCGGAACGCGCGCTGGCGCTGACCTACGACGCCGAGCGCGGCGGGTTCGGCGGCGCGCCGAAGTTCCCGCCGTCGATGTGCCTGGAGTTCCTGCTGCGTCACTACGCGCGCACCGGCAACGAGCGCTCGCTCGCGATGGTCGCCGGCACCTGCGAAGCGATGGCGCGCGGCGGCATGTACGACCAGCTGGCCGGAGGCTTCGCGCGGTACTCCGTGGACGCCGGCTGGGTCGTCCCGCACTTCGAGAAGATGCTCTACGACAACGCGCTGCTGCTGCGCGCGTACACGCACTGGTGGCGGGAGACCGGCGACCCGCTGGCCGCCCGGATCGCGAACGAGACCGCCGACTTCCTGCTCCGCGACCTCCGGACGCCCGAGGGCGGCTTCGCCTCCGCGCTGGACGCCGACTCCGAGGGCGAGGAGGGCCGCTACTACGTCTGGACGCCCGGCGAGCTGGCGAAGGTCCTCGGCGACGACGGCGCGTGGGCCGCGGAGGTCTGGGGCGTCACGGAGAGCGGGACCTTCGAGCACGGGTCCTCGGTACTCCAGCTACGCGCCGACCCCGACGACTGGGACCGGTACGAGCGCATCCGCGCGACGCTGCTCGCCGCGCGCGCCGAGCGCGTTCCTCCCGGGCTGGACGACAAGGTCGTGACGGCGTGGAACGGCCTCGCCATCGGCGCGCTCGCCGACGCCGGCGCCGTGCTCCGCCGGCCCGAGCTGGTGGAGGCGGCGGGCCGCGCCGCCGGCCTGATGCGCGACCTGCACTGGACCGGTGACCGCCTGCTGCGCACCTCGCGGCTCGGCACGGCGGGCCGCAACGCCGGCGTCCTCGAGGACTACGCCGACCTCGCCGACGGGTTGCTCGCGCTCTACTCGGTGACCGGTGACGCGCGCCACGTCGACTGGGCCGGCGAGCTGCTCGACGTCGTACTCATGCGCTTCGGCGCGGACAACGGCGGCTTCTACGACACCGCCGACGACGCCGAGGCGCTGGTCCGCCGCCCGCAGGACCCGACCGACAACGCGACGCCGGCCGGCTCGTCGGCCGCCGCCGGCGCGCTGCTGTCGTACGCCGCCCTCTCCGGCTCGGACCGGCACCGCACCGCCGCCGAGCGCGCGCTGGCGGCGATCACGCCGTTGCTGTCCCGGCACGCGCGGTTCGTCGGCCACGCCGCCGCGGTCGCCGAGGCGCTCGTCGCCGGGCCCGCTGAGGTGGCTGTCATCGGCGACTCGGACGAGCTGCTGCGGGCCGCCTGGCTGGCAACGTCGCCGGGTGCGGTGGTGGCGTTCGGCGCGGGGGACGTGCCGCTGCTGCGCGACCGGCCGCTGGTCGGCGGGCGCGCGGCGGCGTACGTCTGCCGCGGCTTCGCCTGCTCGGCCCCGGTCACCGAGCCGGCCGCGCTGCGCGAACTGGTCGGAGGCCGGGCGGAATCTCTGTAGCGCAACGCTCGTTACGGTGTAACTATGTAAGCACCGTTACGACAGGAGCGTGGACAGATGATGCTGCACATCGAGCACGAGGCGCGGTTCCGCTCGGCCCGGCGCGGTCGCGGCCGCGGGGCGTTCGCGCCGGAGCCGGAAACGCCGGAGGCGCCGGCCGAGGACGCGGCCGGCTGGGTCGCGGGCCGCCTCCCCGAGGTGTGGTTCACCGGCCCGGCCGACGTCACGGTGGACCGCGAGGAGATCCTCGTCGTCGGCCCGCTGTCGCCGCCGGACGCGGAGGGTGCCGCGGCCGCGGCCGGCCGGATCGCGCGGTTCCGCGAGGAGACCCGCGAGCAACGGATGGAGATCGCGCGGGAGGCGCAGGCGCGGTTCGGGCGCGTCGTGTCGTGGGGCGCCCGCGTCGGCGAGACGACCGAGCTGTTCACGACGGCGAGCGTGCCGGTGATGACCCGGCTGCGGCAGCCGGAGCGGCGGGTGCTCGACACGCTGGTCGAGGCCGGCGTGGCGCGCAGCCGCAGCGACGCGCTGGCGTGGTGCGTGCGCCTCGTCGGCCGCAACCAAGAGGACTGGATCGCCAGCCTGCGCGAGGCGTTGACGGCCGTCGAGGAGGCCAGGTCGCAGGGGCCTGAGGTGTGACGGGTCTATCCGTCTCGTCACTTCCCCCGTAACATCACATGAGAAGAGCCGTCGCGGCCCGGTCCTGCCCGGGGTGCGACGGCTCTTCCCCCTACACCGTCACGTTCGGCCCAGCCCTCACGTGACGGGTCTTGCCCAACCGGTCGTTCGGCCCAGCCCTCCCGACCGGAAGCTCGGTGGTTACGGCAGGCAGCCTGCCTGCGCGACGACGGTGCCGTTCACGTTGACGTTGACGTCGTAACAGACGCTGGCGGCGGAGGCCGGGGCGACGGTGACGGCGACCCCGAGGGCGGCAACCGCGAGAACCTTCTTGAGCATCCTGCTGCTCCTCTAGTTCGAGGGGTGGTTGGTCCTACACCCTCGACAACGGCGTTGCGCCGCGAACATCGCGCGCCGGATCGGAGATTTTCTGGCGCGGTGTCGGGTTGCGCGCCCGGAGCCGGTCCGGCCACGCGGCCAGCGGCGGCATACAGTCGGCCGATGCGCGCCACCGTGTTCCACGCCCCCGGCGACGTCCGCGTCGAGGACGTCCCCGACGCCACGATCCGGCAGCCCACCGATGCCGTCGTGCGCGTGACGCAGGCCCTCATCTGCGGCTCCGACCTCTGGTTCTATCGCGGCGTCAACAAGCGCTGGCGGCCCGGCTGGCGGACCGGGCACGAGTTCGTCGGCGTGGTCGAGTCGGTCGGTCCCGAGGTGCGCGCGCTGCGCCCAGGCGACGCCGTCATCGCGCCGTTCACCTACTCCTGCGGCGACTGCGAGTTCTGCCGCAAGGGCCTGTACACGTCGTGTGTCGACGGCGGCGGGTGGGGCGGCCCGGCCGACGACGGCGGGCAGGGCGAGGCGGTACGCGTGCCGTACGCCGACGCGACGCTCGTCGTCGTGCCGGAGGCCGTGGCGAACGACGCGCGGCTGATGCGCGCGGCGTCGTTGCTCACCGACGTCATGTCCACCGGGCACCACGCGGCGGTGTCGGCCGGCGTCCGCGCCGGCGGCACCGTGGCCGTCGTCGGCGACGGCGCGGTCGGGCTCTGCGGCGTGCTCGCCGCGGCGCGGCTCGGCGCGGAGCGCATCGTCGCGCTCGGCCACCACGACGACCGGCTCGCCATCGCCCGCTCGTTCGGCGCGACGGACGTCGTCACGGCCCGCGGCGACGAGGCGGTCGAGGCGGTGCGCGAATTGACCGGCGGCGGCGCCGAGTCGGTGCTGGAGTGCGTGGGCGCGCAGTCCGCGATGGACCTCGCGATCGGCGCCGCGCGGCCCGGTGGCCGGGTCGGCTTCGTCGGCGTGCCGCACGAGGTCGGCACGGTCGACCTCGGCCGGATGTTCGGCGAGAACATCGCGCTGCACGGTGGCGTCGCGCCGACGCGCGCGTACATCCCGGAGCTGCTCGCCGACGTCGCGGCGGGGCGGCTCGACCCGTCGCCGGTGCTGGACCGCGTCGTCCCGCTGGACGGCGTTCCGGACGGCTACGCCGCGATGGACGACCGCAGCGCGGTCAAGGTGCTGGTCGAGCTCAGCCCTTGAACGCCGTGCTGGTGTTCGTGCACTGGTTGTTGCAGGTGAGGATGCCGCACTCGAGGCGCAGCGACAGCACCTCGCAGAGGTTCCCGCGGGTGTCCGCTCCGCCCGCGACCCCGGCCAGGTCGGTGGCGTCGAGCTCCGCGAGCTCGGTGAGGGTCTCCTTCTTCAGGAACAGGCTGCGACGTGTCATGGCGGCGACCGTAGGCCCGCTCCAGGGGCGCGTCAACGCCGCCGCCGTAACCTGCCCCGCGTTTGAGTGGTCGTAGCCGGGGAGAGAGAAGTCCGTACCGCCGGTACACTCGGCGGTATCCCGTCTTGTCCCGGACGCCGGAGTCCGGGCACCGCCCCGGAGCTGTGATGACTTCCATTCCCGGTCTTGACCAGGCGCCTACGAAGCACACACGGCTCGTCGAGTGGGTGGCCGAGATCGCGGCCCTCACGCAGCCGGACCGCGTGGAGTGGTGCGACGGGTCGGACGAGGAGTGGGAGCGGCTCACCCGGCTGCTCGTCGACAACGGCACGTTCCTCCGGCTCGACGAGGAGAAGCGGCCGAACTCCTTCTACGCCGCCTCCGACCCGAGCGACGTGGCGCGCGTCGAGGACCGGACGTTCATCTGCTCCGAGAAGGAGGAGGACGCCGGCCCCAACAACAACTGGTCCGACCCGGCCGAGATGCGGGCGACGCTCAAGGGCCTGTTCGAGGGCTGCATGCGCGGTCGCACGATGTACGTGGTGCCGTTCTGCATGGGCCCGCTCGGCTCGAAGATCAGCCAGCTCGGCGTCGAGATCACCGACAGCGCGTACGTCGTCGT
>DATLNJ010000123.1:0-20298 GCA_035536815.1 Frankiaceae bacterium
AGGTCCGCGAGATCGCGCAGACCAAGATGCCCGACCTCAACGCCAACGACATCGACGCGGCCGAGCAGATCGTCCGCGGCACCGCCCGTTCGATGGGCATCACGGTCCGCGACTAGTCGCCGGCCGGTGGGAGGGCGCGGACGGACCGCGCCCGCGAACCACGACAAGGAGAGACGCAGATGGCGCAGCGCAGCAAGGCGTACCAGAAGGCCGCGGAGCTCGTCGAGAAGGACAAGATCTACTCGCCGCTCGAGGCGACCCGACTGATCAAGCAGACCGTCACGACGAAGTTCGACCCGACCGTCGAGGTCGCCATCCGCCTGGGCGTGGACCCGCGCAAAGCCGACCAGATGGTGCGCGGCACCGTCAACCTCCCGCACGGCACCGGCAAGACCGCGCGCGTCGTGGTCTTCGCGACCGGTGACAAGGCCACCGAGGCCGAGGCGGCGGGCGCCGACGTCGTGGGCAGCGACGACCTCATCGAGCGCGTGCAGGGCGGCTACGTCGACTTCGAGGCCGCCATCGCGACCCCCGACATGATGGGCAAGGTCGGCAAGATCGCCCGCATCCTCGGGCCGCGCGGCCTCATGCCGAACCCGAAGACCGGCACCGTCACCAACGACGTGGGCAAGGCCGTTGCCGACATCAAGGGCGGCAAGGTCAACTACCGCGTCGACAAGCAGGGCAACCTGCACCTCGTCATCGGCAAGGCGTCGTTCACCGAGCAGGCGCTCGTCGAGAACTACGCCGCCGCGCTCGACGAGGTCGTCCGCGCCAAGCCGTCCTCCGCGAAGGGCAAGTACCTCCGGAAGATCACGTTCACGACGACCATGGGCCCCGGCATCCAGGTCGACACGAACAAGCAGCGCAACCTCCTGGAGGAGACCCCGACCGCGTAGCGGTCGCGGTCAGGACGAGGGGGATCGACGTTGCGCGCGCGCGGACGTTGCGGCACGGCGTTCAGTAGGCGGCGGGTTGCTGCCGCCGGCGCGGGCCGCCGGTGACTCCCGCGAAGCGCGGCGCGGCGAACGCGGTACCCGCGCCGACCGAGCCGGTGGCGGCGCCCGCGCGGCGCGCGCCGGCCAAGGCGTCCCAAGCGGCTCGCGCGGCGAAGGCCACCCGCGCCCGGCCCGCCACGTCCGCGTCGGCGGCCGAGGCCGCGGCGAAGCCCGCTACGCCGCGCCCGGTCGCCGCACCGGCCGCGAAGCCTACCGCCAAGGCCGCGGTCCGGCCGGTCGTGAAGGCCGTCGCGACGCCGGTCACGCCGGCCGTGAAGGGCGGCACGCCGCCCGCGCGGGTGACGCCGATGGCGAAGGTGACGCCCAAGCCCGGGCCGGCCGCGAAGCCGGCGAAGGCGGCGAAGGCGGCGGCGTCGTCGAAGGCGGCGGGTCCGGCCTACCGCCCCCGGCGAGAGGTGGCGCCTCCCGCGCCGGTCACCCGGCTGCGCGGCCCCGCCGCGCCGGACGTCGAGGCCCCGTCGCCGGCCGTCCCCGAGGTCGTCGCCCCCGAACCCGTCCCTGAGCCGGCCGGGTCGCCGTACGACCGCAATGCCGTACCCACCGACACGCCTCCGCGCGCGTCCGGCGGGTGGACCGGCCGGCGCACCGCAGGCCGCGGCGGCGACGTCATCGGCGACGCGGACGAGCGCGACCCCGACGAGCCGGTCGTCGCGCTCGACCCCGTCGCGCCGGGGATCTTCGACGAGCTGTTCGAGCCTGACCGGCACACCGGCCGCTGGCCGCTGGTGGTGCGGGTCGCGCGCGGCGACTGGCGGGCGAGCCTGTTCGCGGCGCTCCCCGCCCTGCTCGTCACGCTCGTCGTGGCGGCGGTCGGCGTGTTCGGCCTGCTGCAGGCCGAGGTGCCGGGTCGCGACCAGCGCTTCTTCGGCACCCCAACGGCCGGCCGCTTCCTCCGGTACGTCTTCGCCGCGGTCGGGGCGACGTTCGGCGGCCCGGTGTCGTTCGCGACCGAGGCCGACATGGGCGAGGGCACCGAGCAGTTCGGGTCGTACGCGGTGCGCGCCGTGCCGCTCACGGCGACGCTGGTCGCGCTCGTCGCGGTGTGGTTATTCGCGCGGCGGGCGCAGGAGCGCAACGTCGTCCCCGACCGGGTCGCCGACGCGGTGCGGATCGCGGCCGTCTTCGCCGCCGGCGTGGGCGCGCTGTCGCTGCTCGGTCGATGGACCCGCGACACCCCCACCACCAACGAGTTCGCGGCCGAGTTCGCGTTCCGGACGACGGGCGAGGTCGCCGTGTGGCGGCCGATGTTCTGGGCGTTCTGCGGGGTGTTCCTCACCGCCTGGCTCGCGACCGGCCGCTTCTCTCCCGGCGAACGGCTGCGCACCTGGCTGGTCGCGGCCCGCGGCGCCCTCGTCGGCCTGGCCGCCGGCGCGGCCGCCAGCCTGCTCCTGCTGGTGCTCCTGGGCTACGGCTACGTCGACCGCGCCGGGGGCGAGGCCTCGCACGTCACGCGCGGCGTACCGCTCGCGATCGGCTACGGCGTCAACTTCGGCGTGAGCGTGTTCGGCGTCCTGTGCGGCGGCCGGCTGGAGGTGCCGTTCGGGTCGGAGCGCCCCGAGTGGTCGCTCTGGTCGCCGTGGGTCCCGAACTCGTTCGCGCTGCTGCTCGTCGTCCCGGCGCTGGCCGTCACGGCGGCTGCGTACTACGTCGTGCGGCGCGGCGGGCTCGACGCCGACGGCACGCTGCGGGCGTGCGACCGGATGGCCGGGCCGGCCGCCGGCGCCTGGCTGCTCCTCGCCATCGCCGGGCGGCTGCACTACGGCTTGGACGCGGAGCAGGCGCGCCGGGTCGGCGGTGACCTGAGCGCCGGGCCGGTGCTCTGGGCCGCGCTGCTCGTCGCGCTGTGGTTCGGCGCCGGCGGCTGGGTCGCGGGCCGGGTGCTCACCCGCCGCGCGGCGCGCGCCGCGGCGCCCGGGGCCGACGCGCTCGAACCGGCCCCGGAGGCCGCACCCGCGCCGTAGCGCGAACCACGCCGCCGCCGCACGGCTCGTAACGGCTGGCGGTGGGGGTGGGGATGACAGTCGTCGCGGAACGGCGGGCGCGCGCGCCGGGCACCGGCCCGGCAGCGGCGCGTCCCGACCGCGCCCCGGGACTCGACGGGCTGCGCGCGGTCGCGGTGCTGCTCGTCGTCGCCCACCACCTCGTGTACCGCGCGACGGCGCCGCCGGCGTGGGCGCGCGGCGGGTTCCTCGGCGTGGACCTGTTCCTCGTCCTGAGCGGCTACCTGATCACGACGTCGTTGCTCGGCGAGTCCGCGCTGACCGGCCGCGTGCGGCTGCCGCGGTTCTACGCCCGCCGGTTCCTCCGGCTGGTGCCGGCCCTCACGCTGTTCGCCGCCGCGCACGTCGGCTACGTCGCCGCCACCCGTGGCGACGTAGCGGCCGAGCTGGCGACCTGGCCGTGGGTGTTCGGCAACGTCGTCAACTGGCACTACG
Source organism: Frankiaceae bacterium (assembly GCA_035536815.1). Taxonomy (GTDB): domain Bacteria; phylum Actinomycetota; class Actinomycetes; order BP-191; family BP-191; genus BP-191. The sequence continues at coordinate 3,455 of DATLNJ010000123.1, forward strand.
CCGCCGGCGGTGCGGTCGGGATCGGGCTGTACCCGCTGTGGTCGCTCGCCGTCGAAGAACAGTTCTACCTGCTCTGGCCGCCGTTGCTCGCGCTGGTCCGGCGCCGCCGGGCGCTGGTCGTGGTCGCCGCCGCCGGCGTCGCCGCGTCCGCTGTCCTACGGGCCGTGCTGTGGACGCGGACCGATCCCGCGGACTTCTTCCGCGTCTACGTCCGCACCGACACGCGCCTCGACGCGCTGCTCGTCGGCGTGCTCGCGGCACTGCTCGCGCACCGCGTGGGCGACCGCGCGCTGCGCCGCGCCGCGCCGGTCGCGGTCGTCGCCTACGCAGTGTGCGTGCCGTTCGCGGCGGCCACGGCGGGCTGGCTCTACCTCGGCGGCTTCACCGGCGTCGCTCTCGCCGCCGCCGTGATCGTCGTCGCGGTCGCGCGGCTCGACGCCGGTCGTGCCCTGCTGGGCAGCGGGCCGCTCGTCGCGGTCGGCCGCGGCTCGTACGCCGTGTACCTGTGGCACGCGTTCGTCATCGAGGCGGTCTGGGTCGCCGTGCCGTCGTGGCCGGTGCCCGCGCGGGCGGGCGCGGCACTCGCGGTCACGGCGGTGGCCGCCGGGCTCTCGTACTACCTGGTCGAACGCCACTGCCTGCGCGCCATCAGGGCGCTGCGTCAGTCGACCTCGACGTACGGGAACGGCGTCGGGCTGGGCGGGTGCACGGCACCGGTGAGGCCGTAGTTCGGCACCCGCTGGACCACCCGCCCGTCGCGCAGCGCCGCCGTCGCGAGGTCGTCGCGCACGAAGAACGCGTTGACGCCGGCCAGGTCGAGGTGCACGAGCGTGTACCCCTTGCGCCGGCCCAGCGAGACCAGCGCGTCGAGGCCGGCGCCGAAGCCGTCGGTGCCCGTCCAGCCCGGATGCCCCAGCGGCTCGACCAGCCGCGCGCCGGGTGGCAGCGCGGAGTTGTACTCGACCACCACGACCCGGAACGGCCGGCGGACCGCCGCCCAGATCCAGTAGTCCTGGCCGTCCACGTCGACCGACAGCAGGTCCGGCTCGGCCGGCACGCCCGCCTCGTCGAACAGCGCCTCGACCGTGTCCGGCGTGACGACCGCCTGCCGGGTGACGACGTGCGGCACGCCCGCGTACTTGCTGTGCAGCCGCGCGTACCGCTCGGGGTCGGACTCCATGAACAGCCCGGCCCAGCCGGCGACGTCAGCGAGCAGGACGGCGTTGCCCTCGCGGCCGTCCTCGACGCCGAACTCGACGAAGTACCGCGACGTCGTGCCGACGCGGGTGAACAGCTCGGCGATAACGCCGTCCTCGCCGTTCTGGCTGAACACCTTCAGCTCGTGCGCACCGAGCGACTCGGCCAGCCACGGATGCCGGGCCCGGAGTGCCGCCAGGGCGTCGTACGCGCTCACAGCGACAGCACGAGCGTGAGGAACCCGCTCTCCGCGGCGTCGGCGGCGGCCACGAAGTCACCGGTGACGCCGTCGAGCGAGCAGATGGTGCCGCCGAGCGCGCGGTACTCGTCGAGGACGTCGTACGGGTCGTCGCCGACGTCGCGGATGCCGTGCGGCCAGAACTCCGTGACGACGACCGGGCGCCAGCGGCTCAGGGTCCACGTCATGCCCCGCAACGCCAGGTGGTCGCGCCCCTGCAGGTCGCTCTTGACGAGGTCCACACGCGCGCCGGCGACGAGGTCGTCCACGCGTACCGCGCGCACGCCGCGCGGCCAGCGGCAGCGGGTGGCGCGCTGGTCGCCGCTGTTGCCGGCCTCGCCGCTGAGCGAGACCCGCCCGGACCGGTCCCACGCGGCCGCGTGCACGACGCGTACCTGAGGGACGTCGCGGACGTTGGCGCGCAGCAGCCGCACGTTCGCCCGCGAGGCCTCGACCGCGGTCACCGTGCCGGCCGGGCCGACCGCCGCGGCGGCGACGAGCGAGTGGTAGCCGACGTGCGCGCCGAGGTCCACGACGTGCCCGCCGGCCGGCGCGCGCTCGCGGATCAGTGCTGCCTCCTCCGGCTCCCAGCACCCGTAGTGCGCCATCCACGGGCGGACGACGTCGTCGTGCGCGGGCAGCAGCAACGTCCCGACGTCGGTCTCGACGGGTACCGGCGTCATCTACGCCGTCGTCCGCGCGACGAGCGTGTAGCTGCCGCAGAGCAGCCGGTCGCGGTCGAGGTCGCCGCTGCCGTCCACGAACGTCACGTGCGCGGCCGGGAACCCGTGCCGGCGCACCGTTGTGAGCAACCCCTCCGGGTAAAGCGGCCGGACGTGCGTCGGGTCCAGCCAGAACGTCTTCAACGCGCGCGACGAGTGCGGGTTGACCGTCTCCAGCAGCAGGACGCCGCCGGGTCGCAGCGCGCGCCGGGCGGCCGCGAGCAGCGCGTCCTGCGCGTCGTCCGGCAGGTGCTCGACCAGCTCGATCGCCACGACGGCGCCGAGCGAGCCCGCGGGCGCGGCGTCGAGCGCCGCGATGCCGTCGCCCACCGTCACGTCGAGGCCGCGCGCGGCGCAGCGCGCGGCGAGCACCGGGTCGAGGTCGACGCCGCGCGACTCGACCCCCCGCGCGGCGAGCAGCGCGAGCAGCTCGCCTCGGCCCGGGCCGACCTCGACGACCGGCGCGTGCGGCGCGAGGACGTCCACGTACCTCTGGACCCGGTCGCTGACCAGCGCGGGCGTCCCGCGGAACGCGTCGGTGAACCACGCGTACGCCTCCTCGGGCGCGACACCGTCGGCGTCGTAGCCGAGCACCCGGCGGCCGTCCCTGACGACGCGGAACGCCTCGGCGTCCACGCGGTACGGCTCGGCCGACAGCTCGTCGAGGATCTCGCCCAGCCGCGCTTCGAGGTTCAGCGTCCGCGAGTCCGCGACGACGCGGTGGCGCTCGAGCTGGGCGGTGAGCGTCCGCACGCCGGTCGCCAGGTCGGCTACGGCGCGTTCGAGGGCGGCGTCCCCCGCGGCACGCCGCGCGTCGGCCGCGGCGAGGAGGTCGACGATGAGCTCGTCCACGCCGCGCTGGTGCGAGATGTAGTTGTCGATCGCGCGGTGCGCGACCTTGCGCGCGGCGAGCGTGGCGCGGGACTGCGCGGGCGCATCCACGTCCGGCCCCCGCGCGACCGTGAACCGGATGTGATCCGGCGTCGGCGGCTCCCGGTCGGGGACGGCCGCCGGCGCCGGCGCGGGCAGCGGCGCGGGCGCATCCCGCTCGGAGAGCGCGACGACGGCCGCGGCCACGCGCTCGCGCACGAACGCCACCCGCGCGTCCGGCCCGTGCCGGCGCGCGATGGCCTCGGCGGCGGCCGCCGCGCGTGTCCCCGCCGCCACGGGGTCGGTGCGGATCTCCCGCAACGCCGCGGCCGCGGCCGCCACGTCCGGCTCGGCCCAGACCGCGTCCTCGGGGTACGGCGCGTTGCCAGGCCCGACCGGGACCAGCTCGTACGGCACCAGCCACGCCGTCGAGGAGTCCATGAACTCGAGGTTGCCGGAGTACGCCGTCGCGACGACCGGCCGGCCGAGCGCCATCGCCTCGGCCATCGTCAGGCCGAAGCCCTCCGACCGGTGCAGCGAGACGTAGACGTCGCAGCTGGCGACCATCGCGAGGTGCTCGCCGCGGGTGCGGTACCCGTCCACGACCTCGATCCGCGGGTCGTCGGCGACCGCGAGGCGGAGGCGTTCGAGCGCGTCGAGGTGCGCGTCTCCGCCGACCGTCTTCACGACCAGCCGGGCGTCCGCGTCGCCGGGGAACGCGCGACGGAACGCCTCGATCATGGCGTCCGGGTTCTTCCGCCCGGCGACGCTGGCGAAGTCGAAGCAGAACAGCGCGAGGAAGCCCTCGGGCAGGCCGAGGTCCGCGCGGCTCAGGGGCGGCGGGGCCGGCACCTCGATGGCCAGCGGGAACACGTGCACCGGCTTCGAGCCCACCGCCGCGCGCACCGCCGCCGCCGTGTGCTCGCTGCCGACCCAGATCTCGTCGAGCAGCCCGGCCGCGGCGGCGTGCTCGGGCCGCATCCGGTCGACCTCCCACGCCCACATGCCGATCCGCCAACGGCCGTCGAGCAGCTGGTCACCGAGCCGTTCGACGAGGCGCGGGGTCTCGTCGGCGTTGACGCACGTGACGGTCACCGCGAACCGCGGCGGCTCGGCCGGGCCGTCGAACCGGTGGCGTTGCCGGACCGGCGTGTCGGTGTACGCGACGACGGCGGACGGCAGGTGCGCCGCGCGCACCGCGGCGACCAGCCCGCGCGCGCCCTCGCCGATGCCGCACTCGGCGCGGACGTAGCCGACGACGTTGACGCCGGGCTCGAATGGCCGCGCGCACGCCCACCGCGGCGCCCCTGCCGCCTCCGGCACCAGCTCGTCGGGCACCGGCACGCGGCGCGCGTCGGAGCCGCGCAGCCAGTCCACGTACCGGCCGCTGCCGGCGCCGTAGAGGTCGGCGAAGTGGTAGCGCAGGTCCTCGCGCTCCTGCCAGAGCCGGTACGCGTAGCGCGAGACGTCGCCGGTCGCACCCTCGATCACCGGCTCGCGCAGCCACCCGGCGAACGCCGTTGCCGACTCGGTGTCGAACGGCGCCGGCGGCACCGGTTCTCCATCGCGGAGGGCACGGCGCCGCGCGTCGCGGTAGATGCGCCGCATCCGCGCGTCGATGGGGAGACCCGTCGCCGTGCGCGCGTAGCGGACCGGGATGGTGCGGACCGACTCGTAGCCGGCGGCGGCCAGCTCGGCGGCGTACCAGTCGCACAACGCGCGCACGGCCGGCTGGTCGGCGAGCGTCACGCGCGGGCGGTCGGCGTGGTACTTCGTGAGCCGGTGCGGCTGCGCGGGGTCGTAGCCGCTGAAGTGGAAGAAGCGCAGCGGCCCGTCCTCGACGGCGTAGCCGCCGTCGGTGGCGACGACCGGGCGTTCGTGGAGGTTCCAGTACGCGACGTTGCAGCCGGCGTCGTCGAGCACGTGCAGGTCGAAGTGACCGGCGGCCAGGTCCAGCCACTTCTGGTCGACGAACAACCCGTCATCGAGGGCGCTCACGCAGTCCAGCCGGAGGCGTTCGTCCCACCAGTCGAGGAACTCCTTGCCGCCCCGGCCGACCGCGACGAAGCCGAGGTTGAACGTCCCTGCCTTCAGGAACACCGACTCGTCCGGCGTCCGCCCGTCGCGCGGGACCGGCCGGCGGCAGTGCGGCGTGACGACGACGCCGTGGTCCGCCGCGAGCGCGGCCAGGTCCGGCAGCTGGTGCAGGACGGCGACGTCGGGGTCGAGGTAGACGGCGGCCTCGGCCGCGTCGAGCTCGGCGCGCAGCAGGGCGGCCTTCACCGACGTCGCCAGCTCCAGCGTGTCGTACGCCGTCGCCAGCTCCAGGAACTCGCCGCGCTCCAGCCCGGCGTCCTCCGGGTGGAGCACGCGGAACGGCTCCCCGGTCACCTCGCCGCGCGGGTCGTCGAGCACCAGCACGTCCAGCCGCGCGCCCCGCTCGTGCGCGGCGAGCGAGCGCGCGAGGACGCGGGCGTGCGCGAGGTAGTTCCGCGCGACCACCGTGCAGTACGCCGGCGTGCCCTGCGTGGCCTTCCGCACTCCGAGACGCCCCCAGCCCGTCGAACTCTCCGGACGAACGACGCCCGGCACGAGGTAAGAGTTCGATCACTGTCCCTGGGTTCACCCGGGGCGTGTTAGCCTTGCCGCAGCCAAAGACCGCCGGTCGCTGCCCGCCTGGGCAGCCGAAGGCCCCGATTCGTCGGGCGGCCCGCGCAGGTGAACGTTCAGGTCGTCTTCCGACGCCCCGCGCTCGCCTGCGTGGGGCGTTCCTCGTTTTCCGGGCCGGGGCGGTGCGAGAGGAAGACGAAGGAGGCACATGGCGAGGCCAGACAAGGCCGCGTCGGTCGCCGAGATCACCGAGGCCTTCACCGGCGCGGGTGCTGCCGTCATCACGGAGTACCGCGGCCTGAAGGTGTCCGAGATGAAGGAGCTGCGGCGCTCGCTGGGCGCCGACACGCAGTACGCCGTCGTCAAGAACACGCTGACCAAGATCGCGGCGCGGGAGGCCGGCCTGCAGCTCGACGAGCTGCTCGAGGGCCCGACCGCCATCGCGTTCATCAAGGGCGACCCGGTCGAGGCCGCCAAGGGTCTGCGTGACTTCGCGAAGGCGCACCCGTTGCTCGTCATCAAGGGCGGCGTTCTCGACTCGCGACCGCTGACCGCGGACGAGATCCGTAAGCTCGCCGACCTGGAGTCGCGCGAGACGCTGCTCGCCAAGCTGGCCGGCGCCATGAACGCGTCGCTCCAGCAGGCGGTCAGCCTCTTCGCGGCACCGCTGTCGCAGGCCGCGCGGCTCGCCGCCGCCCTGCGCGACAAGGTCGAGCAGGAGGGCCCGGCGGCCGGTACGCCCGCCGCGGCCGACGAGGCCGCCCCGGCGGCCGAGGCGAGCGAGGGCACCGACGCCGGCAGCACCGACGCCGGCAGCACCGACACCGCCGACGAGGCCGCCCCGGCGGCCGACGCGGCCGAGAGCACCGACAGCGCGGCGGCGAGCGCCGACGCCGACGACACCACGCCGGACGCGCCCGCGGCCGACGCCACCGACGACACCCCCGCCGCGGAGGCGGCCGCTCCGGCGGCCGGTGACGCGGACGCGACCGCCTAAGAGGAGAACAGCAATGCCGAAGCTCAGCACCGACGAGCTGCTCGACGCGTTCAAGGAGATGACGCTGATCGAGCTGTCCGAGTTCGTGAAGCAGTTCGAGGAGACGTTCGGCGTCACCGCGGCCGCCCCGGTCGCCGTCGCGGCCGCGCCCGGCGCCGGTGGCGGCGGTGGCGGTGGCGAGTCCGCCGCGGCCGAGGAGCAGGAGGAGTTCGACGTCATCCTCGACGACGCGGGCGACAAGAAGATCCAGGTCATCAAGGAGGTGCGCGCGCTCACGAGCCTCGGCCTGAAGGAGGCCAAGGACCTCGTCGACGGCGCGCCGAAGCCGGTCCTGGAGAAGGTCGCCAAGGAGGCGGCCGAGAAGGCGAAGGCCGCCCTCGAGGGCGCCGGCGCCAAGGTCACCCTCAAGTAGTTCTCGCAACGCCTCGACGGGCGGTCGCTCCTTACGGGGCGGCCGCCCGTCGCGTTGCCGGGCCGGCGTTAGCGCCGTAAGCAATGCGCTTCACTGCGCGCGAGTGAAGGCGATGGCTACGTCCCCGGGCCGAGATCGCGTACCGCGCCACGCCCGGAACCGTTACAGAACCGCGCTTGGACGTTGCGCTGCGTACGTCCTAGTGTGACCAACGTCACACGCCGCGTGCCCCGGCTCGTCCGGGTCCGCGCGAGCCCGGTCCGAGGAGCGTGTCGGTGGGCGTCGAGATCAAGGTCGAGGGGCTGACCAAGTCCTTCGGCCGCCAGACGATCTTCGAGGACGTCGCGCTGACCATCCCGGCCGGCGAGATCTCGGTCATGCTCGGCCCGTCAGGCACCGGCAAGTCCGTCTTCCTCAAGCACCTGGTCGGCCTGCTCAAGCCCAACCGCGGCCACATCTGGGTCGCCGGCAAGGACGTCCCGAACATCCCGGAGAAGCACCTCTACGAGGTCCGCAAGCTGTTCGGCGTGCTGTTCCAGGACGGCGCGCTGTTCGGCTCCATGACGCTCTACGACAACGTCGCGTTCCCGCTCCGCGAGCACACCAAGAAGAGCGAGGGCGAGATCCGCAAGATCGTCATGGAGAAGCTCGAGATGGTCGGCCTGCTCGGGGCCGAGGGCAAGCTGCCCGGCGAGATCTCCGGCGGCATGCGCAAGCGGGCCGGCCTGGCGCGGGCGCTCGTGCTGGACCCCGAGATCATCCTGTTCGACGAGCCGGACTCCGGCCTCGACCCGGTCCGCGTGGCGTACCTCAACCAGCTCATCGTCGACCTGAACGCGCAGATCGGCGCGACGTTCCTCATCGTCACCCACGACATCAACACCGCCCGCACGGTGCCGGACAACATCGGCTTGCTGTTCCGGCGCCGGCTGGTGATGTTCGGCCCGCGCGACGAGCTGCTGTCCAGCGACGAGCCGGTCGTCCGGCAGTTCCTCAACGGCCGCCGGGCCGGCCCGATCGGCATGGCCGAGGAGAAGGACGCCGCCGCGCTCGCCGCCGAGGCCGACGAGGGCGCGGAGATGCCGGACCTGCCCCCGATCGAGCCGCAGCTGCTCCCCACGCCGCCGCTAATCAGGAAGTCGATGCGCAGCCCGCACGGCAGCCACGAGTTCCTGCTCGACGAGCGGGCTGCCGACGACCAGCGCGGCGAGAACGTCCGCGTCACGGCGGGCGCCGGCTGATGGCGGTCGTCACCGGCGCGCTCCAGCAGACAGGGAGCATGTTCGCGCTGTTCCTCGACACGATGCGGATGATGTTCAAGCGCCCGTTCCAGTGGCGCGAGCTCATCAACCAGGCGTGGTTCATCGCGGGCGTCTGCATCGTGCCGACGATGCTCGTGTCGATCCCGTTCGGGATGGTCATCTCGCTGCAGGTCGGCAACCTCTCGCGGCAGCTCGGTGCGCAGAGCTACGTCGGCTCCGCGAGCGTGCTCGCGATCGTGCGCGAGGCCGCGCCGGTCGCGACCGCGCTGCTCATCGCCGGCGCGGGCGGCTCGGCGATCTGCGCCGACCTCGGCTCGCGGCGCATCCGCGACGAGATCGACGCGATGGAGGTGCTCGCGGTCTCGCCGATCCAGCGCCTCGTCGTCCCGCGGGTGCTCGCCGCGATGATTGTGGCGTTCTTCCTCAACGGCCTGGTGTCGTTCGTCGGCATCGCCGGCGGCTACTTCTTCAACGTCATCGTCCAGGGCGGCACACCAGGCGCGTACCTAGCCAGCTTCGGCACGCTCAGTCAGGTGCAGGACCTGTGGGTGTCGGAGGGCAAAGCGCTGCTGTTCGGCCTGATCGCCGCGCTGGTGGCGTCGTACAAGGGGCTCACCGCGAAGGGCGGTCCGAAGGGCGTAGGGGACGCCGTCAACCAGAGCGTCGTCATCACGTTCATGCTGCTGTTCCTCGTGAACTTCGTGACGACGACGCTGTACTTCCAGCTCGTACCGCAGAAGTTCAGCTGATGGCGACCGTCCCCCCTGTCCTCTCGCGGCCGGCCCGCGTCTTCGGGACGGCCGGCAACCGGTTCGTCGTCAACCCGCTCGGCGACCTCGGCGCGCAGCTCGCGTTCTACGGCGCGTGCATCGCCTGGATCCCGAAGACGTTCGTCCACTACCGCAAGGAGTGGCTGCGGCTGCTGGCCGAGGTCAGCCTCGGCTCCGGCGCGCTGCTCGTCGGCGGCGGCACGGTGGGCGTCATCTTCTTCCTCAGCTTCTTCACCGGTACGCAGGTCGGCCTGGAGGGGTTCAAGGGCCTGCAGCTGATCGGCGCGGAGGCGTTCTCCGGGTTCGTCAGCGCGTTCGGCAACACCCGCGAGATCACGCCGTTGATCGCCGGCATCACGCTCGCCGCGCAGGTGGGCTGCGGCTTCACGGCGCAGCTCGGCGCGATGCGGATCAGCGAGGAGGTCGACGCGCTCGAGGTCATGGGCATCCCGTCGATCCCGTTCCTCGTGACGACCCGGATGATCGCGGCGTTCATCGCGGTGGTGCCGCTGTACCTCGTCAGCCTGTTCTCGTCGTTCCTCGCGACCCGGCTCGTCGTCGTGAAGATGTTCGGGCAGTCGGCCGGCACCTACGACTACTACTTCAAGAAGTTCCTGCCGCCCATCGACGTCTTCTACTCGCTGGGCAAGGCGCTGATCTTCGCGGTCATCGTCACGCTGATCCACTGCTACTACGGCTACACCGCGCGCGGCGGCCCCGAGGGCGTCGGTGTCGCCGTCGGCAAGGCGATCAGGACGTCGATCGTCTGCATCGTCATCGTCAACTTCTTCCTCAGCCTGGCGTTCTGGGGCGCCACCGACACCGTCCGGATCGCCGGATGAGGACGACGTGGCGGCGGGTCGTCCAGGGGCTGGTGTTCCTGGTCGTCATCGCCATGCTGGTCGGGCTGACCGTGCTGAAGTTCCAGCGGCGGATCTTCAGCCCGCAGGAGGTCGCCGCGACGCTGCGGGTGGACAAGGCCGGAACGCAGCTCAACCCGGACGCCGACGTGAAGGTCCGCGGCATCATCGTCGGCCGGGTCGCGAAGCAGGCGACCGACGGCCAGCGCGCCACGCTGACGTTGAAGATCCGCCGTGACCAGGTGCGCTACGTCCCCAGCAGCGTCGTCGCGCGGATCCTGCCGAAGACGCTGTTCGGCGAGAAGTACGTGGACCTCGTGATCCCGCCGGGCGGCGAGACCAGCGCGCCGATCAGTGACGGCGCCGTGATCCCGCAGGACACCAGCCACCAGGCGATCGAGGTCGAACGCGTCCTCGCCGACCTGTTCCCGCTGCTACGCGCGCTGGAGCCCGAGGAGCTCAACGCCGCGCTGACCGCGATCGCCGAAGGGCTCGAAGGCCGCGGCGAGGCGCTCGGCAAGGGGCTGGAGAACCTCGACGCGTACCTCAACCAGCTCAACCCGAAGCTGCCGGCGATCCAGCGCGACCTGTCCGCGCTGGCCGAGCTGACCGAGAACCTCGAGGACAACGCCGAGGACATCCTGCGCATCGCGCGCAACTCCGTCGTCAGCGGCCGCACGCTGACCGAGAAGGAGGACTCGCTCGCGGCGTTCCTGCGCGGGACCACGGGCTTCTCCGACGAGCTGACCGAGCTGCTGCGCCGCAACGGCGACGCGCTCATCTACCTCGCCGACGCGTCGCGGCGGACGCTCGCGGCGATCTACCCGAAGCGGGACGTGCTGCCCGACACCATCAAGGGCCTGAACCTCACGCTGACCGAGCTCAACGCCGCCCTCAACCACGGCCCCGCGCTGTCCATCCGGCTGGAGCCGGTGGACACCCGCGGCGGCTACTACGTGCCGTGCCGGTACCCGGACCCGGCGTACCGCGGCGGCTGCGACGTCGGCCGGGGCGACCCCGACCCGGAGGCGCTGCCGGTGCCGAAGGCGACGCCGGCGGGCGTTCCGAACAGCCCCGAGGAGCGGGAGACGGTCCGGCAGCTCGTCGCTCCGGAGATGGGCGTGGCGCCGTCCGAGGTGCCCGACCTGGCGGTGCTGATCATGGCGCCGCTGCTGCGCGGGGCGTTGGTGACGACGCAATGAAGACCCGGGCGTCGCTCGTCAAGCTGGTGGTCTTCGCGGTCGTGACGTCGATCGCGACGATGGTCCTCTACTACACGATCGGCAACATCCGGCCGGGCACCGACTACTCGACGTACCGCGCGGCGTTCAGCGACGTCACCGGGCTGCTGCCGGGCGACGACGTGCGCGTCTCCGGCGTCCAGGTCGGGCGGATCACCTCGACCAAGGTGTACGAGGGGCACGCGCTGGTGACGTTCCAGCTCGAGTCCAACGTCCGCGTCACGACCGCCGCCACCGCGCGCGTCCGTTACAAGAACCTGCTCGGCCAGCGCTACGTCGCGTTGCAGCTTTCCGGGTCGGGCGTCCCGCTGCGGTCGGGGGAGACCATCTCGCTCGGGCAGACCCGGCCGGCGCTCGACCTGACCGTGCTGTTCAACGGCTTCAAGCCGCTGTTCAAGGCGCTGTCGCCGGCCGACGTCAACAAGCTGGCGACCGAGATCGTCGCGACGTTGCAGGGCGAGGGCGGCACGGTCGACCAGCTGCTCGCGTCCACGGCGTCGTTGACGAACACCCTCGCCGCCCGGGACGCCACCATCGGCCGCGTCGTGGACAACCTCACGGCGGTCATGCAGACGGTGGCCGACCGCGACCAGACGCTCGGCGAGCTGATCAAGGAGCTGCAGCGGTTCACGACCGGCCTGGCCGGCGACCGTAACGCCATCGGCGACTCGATCCAGAGCATCGACGATCTCGCCGTCGCGACGGCGCGGCTGCTCAGCGAGTCGCGGCCGGCGCTGGACGAGGATCTGCGGCACCTCAACACCGTGCTCGCCACGCTCGACGCGAAGAAGGGCACCGTCGACGAGACGCTCAAGCGGCTGCCGGGTGCGCTCACCGCGCTGACCCGCGGCCAGTCGTACGGCTCATGGCTGAACCTCTACGTCTGCACGGTCGAGCTCAACCTCGACGGAAACCGCATCCCGGTCGGCCCGCAGACCCCGGAACCGGGGTGCTGACATGACGCCGTTCCGCGAACGCAACCCGGTCCCGATCGCCGTCTTCGGCATCCTGTTCATCGCGCTGCTGCTGCTGGCGTCGTTCAACCTCGACAAGCTGCCGCTGCCGTTCCTCAACAAGCGGACGACGTACGTCGCGGCGTTCGCGCAGGCGGCCGGCCTGCAGCGGGAGAACGAGGTCCGCGTCGCCGGCGTCCGCGTCGGCAGCGTGACCGCGGTGCGGCTCGACATCGAGAACAAGCAGGTGCTCGTCGAGTTCCAGGTGGACGACGGCGTCGAGCTGGGCGACCAGACCAAGGCGGCCATCAAGCTCAAGACGCTGCTCGGCACGAAGTACATGGAGCTCACGCCGGCCGGCGGCGGCGAGCTGGACACCGAGGCGCCGATCCCGCTGGCGCGCACCAGCGTGCCGTTCCAGATCTACGAGGCGTTCAACGAGTTCACCGACACGCTCGAGGAGATCGACACCGAGCAGCTGGCGAAGTCCCTCGACGTCCTCGCCGACACGTTCTCCGACGAGAAGGGCAACGCGCGCGCCGCGCTGCGCGGCCTGTCCGCGTTGTCCAAGACGGTCTCCTCCCGCGACCAGCAGCTCGGCGAGCTGCTCGCCGCCACCAAGACGGTGACCGCCGCGCTGGCCGCGCGCGACGACGAGCTGACCAGGCTCATCGCCGACGCCGACCTCGTCCTCGAGGTCGTGCTGCAACGCCGCCAGGCCATCTCGGCGCTGCTCCGCGACACGTCGATCCTGGCGAAGGAGCTGACCTCGCTGGTCCGTGACAACCGCGCCACGATCGACCCGCTGCTCGACAACCTGCACAGCGTCGTCACCGTCCTGCGGTCCAACCTCAAGTCGATCGACGAGACGGTGCAGGCGCTCGGCCCGTTCGCCCGCTACGCCACCAACGCCACCGGCAACGGCACCTGGCTCGACGTCTACTCCGAGAACCTCGTCATCTCCGACGCCGTCCTCTGCGCGGTGGGCGCATGCGACTGACCACCACGGCCCAGAAGGCCATCGCGTTCCTCGCCACGATGATCGTCGTGGTGGGCGGCCTCGTCGCGATGTTCCGCGGCGGCGAGGCGGACGTGATGACGGTGACCGCGCGGTTCCCGCAGACCGTCGGCCTCTACCCCGGGTCGAGCGTGCGGGTGCTCGGCGTGCCGGTCGGCACCGTCCGGACGATCACCCCCGACGGCCCGAACGTCGCCGTCGTCATGGAGATCCCCAACGACACCCCGATCCCCGCCGACGCGACCGCGGTGATCATCCCGCCGTCGCTGGTGAGCGACCGGTACGTCGAGTTCACGCCGGTCTACGGCGGCGGCGCGCGGCTGGCCGACGGCGCGGTGCTGGACGAGCGGCAGACGATGACGCCGGTCGAGCTGGACGAGATCCTCGGCGGCCTCGACGCGTTCCTCGTCGCGCTCGGCCCGAACGGCGCCAACGCCGACGGCTCGCTCGGGCGGCTGGTGGACATCGGCGCGCGCACCCTCGGCAAGGGCGGCGGCCAGGACTTCCACGACACGATCACCAACCTCGCGCAGGCGATCCGCACGCTCTCGGACAACCGCGGCGACCTCACCGGCGTGATCCAGAACCTCGCGGCGTTCACCGACACGCTGGCGCGCAACGACTCGCAGATCCGCGCGCTCACCGGCACGCTCGCCGACGCCACGCAGTACCTCGCCAGCGAGCGCGTCGCGCTGGCGGAGGCGTTGAAGAACCTCGCGGTCGCGCTCGGCGAGATCGCCGACCTGGTGCGCGGCAACAGCGCGCAGCTCGGCGCCGACATCCGCGCGCTCGCCGACATCACCACCGTCGTCGTGAAGCACCGCGCGAGCCTGATCGAGGCGCTGGAGGTGCTGCCGCTCGGTGCCACCAACATCGCGTCCACGGTCAACACCGAGCAGGGCACGCTCGACATCCGCAACAACAACCACCAGGAGGACGACCCGTACGGCGTCATCGTCTGCTGGATCGTCGCGCCGATGCTCGACCTCGACTGCCCGCCGCACCCCGGCGGTGCGGCCGGTGCCGCGGCCGGCGCGGGCCGCGGTGGCACTGCGGCCCCGAAGGCGGTCGCGCCGAGCCCGGCCGACGCGCTGGTCGCGCGGACCTCGCCGCTCGCGCTGCTGGGCGGTGACCGGTGATCCGCCGCCGGCTCTCCCTGCTGGTCGCCGCCGCGACGCTGCTGTTCGCGACCGGCTGCGACGGCATCTTCGGCGTCGACCTGCCCGGCGGCGCGGCGCAGGGGCCGACGTACCGCGTCACGGCGGTCTTCGACGACGTGCTGGACCTCGTTCCGCAGTCGGCGGTCAAGGTCGACGACGTGAGCGTCGGTGACGTCGGCAAGATCACGCTGGACCCGGTGACGTTCAAGGCGAACGTCGTGCTGCGGATCAACGAGTCGGTGCGGTTGCCGCGCAACGCCGTCGCGTCGGTCCGGCAGACCAGCCTGCTCGGCGAGAAGTTCGTGGAGGTGTCCCCGCCGGTCGACGAGCCGGCGCAGGGCGTGCTGGCCGACGGCGACACCATCACCGTCGAGCGCAGCGCGCGGATGCCGGAGGTCGAGGAGGTCTTCACCGCGCTGTCCGCGCTGCTCAACGGCGGCGGCATCGCCAACATCCAGACCATCGCCGTCGAGCTCTCCGCCGCGATGGCCGGCCGCGAGGACACCGTCCGCTCGGCGCTGCGCAACGTCACCCAGCTCGTCACGGCGTTCGACCAGCGGAAGGGCGACATCGTGCGCGCTCTCGACGCGCTCGACCGGCTGACCCAGACGCTCGCGAAGCAGCGGCAGACCATCGCCGAGGCGATCGACACGTTCACGCCGGCGCTGACGGTCCTCGCGAACCAGCGGTCCGAGCTGACCCGCCTGCTCACCCACGTGCAGCGGCTCAGCCAGGTCGGCACCCGCGTCGTCAACGCGAGCCGGGTCGACACGGTGGCGACGTTCAAGCTGCTCGCGCCGATCCTCGATCGCGTCGTCGCCGCGCGGACCGACCTGTCCAAGTCGCTCGACCAGCTCCTGCTGCTGACCAAGCTGGTGCCGCGCGCGATCCCCGGCGACTACCTCCAGCTCTACGTCGAGATCTTCATCGACGAGTCGCACCTCCAGCCGAAGGGCGGGGGACCGGTGCCGAAGGGCGCGGCCGAGAAGGTGCGCGAGCGGGCCGCCGCGGTCGCGGCAGCGGCGGGCGAGCGGTCGGCCGGCCCGGCGCCGGCCGCGGACACCGGCGCGGCACTCGACTGGCTGGTGCGGCGGGGGGTGTCGCCATGATTCGCCGCACCGTGAAGATCCAGCTCGCCGCGTTCGTGGTGATCTTCGTCCTCGGCATCCTGTACGCCGGGTTCTCGCTCGTCGGCCTCGACGCCATCCGCCGCCCGTACACCGTCACCGCCGACTTCGCGGCGTCCGGCGGCATCTTCACCGGCGCCGAGGTGACCTACCGTGGCGTCCGCGTCGGCAGCGTCGGCGCCATGCGCCTCACGCACGACGGCGTCCTCGTCGACCTCAAGATCGACCGCGACAAGCAGATCCCCGCCGACGGCATCACCGCCACCGTCGCGAACAAGTCCGCCGTCGGCGAGCAGTACGTCGACCTGCGGCCCGCGACCGCCGGCGACCCGTTCCTCGAGAACGGCGACAGGATCGACCGCGCGCACACCCGGCTCCCGGTCGACATCTCGAAGGTGCTGGTCGACCTCGACCGGCTGGTCAACAGCATCGACCGCGAGAACCTCAAGCTGCTCGTCGGCGAGCTCGGGACGGCGTTCCGCGGCACCGGCCCGGCGATCACCGAGCTCATCGACGCCGGCAACGACCTCACCGACGCGATGCGCGAGGTGCTGCCGGAGACGATCCAGCTCATCGAGGAGGGCGAGCAGGTCCTCCGCACCGCGAACGTCACCGCACCGCAGTTCCGCGAGTTCACGCGGGGCCTCGCCGACCTGACGGAGACATTGCGGACCTCGGACCCCGACATCCGGCGGCTGTTCGCGAACGGCGTCCGTGCCGCCGCCGAGCTGGAGGGGCTGATCGAGCCGAACCAGCAGGCGCTCGCCGTCCTCCTCGGCGACCTCGTGACGATCAACCGGATCGGCGTCGCGCGGCTGTCCGGTACCCGGCAGACGATGCTCGCGCTGCCCGAGCTGGTGAAGCGGGTGCCGCTGGCGCTGGTGGACGGCCAGCTCCGCAACGGCCTCGTCGTCCACGACAACCCCGTGTCGTGCACGTACGACACGGAGAACAAGGCGCCGCGGGTCCGTAAGGGCGGCCCCGCCGACACGACCCAGAACTGCCACCCGACCGAGGGCGGCAAGCGCACGTCGTGCTGGGCGCAGCCGAGCGACGAGATGCGCCGGTGCCTCAACCAGTCGCCGGCCGCGGACGGGCCGGTGCCGGTCCCCGTCGCGCCGGCCGCGCTCGGCACCGGCTCCGGGCCGTACACGCTTGCCTCCGACGGCTCGCTCGCCACCGTAGGGTGGGAGGGCGGACAGCAGGCCGTCCTGGGTGAGCACGCGTGGCTCGGGCTGCTGCTCGCGCCGTTGCAGTAGTACGAGCCGAGGAGCGCCGTGACCGAGCCGACCGATTCCGGCCTGCCCGCGACGCCGGTGTCCGGCGACGTGCCCGCCGACGAGCCGTCCGGCACGCCGCCGGTGCCGCCCGTCGCGCCGCCGCCCGCGCCCGCCCCCGCCGCGCCGC
>DATLNJ010000124.1:0-3592 GCA_035536815.1 Frankiaceae bacterium
GACGACGGCCGGGCCGTCATCGGGCGACCACCGGAGAAGATTCTCGACCTCCTGCGGTGACCCCGCATCCGGCGCTGTCCGTCTCCCTACGCGGCCGCGTCACCGCGACGCTCGGCGGCCTCGCGCTGCTCTACGTCGGCACCGTCGCGGCGTTCGTCGCGATCGAGGTGCTGCCGACGTTCCTCCTCGTGGTGCCGGTGCACGTCGGCGCCCTGCGTCACGCGCTGCGGACGCGGGTCACCGCGCTGGAGCTGACCGAACGCCACCTGGTCGTCCAGACGCTCTCCCGTACGGTCCGGCTGCCGCTCGCCGAGGTCTGCACGAACTACCCGGGCGCGCGCTCGCTCAAGGTGTGGCACCGCGCCAAGCGCGACCGCTACCGCGTCTACGACACCGAGCGCACCCGCGCGCTGCTCGACCTGCTGCCCCGCTGAGCGCTACAGGATCTTCGACAGGAACGTCTTCGTGCGCGCGTGCTGCGGGTTCGCGAACATCTCGGCGGGCGCGCCCTCCTCGACCACGACGCCGTCGTCCATGAACACCACGCGGTCGCCGACCTCCTTCGCGAAGCCCATCTCGTGGGTCACGACGATCATCGTCATGCCGTCGCGGGCCAGGCCCTTCATGACGTCGAGCACCTCCCCGACCAGCTCGGGGTCGAGCGCGGAGGTCGGCTCGTCGAACAGCATCAGCTTCGGCTCCATCGCGAGCGCGCGGGCGATCGCGACGCGCTGCTGCTGGCCGCCGGACAGCTGCGCCGGGTAGGCGTTCTCCTTGTCGGAGAGCCCGACACGGTCGAGCAGCTCGCGCGCGCGGCTTTCGGCGGCCTCGCGCTTGAGCCCCTTCACGTACTGCGGCCCGGCGGCGACGTTGGACAGCGCGGTCATGTTCGAGAACAGGTTGAAGCGCTGGAACACCATGCCGATCTCGGCCCGCTTGCGCGCGACCTCCTTCTCGCGCAGCTCGTAAAGCGTGTCGCCGGACTGCCGGTACCCGACCAGCTCGCCGTCCACCGAGAGCCGGCCGCCGTCGATCTTCTCCAGGTGGTTGATGCAGCGGAGGAACGTGCTCTTGCCCGACCCCGACGGGCCGAGCAGCACCATGACCTCGCCGGCCGCGACGGACAGGCTGATGCCCTTGAGGACCTCGAGGTGGCCGAACCGCTTCCGCACGTGCTCGGCCAGCACCATCGGCGTCGTCACCGGCCGCCCTGCCCGCCGATCGGGAACACGATCTTCCGGCCGCGCGGCGTGATGCCCGCGACGCCGCGCGAGAAGCGCTTCTCCAAGAAGTGCTGCCCCACGAGCAGCACGCTGGTCATGGCGACGTACCAGAGGCAGGCGGCGACCAGCATCGGGAACACCTGGAACGTGCGCGACCCGACCGCGCGGGTCTGGAAGAACAGCTCGTTCGTGACCGGGACGAACGCCACCACCGCCGTGTCCTTGAGCATCGCGATGGTCTCGTTGCCGGTCGGCGGCACGATGACCCGCATCGCCTGCGGCAGCACGACCTTGCGCATGGTGGTCCCGCGCGACATGCCGAGCGCCTGCGCGGCCTCCGTCTGCCCGGCGTCCACCGCGACGATGCCGGCGCGGACGATCTCGGCCATGTACGCCGCCTCCGACAGCGCCAGCGCAAGCAGGCCGGCCATGAAGCCGCTGAGGACGGTCCGCGCGTCCACGCCCCAGATGCGGGCGTCCATCGACTCCGCGCCGAACAGCCCGAGCAACTGCTTGTCGAACGGGATCCCGAGCTCAAGGCGCGCGTACAGGATGCCCAGGTTGCCGAACAGGATCGCGAGCACCAGGCGCGGCACCGCGCGGAAGAACCACGTGTACACCCACGCGACCGACGAGATGACCGGGTTCGGCGAGAGCCGCATGACGGCCAGCACGACGCCGAGGACCACGCCGATGACCATCGACTCGACGGTCAGGATCAGGGAGGTGCGGGCGCCCTCGACGATCGGCGGGTTGAAGATGTTGTCGAACATGAACGACCACTGGAACGCGTCGTTCGTCACGAGCATGTGCACGAACATCGCCACGATCACAGCGATGACCGCGAGCGCCACCCAGCGTCCGGGGTGGCGAACGGGGACGGCCCGGATGGGCTCCGGGCCGTCCACGACGTTCGGCTGTCCGGAGGTCAGGGGTTGACCGCCGGGTCGGTGATGCCGCCGGCCTCGACGCCCCACTTCTCCAACGCCTGCCGGTACGTGCCGTCGGTGATCGCGGCCTTGAGCGCGTCGGCGAGCGCCTGGGCGAACTCGCCCTGGTTCTTCTTGACGACGTAGCCGTACGGCGCCGAGTCGTAGATCTCGCCGATCAGCGTCAGCTGCTCGTTGGTCTGCTTGACGGCGTACGCCACGACCGGCGAGTCGGCGAGCATCGCGTCGACCTTGCCGGAGACGACCGCGGCGGTCGCCTCGTCCTGGCCCTGGTACTGCTCGATCTTGATCTTGTCGGCTCCGCACTTCTTGTTGCGGGCCTCGAGGTCGTCGACCTGGACGGTGCCCTTCTGCACGGCGACGGTCTTGCCGCACGCCGTGTCCGGCGTGATGGTGCTGCCGGTCTTCGCGGCCCACTGCGTGCCGGCCGCGAAGTAGCTGACCATGTCGACGACCTTCTTGCGCTCGTCGTTGACGGTGAACGACGAGACGCCGATCTCGTACTTGCCGCTGCCGACGCTCGGGATGATGTTGTCGAACGGCGCCGTGACGAACTCGGCCGTGAGGCCGAACTTGGCGGCGACGGCGTTGAACAGGTCGACGTCGAAGCCCTGGATCGTCTTGCCGTCCTCGGCGAGGAACTCGGCGGGGGCGTAGGTGGAGTCGGTGCCCACCATGATCTTGCCGTCGGCCTTGATGGCGTCGGGCACCTTCGCCGCGAGCGCGGCGTCGACGGTGGAGCTGGCGCTCGGCGACGCCTGGCCGACGGTGTTGTTGTCGCCGTCGCCGGCGTCGTCGCCACAGGCGGCCGTGCCGAGCATGAGCGCGACGGCGATGCCGCCGAACGCGAGCCGGGTCGTGATCGGGACGCTACGCAACGGGGCCTCCTAGTCGGCGGTAACTACGGCGTATCTTGCCGCAACGGCGCGTAGAACCCGCAACTGCCGGGCGGCGTCCGTTTCGTGATCGATACCGACTCGACGTTCGCCGTGCACCGCGGCGGCAATGTCGAGACGGGTTTCCGGGCCCGGCTGCGCGATCGCGACGACCGGTCGCGC
Source organism: Frankiaceae bacterium (assembly GCA_035536815.1). GTDB lineage: Bacteria > Actinomycetota > Actinomycetes > BP-191 > BP-191 > BP-191. Next base: position 3,232 of record DATLNJ010000124.1, read on the forward strand.
GCGTACACGCCGGGCGCAGCGGTGGTATCGACCCCATCGCGGACGACCCCGCCCGCAACTGGGAGTACACGCAGAAGTCCTTCACCGTGGCCATCGTCACCGACGGCACGGCGGTCCTCGGGGGCGACATCGGCCCCTCGCCGCGCTGCCGGTGATGGAGGGCAAGGCGATGTCTTTCAAGCACTTCGCCGGGGTGGACGCCGCCCCGATCTGCCTGGACACCTAGGAGTCTCCTGAACAAAGCGTGTCGTCGCGGCCCTGTGGTGGGTGGGTCGGGACGATGTGCCGGTGCAGGGTCGGTCTGAGGGTCAGCGGGAGTTGCTGGACGCGGAGTCGGTGGCGGGGCATCTGCTCAGGCCGG
>DATLNJ010000125.1:0-41915 GCA_035536815.1 Frankiaceae bacterium
AGGTGCTTCGCCGGCCGCGTCGGTTGTCGGCGCGGGTGCGTCGGCTTCCGTACCGGCGGGCGCTTCGGCGGCGGCCGGTGCCTCCGCCTCGGCCGAACCCTGCAGAAGCTCGCGCTCCCACTCGGCGAGCGGCTCGTCGACGGCGAGCTGGCCATCGGCGGGCTTGTCGTCGCGGCCCGCGTTCGCCTGGGCCGACGCGCGCTGCATGAGGCCCTCGGCGACAGCGTCCGCGATGACGCGGGTCAGCAGGCCGGCCGACCGGATGGCGTCGTCGTTGCCCGGGATCGGGAAGTCGACTTCGTCCGGGTCGCAGTTGGTGTCGAGGATCGCGACGACCGGAATACCGAGCTTGTGCGCCTCGCCGACGGCGATGTGCTCCTTCTTGGTGTCGACGATCCACACAGCGCTCGGCGTACGCGTCATGTCACGGATGCCGCCGAGGGTCTTCGCCAGCTTGATGCGCTCGCGTTCGAGGACGAGGTTTTCCTTCTTCGTCAACACGGTCTGGCCGCCGGTGGCCTCGATCATCTCGAGTTCCTTGAGTCGCTGCAGACGCTTGTGGACCGTCTGGAAGTTGGTCAGCATGCCGCCGAGCCAGCGCTGGTTGACCCAGTACTGCCCCGCGCGCTTGGCCTCTTCCTCGATCGCCTCTTGCGCCTGCTTCTTGGTGCCGACGAACAAGAGGCTTTCGCCGCGCCGGGTGAGATCCCGCACGAAGTTGAACGCTTCGGCCAGGCAGCCTACCGTCTGCTGCAGGTCGATGATGTGGATGCCGTTGCGCTCGGTGAAGATGTAGCGCTTCATCTTCGGGTTCCAGCGCTTGGTCTGGTGCCCGAAGTGCACGCCGCTCTCGAGCAGCTGCTTCATGGTGACGACGGCCATGTCTCGGCACGCGTCCTTCCTCGCGCTCGGGGCTCGCCCCTCGCGCGCTCGGTTTACCCGCGGCGTACGGCGTACGTCGCGCCTGATGTCCGCCGTGGGCGCGTGCCGGGGGTCGGAACCGCCGGACCGAGGCGCCTCCCCCCGCTCGAAGCGAGGGGCGCGGACATGCGAGGTCGGCCCCGTTGCCGGAGCCGCCAGGAGACAGTGTAGCGGGTGCCGCAGGGGGCGATCGTGGCGCGGCGGGCTACCCGCGGGTCCAGGGCGGCGGTAGCGTGCGTGCGCGGGTGGGTCCGGCACAGGAGGTCGCGTTGCGCAGGTACCGATCGGTCACGATCGCGGTGGCGTTGGGGGCGGTGCTGGCGGGCTGCTCGCGCGACGCGGCGCCGAGGACGTTGCCGGACGAGGAGGAGCCCTCCACCGGCGTGACCACGTCCGCGACCACGACGCCGCCCGCGTCACCGAAGCCGACCCCCACGAAGCCGAAGCCGACGAAGAAGCCGACGCCGTCGCCCACGGCCACGCCGACCCCGACGGCCACGGCGACGCCGCCGGGCAAGATCCTCACCGCCTCCGGCGCGTACCTCGAGGTGTCCGAGGACGAGAACCTCACGACCCCCGACCCCGAGAACGGCTGCGAGGTTCACGACCCGGACCTGACGCAGGTGACGTGTGGCGTCGTGAACATGGCCGGCGGCATCGTCACCTGGGTCTCGGGCTACGAGCAGCACAACCTGCCCGGCCAGTCCGAGCCGCGCCGGGTCATCCGGATCTACAAGCGGCTGCCGAACGGCTCTGACTCCATGACCCACGTCGGCTTCGGCGACCCGGGCGTCTGGGCGGACGCCGAGGCGCGGGTCGGGTCGCTCACCGGGCAGACCCGCGACTCCCTCGTCGTCATCGTGCGGTTCCGCGGGTCCGGCACGATGGGCGGCTACGACGTCCTCACCTGGCGGACCGGGACCGGCGGCCCGCTGCTGCGCGCCCACCACGAGGAGGGCCCGAAGGCGCAGATCTACGTGCGCAGCCGGGGATACATCTCGACGTACATCGCCGACTACTCCGACGGCTCGCCGAACTGCTGCCCGAGGAAGTGGCAGCACGACAACGTCTACTGGGACGGCACGAAGTTCCGGCTGCGGCAGTTCCCGCTGGTGTCGTCGCCGCCGTCGTCGTAGCGCGGGGCCGTTGTCCCCAGGGACCGGGCGTTCGTCCACAAATTTGGTCGCGCGTCGTTGCGCGGGTGCTGAACGCGGCAGCGTGGTGTCCGGAGGTGGTGCCGGATGCCGTACGTGCTCGCTGCGATCTGCCTGGTCGTCGCGTCGTGGCTCGCGCCGCCGTCGGCCGCGGCTGGCGATGCGGCTGGTACCGCAGTCGGCGCGGCGCGCTGGGTGCCGCCGGTGCCGGGACCGTTGGTCGTGCGGCGCGCGTTCGACCCCCCTGCCGTGCGGTGGGGGGCGGGGCACCGGGGCGTGGACCTCGCGTCGTACGCCGGCGCCCCCGTGCGCGCGGCGGGCGGCGGGCGGGTGTCGTTCGCCGGGGTGCTCGCCGGGCGGGGCGTCGTGGTCGTGACGCACGGGGCGTTGCGGACGACGTACGAGCCGGTCCGCGCGCTCGTGCCGCTCGGCACTACCGTGGCCGCGGGCGGCGTCGTCGGCGTGCTGTCGCCGGGCCATGCGGGGCCGGCGCGGGCGGGCGAGTCGTTGCTGCACTGGGGGCTGCTGCGCGGGAAGACCTACCTCGCCCCGCTGTCGCTGCTGCCGCGCGGTCCGAGCCGGCTGGTGCCCCTCGCGCCCGCCGAGCCCGGCCCGGCGCCCGCTGCGGCCGTCGCCGGCGCGGCGCTCTCAGCACCGGCACCCACCGCTACCCCAGCCAGGCCGGACGCACCGAGACCGCGGACGGCACCCGTGGCGGCACGCGTCGCAACGGCGTCGACCGGTGGGTTCGCAACGCTCGCGGCGCTCGCGGCGCTGAGCGCGGGGGTGCGCCGGCGGTCCGGGCGGGTCAGTCCTTCTGGTCGGCGAGCTTGCCGCGCAGCTGCAGGACCGCCTTGGTGTGCATCTGGCAGATCCGGCTCTCGGTCACGCCCAGCACCTGGCCGATCTCCGCCAGCGTGAGCCCCTCGTAGTAGTAGAGGGTGACGACGATCTTCTCGCGCTCGGGCAGCGTGTTGATCGCCTTCGCGAGGAGGTACTTCGTCTCCTCGGTCTCGAACGCCATGACCGGGTCCTCGGCCTTGGTGTCCTCGAGCGTGTCGACCAGCGACAGCTTGTCGCCCCGCTCGCCACCCACGCTGAGCAGCTCGTCGAGGGCGACGACGTTGACGAACGACACCTGGCTGAAGATCGCGTGCAGGTCGTCGAGCGAGATGTTCAGCTCGGCGGCGACCTCCTGCTCGGTCGGCGTGCGGAACAGCCGGGTCTCCAGCGCGGCGTACGCCTTCTCGACCTCGCGCGCCTTGTACCGGACCGAGCGCGGGATCCAGTCGATGGCGCGCAGCTCGTCGATGATCGCGCCCTTGATGCGGCTGATCGCGTACGTCTCGAACTTGATCGCGCGCGCGAGGTCGAACTTCTCGATCGCGTCGATCAGGCCGAAGATGCCGTACGAGACGAGGTCGGCTTGCTCGATGTTCGGCGGCAGGCCGACGCCGACCCGGCCGGCGACGTACTTCACCAGCGGCGAGTAGTGCAGGATCAGCCGCTCGCGGAGGGCTGCGTCGGCGGTCGCCTTGAACTCGCGCCACAGCTCGGCGATGGCGTTCTCGACCTCGGCACGATCGACGTCGATCGTGGCGTCCGACGTCGCCGTCCCGCGCCGCGACGAGGTCGCGGTGGAGCCCGACGCCTTGGCGTCGTCAGGCTCGCGGGTGGGCCTGGTCATAGGAAGCCTTCAGTCGGTCGGCGGAGACGTGAGTGTAGATCTGCGTAGTACCGAGCGTAGCGTGCCCGAGTAGCTCCTGGACGCTTCGCAGGTCGGCACCTCCTTCGAGCAGGTGGGTCGCGGCCGAGTGCCGCAGCCCGTGCGGCCCGAGGTCCGGACCGACCTCACGCAGATACCCGTGCACGAGCCTTCGCACCGTCCGTTGGTCGATCCGCCGGCCTCGTTGGCCGAGGAACAGCGCCGGGCCCGAGCCGGGGACGGCGAGCGCGGGGCGAGCCTGCGCGAGCCACCGGTCGAGCGCGGCCGCGGCCGGTACGCCGTACGGCACCGCGCGCTCCTTGGCGCCCTTCCCGAGCACGCGCACGACGCGGCGGCCGCAATCGACGTCGTCCACGTCGAGCCCGCACAGCTCGCCGACGCGGATCCCGGTGGCGTACAGCAGCTCGAGCACGGCGCGGTCCCGCGCGCCGACCGGGCCGTCCGTCGGCGGCAGCTCGACCAGCGCGGTGGCCTCCGCGCGGGTGAGGACGCGCGGCAGCCGGCGGTCGGTCTTCGGCGTCGCCAGCTGCCCGGCCGGGTCGTGCGCGGCGAAGCCGCGGCGGACGGCGTACGCGAAGAACACCCGCGCCGCCGACGAACGCCGCGCGAGCGTGCTGCGCGCGTACCCGGCGGTGCGCTGCCGGGCCAGCCAGCTGCGCAGCGCCGACGCGTCGACGTCGTCGAACGACACGGCGCCGAGGCGCGCGGCGTGGTCGAGCAGCGACGCGACGTCGGTGACGTAGGCGGCGACGGTGTGCCGCGACAGCCCACGCTCGGACGCGAGGTGGCGGCGGAACGCGTCCAGCGCGGCCGCGAACGCCGGCGGCAGCTCGGCCACGGGGCGCGCGGGCGCGACGGCAGGCACGTTCCGAGCCTCCGTGGCGGCTCCGGCGAATGCAAGACGCCACGCGCATCACGCCGTCCGCCGCACGTCTTCCAGCGCCACCGGCCCGAGCCGGTAGCGGCCGTCCGAGCAGACCGCGAGGTCGTGCTCGACGAGCGCGTCGAGCAGCACCTCCAACGTCGCCGGGTCCTGGTGCGCCTCGGCGGCGATGTGGTCGAGCGGCAGGAACTCCACCGGGTCGAGCGCGTCGAGGACGCGTTGGGCGTCGTGGGACAGCCGGTCGCGCGCCGCCGCGGCGGCGTCCGGCTCCGGGGGCAGCTCGTCGCCGAACCGGCCGACGAGCTCCAGCACGTCGGCCGCGCAGGTCACGCACTCGGCCTCCCGGCTGCGGAGCAGCGCGTGGCAGCCGACGGACACCGCCGACGTGACGGGCCCGGGCACCGCCATGACGTGCCGGCCCAGGCGCAACGCCTCGGTGCAGGTCCGCCGGGCGCCGCTGCGATGACCCATCTCCACGACGACGGTGCCCGGGGCAAGGGCGGCGATGACGCGGTTGCGCCAGAGGAAGCGCAGCCGGGTCGGCGACGAGCCCGGCGGCCACTCGCTGACGAGCAGCCCGGAGGTCGCGACGTCCTCGAACAGCCGGCGGTTGCCGCTCGGGTACGAGACGTCCACGCCACAGGCCAGGACCGCGACGGTGACAGCGGCGGCCGCGAGGCTGCCGCGGTGCGCGGCGGCGTCGATGCCGTACGCGCCGCCGGAGACGGTGGCCCAGGCGCGGTCGCCGAGGTCCACGGCCAGCTCGGCGGCGACGTGGTTGCCGTACGGCGTCGCCGCGCGGCTGCCGACGATCGCGACGGACCGGGCGGTGGCCTCGCGCAGCGGCACGGCCCCCCGCACCCAGAGCGCCACGGGCCGGCGGTCGCCGAGGTCGTCCACCGGCTCGGGCCACTCGTCGTCGCCGGGGCAGACGAGCCGGCCGCCGAGTGCGGCGATGGCGTCGAGGTCGCGTTGGGGGTCGGCGGTGGCGACGGCGCGGCGGGTGGCGGCAGCGAGCCGTTCGGGGACGTCGCCGGCCACGAGCCGCGCCCAGACCTCCTCGGGCGGGAGCGCCGGGTAGAGCGTTCGGAACTCGCTGTCGTCCAGCGGCACCGAGCGGGTGAGGGCGGCGCACGCGAGGCGGCGTTCGGCGGACGCGGCCGCCGGCGGCGCAGCCGGCGCGGCGGTCGGCGGCGAGCCCGGGGCGGCGGAGGTCGTGGGTGCGGTGGCGGCGTCAGAAGTCATGCGTGTTCACCTTTCGCAGGGCGACGGCACGGCGGATGTGCGAGGCGCCGGGCGCGGCCCGGCCTTCGAGGTCGGCGAGCGTCCAGGCGACCCGCGCCACGCGGTCCAGCCCGCGGGCGCTGAGCCGGCCGGTGTCGACGGCGGCGTGTGCCGGCCCCAGCGCCTCGGCGCTCAACGGCCACCGGCGGCGCAGCTCGCGGCCCGGCACCTCGCCGTTGACGGTCCAGGGCGTGTCGCGGAACCGGTGCGCCATCCGCTCACGCGCCGCGAGCACCCGCTCGCGGACCGCCGCGGACGGCTCGCCGGGGCCGTCGGTGAGCTCCGCGCGGGTCACCGACTCGACGTCCACCCTGATGTCGAGCCGGTCCAGCAGCGGGCCGGAGATGCGGCCGAGGTAACGCCGCCGCAGCCCGGCCGGGCAGGTGCAGTCGCGGTCCTTCTTGCCGGCCGCCGAGCAGGGGCACGGGTTCGCCGCGAGCACGAGCATGAACCGCGCCGGGTAGCGCGCGACGCCGCCGGAGCGCGCGAGCGTGATGGTCCCCGTCTCCAATGGCTGCCGGAGCGCGTCGAGGTGGCCGGCGGCGAACTCCGGGGCCTCGTCCACGAACAGCACCCCGCGATGCGCCAACGACACCTCGCCCGGCCGCGCGATGCCGCTCCCCCCGCCGACCAGCGCGGGCAGCGTCGCGGTGTGGTGCGGCGCGCGGAACGGCGGCATCGTGATCAACGGCGCGTCCGCCGGCAGCGTCCCCGCCACCGAGTGGATCGCGGACACCTCCAGCGCCGCGTCGCCCGCCAGCCGGGGCAGGATCGTGGGCAGCCGCTCCGCGAGCATGGTCTTGCCGCCGCCGGGCGGGCCGAGGAAGAACACGTTGTGCGCGCCCGCGGCGGCGACCTCGAGGCACCGGCGCGGCAACGCCTGCCCCACCACGTCGGCGAGGTCGAGGTCCTCGGCGCCGGAGGGCGCCGCCGGCGGCGCCGCGGACGGCCGCGCCACCGCACCCGCGTCCTCACCGGCCAGGTACGCGAGCAGCCCCGGCAGGTCGGCAACGCCCACCACGTCCACCCCTGGCACGAGCGCGGCCTCCGCGAGGTTGCCGGCCGGCACGACCAGCCGCCGCACGCCGGCTCGCGCGGCCGTGAACGCCGCCGGCAGCACGCCGGGCACCGGCCGCACCCGCCCGTCCAGCGACAGCTCGCCGAGCAGCACCACGCCCTCCGCCGCCGCCGCGGGCAGCGCCTCGCTCGCCACCAGCACGGCGACCGCCATCGCGAGGTCGAACGCGCTCCCGCGCTTGGGCAGCGCGGCCGGCGACAGCGCGAGCGTGATCCGCTTCTGCGGCCACGCCCGGCCGGAGTTCACGACCGCCGCGCGGACCCGGTCACGCGCCTCCTGCATGGTCGCGTCCGGCAGCCCGATGAGCACGAACGCCGGGATGCCGGCCGCGAGGTCCGCCTCGACCTCGACGACGTGCCCGTCGAGGCCGACCAGCCCGATCGCCCAGGCCCGCCCGAGCGCCATCAGAACGCGCCCTGGAAGTGTTCCAGCACCGCCGCGCCGGCCGGCGGCCGCAGCACGGACACGACGTCGAACCGCACCGACGCGTCGTCCAGCCCCCGGTCCGCCAGCCACGCGGCCGCCGCCGCGCGCAGCCGCGCCACCTTCGCCGGCGTCACCGCGAGCGCGGGCACCCCGAACGCGTCGGAGCGCCGGCACTTCACCTCGACGAACACCACGACGCCGCCGCGCATCGCGACGACGTCGAGCTCACCCGACCGGCAGCGCCAGTTGCGGTCGAGGACGACGTACCCCTCGTCCTCGAGCCAGCGCGCGGCGACCCGCTCGCCGTACGCACCCACCGCGTCCTTCGCGCGCACCCGCGACCCCCGTTGTCCGAGCCGAAACCGACCCGAACGACGCTAGGGACGCGAGAGCACGCGCAACGAGTCCGCGCGAAATCTGTGGAAGGGCGTCAGCACGCCGACACACAACTGTGGACAGCGCCCGGCGGCAGCCCGCCCAGCGACCGCCCGAAAGCTAGAAGCTGGTGGTGGACGGCATCGCGACGTCGGTCTCGCCGTCGGCGAGCGACTCCGGCGCGATCGCGGGGAACGTCACGCCCTCGACCGGCGCCACGCCCTCCGACGTCCCCTCGGCGGAGGTGTCCGACGGCACGGGGACGCCGTTCGCGTCACCGGCGCCTTCCGACGACGGCGGCGCGGTGGCCCAGCCCTCGCGCGGTCCGGGACCGGTCGCCGTTCCGGCGTCGTCCGGCGTGCCGGCCGCCGGCACCGGAACGTCGTCGTGCTCCGGTGACGGCGGGATCGGCTCGGTCTTGGCCTGGTTCGGCGCCTTTGGGGCGTCCTCGCCGGCCATCCGGCCCGCGGACGGGTCGGCGTACGACGCGCCCGGCTCGGCGTCGCCGGACACCGAGTAGTCCTGCGCGACCTCGGGGCCGGCCCCGGCGCCGCCGGGCTCGATCGGGCCGTCCGCCTCCGACCCGGACACGACCGGCCGGTCGCCACCCTCGTCGGGCTGGCTCATCGCTGCGCCGTGTACCGGGGGTCGACGGCCGCGCCGTTGCCGATCAGGCCGGGCGACGCACCGCCCTCGCCGGTATCCGGCTTCTCCTCGACGCCCTCCGCCGAGGAACGGGTGTTCCCGTGCACCTCGCCGGACTCCGGACGGTCGACGCCGTCCTGGTCGACACCGTCCTGGTCGTTCTCGGGGCTCACGCTCATGTCGGCACCTCCTAGGTACCGGGAGCCGTACCCGCGAACGTCAGCCCAGGAACCCCCACAGCACGAGCCCGCCGATGATCACGATGCCGGCGAGCAGGATCGCGACGTCGGTCGTCTTCGGGCCGCGGTAGCGCCGGGTGGCGTTAAAGCCCATCGACCTTCTCGAGCTCCTCGACGTTGACGTCCTTGAACGTCACCACCCGCACGTTCTTCACGAACCGCGCCGGCCGGTACATGTCCCACACCCACGCGTCGTGCATGGTGATCTCGAAGAAGACCTCGCCGTCGGCGTTGCGGACCTGGAGGTCCACGGCGTTGGCGAGGTAGAAGCGGCGCTCGGTCTCCACCACGTAGGTGAACTGCCGCACGATGTCCCGGTACTCGCGATAGAGCTGCAGCTCCATCTCGGTCTCGTACTTCTCGAGATCCTCGGCGCTCACAGCAGCTCTCCCACGGCGTCCACGAGCTCATCATCCCCCAGACGCTCGCCGCCGGACGGAGCCCACGGGTCCCGGCCCACGCCCGCGAACGACAGCCGGTGCTGCGGGCACGGCCCGTGCGCGCGGAGCGCGGCGCGGTGGTCCGGCGTGGCGTACCCCTTGTGCTGCGCGAAGCCGTAGTCCGGGAACTGCCCGTCCATCTCGATCATCAGCCGGTCCCGGGTGACCTTCGCGACCACCGACGCCGCGGCGATGCAGGCGGCGACCGAGTCGCCCTTCCACATCGCCAGCCCGGGCACGCCCAGGCCGCCGACCGGGAACCCGTCGGTGAGCACGTAGTCGGGGCGCGGCGTCAGCGCCCACAGCGCGCGGCGCAGCGCGAGGACGTTGCACCGGTGCAGCCCGACGGCGTCGATCTCGTCGCACGACACGACGACGACCGACCACGCGACCGCGCGGTCGACGATCTCGGCGTAGCACGCCTCGCGGGCGGCGTGGGTGAGCAGCTTCGAGTCGGCCAGGCCGGGCACCCGGCCCCGCTTGCCCTCGGGCAGGATCACCGCCGCGGCGGCCAGCGGCCCGGCGAACGCGCCGCGGCCTGCCTCGTCGGCGCCGGCCACCAGCGTGAAGCCGCGACGGCGCAGGGCACGCTCGAACGCCCAGAGCCCGGCCTCCCTGCGGAGGTCGCTGACGGACATCGGCGGCACGCCGCAAGACGATAGCCGCCGCAACGTCGCCCCGAGCGCGCTGGCACCACAACGTCACCGAGGCGTCACCCCGCGTCAGCACCGAGAGCGAGAGACTGGCCCGGCCGCCCCGCGACGTGGTCACGGCCCCGCATCGACGTTCGGCGCGAGGCAGGACGAAGGTCCCAGGGCGGCGAACGGATAAGGAAAGCATTTGCTCCCCTTCGAGCAAGGAGCCGCTCGTGTCGTACCGCCCCCTCCCGACCGCGTTCGCCGTCCTGGCGGTCGCCGCCGCAGCGGCCGGTGCCGCGTCCGGCGACGTCGCCACGGTGTCGGCGACGACGTGTCCCAAGCCGAAGCCGATCACGTTCGACGAGCCCAAGTACGTCGACGAGCACCGGGCCGGCGGTGAGCCGATCGTGTTCACGTACCCGAACGGCCGCCTGCTGTACGGCTCGCACGCCGGCAGCACCCACTTCTTCACGCCGGAAGCGGGCGACACGAACACCTCGGCGTTCGGCGAGAACTACCGCGGCCAGACGTACTACTGGTACAGCGACACCAACGGCGGCGAGTGGAAGTTCGCGCCGCGGGCCGTCGGCGAGGACGCCGCGCCGACCGGGTTCTCCGACCCCGAGTTCGCCTACGACAAGGCCGGCAACGTCTTCGTCTCCGAGATCAACCTCGTCAACGTCGCCGTCTGGAAGTCGACGGCCGACGACGCCGGCTCCAAGTACACGCTCCAGAACGCCACGGCGAACGCCTTCACGGACCGCCAGTGGATGGAGGGTGACGAGGAGAACGTCGTCTACATGGTGTCCAACCCCACCGGCCCCGGCGGCACCTACTCCCCCGGCCAGACTGACTACCAGGTCAACAGCGGCCACACGATGTACAAGTCTGTCGACGGCGGCAAGACCTGGACGAAGGGCTTCAAGGACGCGGGCGGCCTCGGCGACATCCGCGTCGACAAGCGCAACGGCACCGTCTACGAGGCGCACTACTCGAGCAACGAGCTGTCCATCGCGGCCTGGCGCGACGCCCGCAAGCAGGACTTCAAGACGCTCGTCGAGCCGGAGAAGAACATCGTCTTCGACGACGCCAAGATGATCGCCCACTGGCCGGCGTTCGACCTCGACCCGTCCGGCAACCTGTACATCACGTGGGACGAGAACGGCACCGGCACGCTCGATGCCGGCATCTACTACTCGTACTCGAAGGACGCCGGCAAGACCTGGGCGAAGCCGCTGCGGGTCAACACCAACGACAACACCGCCATCTGGCCGTGGCTCGGCGTCGGCGACGACGGCCGGGTCGGCGTCGCGTGGCTCGAGGCGGACACCGAGCTGGCGAACCACGACGCCGAGACCCCCGGCGAGCACGGCTGGCGCCTGGTCGGCGCCACGACGATCAGCGGCCTCGGCTGCGCCGGCGGCAAGGCGCCCTCGTTCGCGGTCGCGACGATGACCGAGGAGCCGGTCCACAAGGGCACCATCTGCCAGGGCGGCACCGTCTGCCAGGCGACGCTCACCGACCGCCGGCTCGGCGACTACTTCTCCGTCGACATCGACGGCGAGGGCATGATGTACGCCGGTTACTCCGACACCCGTCAGGGCGGCGCGATCTCGCTGCCGGGCTTCGTCCGCCAGAACGGCGGCGACCCGCTGGTCGTCAAGAAGGGCACCGGCGGCAACACCGGTGGCGGCAACACGGGCGGCGGCAACAGCGGCGGCAACAACCCGCCGCCCAACGCCGGCGGCCCGGGCACCATCCCGACTACCGGCCTGGACGTGGCGTTCCCGGTGCTGGCCGCGCTGTTCGCGGTCACCGCGGTGGTCCTGAGGCGCCGGACTCGTACCGAGTCGTAACGACCCTGGCTCAGCACGACGGTGCCGGTCCACCCTCGGGTGGGCCGGCACCGTCGTCTGTCAGGCCGGGAACGTCTTCTTCGGCGGGCAGGAGTACACGTCCGGCGTGCCGTCGGCCCAGTCGACGACCGTGCAGACGCCGACGTAGACACCGCGGTCGCTGACCTCGTACCGGAGCACTGCCGCGGTCACGGCCGCGCCCTCGACGTGGTGGGTGATGACGTCCCGCGGCCCGTCGCCGTCCACCCAGAGCACGCACCGCACGTCCGCGGCGCCGAGGCCGCCGTCCGCCGACCGCAGCACGATCGCCAGCGTGGCGACGCCGGCGTACCCGCCCTCGGCGTCCAGGCCGCCGTCGATCGGGGCGGCGTGGTGGTCGCAGCCACCCTCGTAGGTGGAGCCGGCCGCACCGGCCGGCCCGGCGGGCGCGGACACCACCGCAACGAACGCGAGCAGCGGGACGAGCGCGCGCCGGGGCGCGACCCGTCCACCGGATGCGGTCACCGCGGGTTCGCGTACGGCAGGCAGTCCAGCGTCCACTCGTCGCCCACGTAGACGTCGCCCTCCGGCGTCACCTCGACCTCGCCGGAGCCCGGGGCCAGCGCGCCGATCGCGGCGCACGCCGCCGTCTCGACGGGTCGGGACACCGTCCAGACCGCCTCCTTCACGAACAGCGAGGGGAACTCGGCCTGGCCGGGGTGCACGCAGATCTCGCGGGTCGGAGTCGCGTCCGCGAAGTCGACGACGGTGCACATGACGACCACCGTGTCCGCTCTCTGGTGGAACGAGAGCCGGGCCGCGCCGGCACCGGCGACGGCGACGGAAACCGGCTCGAGGACGGTCCGCGGGACGCCGTCGAACTTCATGACGCACGACACGTCGCCGGCGACGAGGCCCGCCTCGTCCGAGTACAGGGCACCGGCGAAGGAGACGATTCCGGTGTACGCCCCCTCCCGGCCGAAGCTGCCGGGCGGGACCGACTTCTGCACCACCGTCGTGCGGTAGCCGCAGAGCTGCCCGACGAACTGCGGCGGCGCGGCCGTGGCCGCGGGGCCGGTCAGCGGGACGAGGGCGAGGGCGAGCAACGGCGCGCGAACGTTCATCGGGAGCCTCCGCACGGTGTAGGGATCGGCACCGTACAGCGCCGGCACTCGCCCGTCACCAGGTGTGGCAGCGATCCCGCGGCGGCCGCTCCGCAGCAACGCACCCGCCACGTCACACGTCGGCGGGCGTGGCGCCGTACTCGCCGCGCACCACGGCGGGGGCGAGCGCGGGCAGTGCGGGCGGGTCGAACCGCTCGTCGCTGGTGGCCAGCTCGTCGAGGGTCCACCGGCGCTCGCCGAGGACGCGGTCGCGTTCGGCGACGTGCGCGCGCGGGGCGTTCGGGTCGTCCAGCCACGCGACGTGGAAGCGTTCGACCCGCCTGAGCAGGCCGCGGGAGCGCCGTACCCACACGCACGGGCCGACCCGCGCGGTGAGGCCGGTCTCCTCGGCCAGCACCCGCGCAACGGCGACCGCGGCGTCCTCGCCGGGCAGCGGCTCGCCGCCCGGGGGCTCCCACCAGGAGGCGGTGCCGTCGGTGACGTGCAGGAGCAGGAGGCGGTACGCGTGGTCGACGACGACCGCGCGGTACGCCGCGCGGGCCAGCACCTACGCCGCGGCGCGGCGCCGGCGGACGCGGCGGCGGGCGGCGGTCACCGGAACGGCGAGCGCCAGGCCGAGCACCGGCGGCGTCGCGGCGACCGACCACGCCGGAGCGGGCAGCGCCGTCGGCTCCGGGATGTCCGCGTTCTCGATCTCGCCGGGGATCGGCAGCCCCTTGAAACGGCTCGGCGGCCACACGACGACGAACGCCCGCCCGATGACCTTGTCCGCGGGGACCGGGCCGTGGTCGCGCGAGTCGCTGGACCGGCTGCGGTGGTCGCCCATGACGAACAGCTTGCCCTCGGGCACCTTCACCGTGTTGAACTGCCGGCGGTCGTCCTCGAACAGGTACGGCTCGTTCAGCTCGACGCCGTTGACGGTGACGCGACCGTTGGTGCAGCAGGCGACCTCGTCGCCGGGCAGGCCGATGACTCGCTTGATGAAGTCCTTCTCGCCGGGGGCGCCGAGGCCGAGCCAGCCGGACACCGTGCGCCGGACGGACTCCACGCGGTTGCGCGGCGGGGCGACGATCACCTCGGACTGGAACGAGTCCAGGCCGTTGAACACGACGATCTCGCCGCGGTTGATGTCGCGCATCTTGTAGACGACCTTGTTCACCAGCACCCGGTCGCCCTTGCAGCCGGGGCAGCCGTGCAGCGTCTGCTCCATCGAGCCGGACGGGATGAAGAAGGCCTGGATCAGGAACGCCTTGATGACCAGCGCCAGCGCGAACGCGATGAGCAGCAGGAACGGCAGCTCCTTGAGGAACGAGCCCTCGTCCTTCTTCTTCTTGTGCTTCGCCTTGGTCGCCGTCGTGCCGTCGGCGGCGCCGGTGGCGTCCCCCGCGGGTGCCGGGGCGTCCGGCTCGCTCACTTGGGAGCGTTCTCCCGCTTCTCCTTGATCTTCGCGGCCTTCCCGCGGAGGTCACGGAGGTAGTACAGCTTGGCCCGGCGCACGTCGCCGCGGGTCACGATGTCGATGCTGCCGAGGATCGGGCTGTGCACCGGGAACGTCCGCTCGACGCCGACGCCGAAGCTCACCTTGCGCACCGTGAACGTCTCGCGGACGCCACCACCCTGCCGGCGGATGACGACGCCCTGGAACACCTGGGTGCGCTCGCGGTTGCCTTCCACGACGCGGACGCCGACCTTCACGGTGTCGCCCGGGCGGAAGTCCGGGATGTCCGTCCGCAGGCTCGCGGCGTCGAGGCTGTCGAGGGTGTTCATCGAAGGTCGCTTTCACGTGGCGCACGGCGAGGCCGCGCGGGGGCGCATGGGTGAGCAGCGCGAACGGTGCGCGCAGCCGCCTAGTCTGCCACAGAGGGCGGCGGCAGCGGAAACGGCAGATCCAGCTCGTCCAGCACCCGGCGGTCCCGCGCGTCCAGCCGGGCCCGGGCCAGCAGCTCGGGCCGGACCGCCGCCGTGCGCCGCAGCGCCTCGTCACGGCGCCAGCGCGCGACGGCGCCGTGGTCGCCGGAGAGCAGGATCGGGGGGACGTCGCGGCCGTCGTACGACGCCGGCCGGGTGTACACCGGCCCTTCCAGCAGCCCGGTCGTGTGGGAGTCGTCGGCGACGGACTCGGCGTTGCCGACCACGCCGGGCAGCAGCCGGGTCACCGCCTCGATCAGCACCAGCGCCGCCACCTCGCCGCCGGCGAGCACGTAGTCGCCGAGGCTCACCTCGTCGTCGGCCCAGCGGTCGACCACCCGGCGGTCGATGCCCTCGTAACGGCCGCAGGCGATCGCCAGCCACGGCTCGTCGGCCAGCTCCTCGACCAGGCTCTGCGTGAGCAGCCGGCCGGACGGCGTCGGCACCACGACGCGCGGCCGGCCCTCCGCCGTGATCGCCTCGAACGCGGCGTACCAGGGCTCGGGACGCATGACCATGCCGGGCCCGCCGCCGAACGGCGCGTCGTCGATCGTGCGGTGCACGTCGCCGAGCGAGTGCGCGCGCAGGTCGTGGACGCGCACGTCGACCAGGCCGCGTTCGCGGGCCTTGCCGAGCAGGGAGACGTCGAGCGGCCCGAAGAACTCCGGGAAGATCGTGACGACGTCGACGCGCACCTAGGGCGTGTCTCCTAAGTCCCGGCCGTCGCGAGCGGCGTCCATCGCGGTGGATCGCAAGGCGGAGGAGCCGCCGATAGCAGCGCTATCGGCGGCTCCGACAACGCCGCGAGACGCCGCGAGGGGCGCCGCGCAGTAGGCCGGGGACTTGGGAGACACGTCCTAGACCTCGCGGCCGAGGTCGAGCAGCCCCTCCGGCGGGTCCACGACCAGCCGCCCGCCGGCCACGTCCACCTCGGGCACGATGCCCGCGACGAACGGCACCAGCACCTCGCCGCCGTCGGACTCGATGGCGAGCAACGGCGGCCCCGGCACGTGGATGACGTCGGTCACGGTGCCGAGCGGCGTGCCGTCGGCGCGGACGGCGGCGAGCCCCACGAGGTCGTGGTCCCACCACTCGCCCTCGTCGGCCGCGCCGACGCTGGCCCGGTCCACGACGAGCAGGACGCCGCGGAGCGCGTCGGCGGCGTTGCGGTCGGCGACCCCCTCGAACTGCACGAGCAGCCGGCCGTGGTGCGGGCGCGAGCGCTCGACCGTGAGCGGGCCCTGCTCCGGCGGGTCCGTCGCGAGGACGGAGCCGGCGGCGTAGCGCCGGTCGGGGTCGTCGGTGCGGACGTCGACGCTGACCTCGCCGCGGACCCCGTGCGCGCGCCCGATCCGGCCGACGACGAGGACGCCGTCCACCGGGGCTAGCGCACCTCGTCGGTGTCGACGACGTCGACCCTGATGCCCTTGCCGCCGATGCCGGCGACGACGGCGCGCAGGGCCTTGGCAGTGCGGCCGTTGCGGCCGATCACCTTGCCGAGGTCCTCCGGGTTGACGCGGATCTCCATCGTGGTGCCGCGGCGGCCGGTGCGCTTGGCGACCTGGACGTCGTCCGGGTGCTCGACGATGCCCATGACGAGGTGCTGCAGGGCCGCGTCGAGGTGCGCGCCGGCCACTAGGCCGTCTCGCCCGCGCTGCCGCCCGTACCAGCGGTCTCGCCGGCGGTCTCGTCGGCCGTCTCGGCCGGGGCCGCGTCAGCGGCCGGAGCGTCGGTCGCCTCGGCGGCCGGAGCCTCGGGCGCCTCGGTCGCGGGGGCGTCGTCCAGCCCGCGCGCCGCGCCGAGCGTCTGGCCCTCGGCGGCGGCGTCGGCGGCCATCTGGTCGGCCGTCGGCTTCGCGCTGTCGGCGGCGTCGTCGACCTTGCGCGCCTTCTTGCCGCCCGCCGGCGGGCGCTCGGCCGGCTCGTCGCTCATGGCCGCGCGCGCGGCCTCGTCGAACACGGCCTTCTTGTCGGCCTTGGCTTCCTTCACCCGCATCGGCGGCGGCGCGGGCAGGCCCTTGAACTCCTGCCAGGTGCCGGTCACCTTGAGCAGCGCCTCGACGGCCTCGGTCGGCTGCGCGCCGACCTTCAGCCAGTGCAGGGCGCGCTCGCCGTCGATGTCGATGAACGACGGCTCTTCCTTCGGGTGGTACTTGCCGATCGTCTCGATGGAACGACCGTCGCGCTTGGTCCGGCTGTCTACGACGACGACGCGGTAGTACGGGCTGCGCATCTTGCCGAGGCGCATGAGGCGGATCTTCGTTGCCACGAGCTCGTGTGCTCCTTGTTCGCGTGGTGGTCGCCGTGCCGGAACGGGTGGGGACCGTCGGGCGCCGGTCGTGCGGAAGCGCCGGGTCACGGTAGAGGGGCCGCTGACCGGCGTCGTTCAGCCCCCTAGTGTGCCACAGCGCCCCCCGCGCGCGAGAACCCTGGACAAACCGAGCGCCCGGTTGGACGCTGCGTGGCAACCGACCGTGAGGAGAGGGCAGTGCGCGTACGGGGGATGGTGGGCCTGGCGGCCCTGGTCATGGGTACATTCACGGCACCCGCCGGCGGTACCGAGGTAGCGCGATGCAGAGACGGCGAGGCCGGCCGAGTCGTGACCGTCGGCGACACCGTGGCGTCGCTGTGCGCGTCCGCGCGGCCGTGCTGGGGGTGGATCGGCGTGTACGTGACGGTCGACGGCGAGGTGTGGCTGGACACGTGCAGCGAGGCCCACATCGACCACTTCGAGGACACGCCTTGCGCGGTCATGCGACTGCTGTGGCCGGGAGTCCCCGGGATCATCGACATCGGCTGGGACGGTGACACGGCGATCGACGGCTACTCCGTCCTGGAGTGTCCGCCGTTCTATGTTTAGCGCACACCGGCGTTCGTGAGCGGACCCCTGGACGTCGAGGTCAGCGAGGCGCGTACCGCCGCATCGGCACGGGCGGATGGGGTACAACGGCGGCGCCAGCAGGTACCCGTGCGCGGGCCGGCAACGGCCGGAGCGCACGGTCCCCTCACCCCTCAAGGAGAACCATGAAGCGCCTGCTTCTCGTGTCCGCCGTCGCGGCGGCCGCCGCCCTCGCGCCCGCCCCCGCGTACGCGGACCACATCTGCGTGACCAGCGGCGGCGACCCGGTCGTCTGCGCGCCGGACCCGGACGACCTCTTCACGATCGACTGGCCGGACCAGATCTGCGTCAAGAGCGGCAGCACGACCATCGTCTGCGTCTTCTAGCCCCTACCCCTCAGGAGACACCCACATGAAGCGCCTGCTCGTCGCCGGCGGCCTGGTCACGGCCGCCGTCCTCGCCCCTGCCACCGCGTACGCCGACCACGTCTGCGTGACCAGCGGCGGCCAGCCCGTGTACTGCGCGCCGGACCCCGAGGACATCCTCGCGACGATCAACCCGCCGGACGAGATCTGCGTCAAGCACGGCAGCACGAACATCGTCTGCGTGTTCTAGCCCCTACCCCTCAGGCCGGCCGGTCGTGTTCTAACGCCCACATCCCGGCCGCCGGTTCGCCCGGCGGCCGGGCTTGCCGCGCAGCGACCGCGCGCGGTGGACTGCACCTCGTGAGCGGACCCCTGGATGGCGAGGCGACGGGCGGCGACGTACCCGAGCCGCCGGTCGTCGAGGTCACCGAGGCGCGTACCGCGGTGGTGGGCGCCGTCACCGTGCGGCGCGCGCTGCCGCGGCGCGGCCGGCGCACCGTCGGCGCGTGGTGCTTCGCCGACCACCTCGGGCCGGCCGGCGTGGACGGCCCGGACATCGGGCCGCACCCGCACACCGGCCTGCAGACGGTGACCTGGCTGCTCGAGGGGGCGGCGTTGCACCGCGACAGCCTGGGCAGCGAGCAGGTGGTCCGCCCCGGCCAGCTCAACCTGATGACCGCGGGCAACGGCGTCGCGCACGCCGAGGAGTCCACGGGCGACGGCGGCGGCCGGCTGCACGGCGTGCAGCTCTGGGTCGCGCAGCCGGAGGCGACGCGGCACGGCGGGGCGGCGTTCGAGCACCACGCGGAGCTGCCGTCGGTTGAGGTCCGCGGCGGCGTCGCGACGGTGCTGGTCGGGTCGCTGCTCGGCGCGGAGAGCCCGGCGCGGCACGACACGCCGCTGCTCGGCGCCGACCTGCGCCTCGACGGCGGCATCAGCGAGTGGCCGCTGGAGGCGGCGTACGAGCACGCGCTGCTCGTCCTCGACGGCGCGGTCGGGGTGGACGGGCGCGGCGTCGAGCCGGGGTCGCTGGCGTACCTCGGCGCCGGCCGTACGGAGCTCGCGCTCGACGCGGTCGGGCCCGCGCGGGTGCTGCTGCTCGGCGGCGAGCCGTTCGAGAGCAGCGTCGTCATGTGGTGGAACTTCGTCGGGCGCAGCCGCGACGAGGTCACCGAGGCGTGGCGGTCGTGGCAGGCCGCGGACGACCGGTTCGGCCGGGTGGACTCCCGGTTGCAACGCATCCCGGTCGGCCCGCCACCGTGGGCGCCGGCCGGCTGAGACCGACCGGCGAACTGCCAGTGCGGCTGAGCACGCGTAGGCCCGGCCACGCACTGGCAGTTGGGGGAACGGCCTAGCGGCCCGGGCCGGTGCCCGGCGGCTGCATCCCGGGCGGGAACATGCCCGGCGGCAGGCCGCCCGGCGGGAGACCGGGGCGCTTGCCCTTCTTGCCCTTCTTGCCCTTCGCGCGGCGCGCGCCGGGGAAGCCCATCGAGCCGCCCAGCGACTTCATCATCTTGCGGGCCTCGAAGAACCGGTCGACGAGCTGGTTGACCTCGTTCACCTTGACGCCGGACCCCTTCGCGATCCGCATCCGGCGGGAGCCGTTGATGATCTTCGGGTCCTGGCGCTCGGCCGGGGTCATGGACCGGATGATCGCGGCGACGCGGTCGAGGTCCTTGTCGTCGATGGCGCTGATCTGGTCCTTGAGCTGGCCCATGCCGGGAAGCATCCCGAGCAGGTTGCCGATCGGGCCCATCTTCTTGAGCTGCATCATCTGGTCGAGGAAGTCCTCGAGCGTGAAGTCGTCGCCGCCGAGCACCTTGGCGGCCATCGCCTCGGCCTCTTGCTGGTCGAACGCCTGCTCGGCCTGCTCGATCAGCGTCAGCACGTCGCCCATCCCGAGGATGCGCGAGGCCATCCGCTCGGGGTGGAAGACGTCGAAGTCGGCGAGCTTCTCGCCCGTCGAGGCGAACATGATCGGCCGGCCGCACATCTCCGCGACGGACAGCGCGGCGCCGCCGCGGGCGTCGCCGTCGAGCTTGGTGAGGACGACGCCGGTGAAGTCCACGCCCTCCTGGAACGCCTGCGCGGTCGCGACGGCGTCCTGGCCGATCATCGCGTCGACGACGAACAGCACCTCGTCCGGGTCGACGGCGTCGCGGATGTCGGCGGCCTGCTTCATCATCTCGGCGTCCACGCCGAGCCGGCCGGCGGTGTCCACGACGACGATGTCGTAGCCGAGCCGGGTGGCGTGCTCGATCGAGTCGCGCGCGACGCGCACCGGGTCCCCGACCGGCTTGCCGTCGCCGTGCACGCCGGACGCGCCGCGTTCGGGGGCGAAGACCGCGACGTCGGCCTGCTTCCCGACGACCTCGAGCTGGTCCACGGCGTTGGGCCGCTGGAGGTCGCAGGCGACGAGCAGCGGCGCGTGGCCCTTCGACTTCAGCCACTTGCCGAACTTGCCGGCGGCGGTCGTCTTGCCGGCACCCTGGAGGCCGGCCAGCATGATCACGGTCGGCGGCTGCTTCGCGAACCGCAGCAGCCGGGTCTCCCCGCCGAGGATGCCGACCAGCTCCTCGTTGACGATCTTGATGATCTGCTGCGCGGGGTTGAGGCTCTGCGAGACCTCCGCCCCCAGCGCCCGCGCCTTGACCCGCTCGCGGAACGTCTTCACGACAGGGACTGCGACGTCGGCGTCGATCAGCGCAACCCGGATCTCGCGCAGCGTCGCCTCGATGTCCTCCTCGGACAGGCGACCTTTGCCGCGGAGCTTCGTGAAGACCGCGTCCAGCCGGTCGGAGAGGGCGTCGAACACGTCGGCCAGCGTAACGGGCGCGGTCCCGGCTCGTTGGACGGGCGTGCGCCGGGTCAGCTACGCGTGGGCCTTGGCCGCCGCGGCGTGCGTCGCCGGGGCGGCCGAGCTCGCCACGCCCGTCACACCGGGCGTGCCGCTGGCGGCGTTGCTGACGGTGCTCGTCGCGCAGGTGCCGCTGCCCAAGCCGCCCGAGGAGCCGTTGACGCAACGCCCGCCGCGCTCGGAGCTGGACCGCCACCTCGACCAGCGCGTCCGCCGCGCCCGCGGCGGCGAGGGGCACTAGGGCGAGTCTTGTCGTCAAGGGTCCGCGTAGCGGACCGACGTGTCGGCTTGGCCTTGACGCGCCCGAAGGACCGCCCCTCCTTGAGCATCGGGGCAGGGCCAGCCGGGCCGAACGGACGGGCTAGAGGGCGATAGACAAAGCCGCAACGAACACGCGGTCGATGGTGTGCGTCATCGGGCCGATGGTGAAGTGCGCCGTCTTGTTCCCGGCGGTCAGTCGGCCGGGGAAGTAGACGTGGTTCGTCTCGTCCTCAAGAACGCCGTTGCGAAGGGGCGTCGTGTCGAAGGTGTACTGCCCCCGGTGGAACACCGCGCCCCATCCGTCATCCGGCTCGGTGTGGCAGGACGTGTGATCGGCTTCCACCACTGCGGGCTGACCGATGCAGGAGGCGGGCTGCGTGTAGAAGCGCGTGTGGTAACTGCCGTGACTGAGGACTTGAAGGGTCGTCAGGGACACGTTGGAGTTCGACAGAACGGTGATCGGGAGCGATGCACTCACGATGCCCGGCGAGGCCATGCCAGCGGGGCGCGGCAGTACTTCCCTGGTCACGTCCTTGCCCGCGTACGCGACCCGAACAGGCCGGGTCGCCTGGATGGTCCGAGCGGTGTAGCCGGTGATCGGGACACGAACCTCGACCGGCGCGTCCGCGAGGACGTACACGCGGTAACGTCCGGCTGGGATCGTACGGGGGTACGTGTTGGAGAAGTCGCCAAGACCGAGCGGCATCGGAAGCCACTGGACGTGTGGGACGGACGGCGCGCGGTAGCCGTGGAGGAACAACGCACCTGTCCCATTGAGCAGAGGGCCCGAGAGTGGGTGGAGGTAGAAGCCCGCGTAGTTGCGCCCGCCGCTGACCCGGACTGCCTCGGGATCGATCCCCACTGGTCGCGTGAACGTGACGTCTATAGAAGCGCTCGACTTCGCGCGAAGGACAAGTGGCTTGGGCGCGGCAGCCTGGCCGGGGACGGCGACAGACGCCGCGAAGGCGAGCCCGAGCAGAACCGCCAGTCGTGCCCGGCGAGCGGAGGTGGCTGGCGACACGGTTCGGTGCGAGTGACCTCGGAGAGTCATCGGGGTCCACCTTCCACGAACCATGCCGCCAACCACCGTTCAGTCTGCTAGCAGGGGTTGGAGCCGATAGGGAGCGGGTTTCCCGAGAGCGTCACCGCGTACTTGTCCGCCCAGCAGAAGTCGCCGAGCCGCGAGGACACGAGCATGGTCACGGTGACGACTCCGGCCTCCCGGACGCCGAGCGCGTAGTTGACGCTCTGCGAGGCGCTCGCGCTGGTGCTGCCCGTGCCGACGACGGTACGGGTCGGGTGGCCGGGGGACTCGTCCTTGACGATGACCACGGACGTCCAGGTGACTGAGGGGCAGTTGGACGGGGCGGCCTTGACCCGGCCCGTCTCGAAGGCGGTGCCGACGAGGAAGCCAGTGCTCAGAAAATTGACCGTACTGGTCGGCGTGTACGAGACGGTGCACATGCGGGTCGCCAACCACGGATCCGGCACGACCAGGTGGATTGTGAACAGGTCGTCGTTCGCTCCGGCCGGGTTCGGGATCGCGTTGGCGGGCGTGCCCATGCTGACCGTGAGAGCGGCGGCTGCGGTCAGGGCGAGTGCGGTCCTGTCTAGACGCATTGCGGTTGTACTCCTCCGTGTGTTGATCGGGTTCGACGCGGCACGGCGAAACCCTTGCGTGTACAGCTCTTTGGGACGTGCTGACGTTCGCTTGCTTCGGAGGGCGCGTCTGGGTCGCCCGGAAGGACGCGCGACGGGTGGCGGTCACCCCCGCCCGTGGACGCGCGGAACGGATGCGCGTCGGCCCGGTGGCACTCCGGCCGAGCTGGGAGTGCATCTCCTACGAAGGCATAACTGCGCGCATGCGATGCCTCCCCCGTCGTACGACTTAGATAGTTGCTCCGCGTCCGGCTGCAACCCGGTCAGGCGGATGAGCGGGGACATAAGCGACTGTAAAACGCGCCGGTCAATAGCAATCCGCGAATTCGCCGTGAATACACGACGCGGGCCACACCAGCGCTATCGGCGGCGACGACAACGCCGCGAGGTGCCGGCAGGAGTGTCGCGCAGCAGATCGACGGCATACCAGACGCGCCCTAACTACGCGAAGGTGCACTGCGCGAGGTACGCCACCTCGCCGGAGTGCGCCGCGTCCTCGTTCGCGACGCAATGGACGGGCGGCGTGCCGGTGCCGAAGTCGGAGCTCCACAGCTCGGCCACCCGGGCGGCGCCGGGCGCGAACGTCCGCGTGACGGCGAGGCTGCCGCACGAACCCGTCATCGTGACCCGCCCGAGCGTCGCGGGCGCGAGCGCCCCGCTGACCTGAACGCGGAAGCACTCTTGCGGGGCCGCGCCCGGCAGCAGCGCGCAGGTCACGCCCGGGTTCGGCACGGCGAGCAACGACCCGCGGCCCACCGGCAGCCCGGTGTGGACGTCGGTGCACGACCAGCCCTTCGGCGCGTCGTTGCGCAGCACGGCCACGCCCGCCGCGCGGGCGAACGCCATCGTGAAGATGCCCGACGGCAGCCCGCACCCCCAGTGCTCGTCCACGACGGCGGCGACCTCGGGCACGGTGCAGAGCGCGGTGTCGGCGGCGCCGATCCCGTCGACCTCGCCCACCGCCGCGAACGCCGCGGAGACCGCGTAGCCGTGCGGCGGGTCCTCGAAGCGCATGTCCAGGGTCTCCCACGTCTGCGCGCACGGCGACGACGGCGCGGTCGTCCACCAGCCCTCGGAGTTGCGGTCGCGCGGGTCGTGCCAGTACAGCGCCTGCCCGTCCACGTCGGCGCGCGTGCAGAGGTAGTGCCTGTCCTCCCACGGCCCCGGATAGGTCGCCTCGACCGGCGGCAGGTAGGCGACGCCGGTGCCGACCGGGCTGGTCGCGGTGAACCACGGCGTGGCGGCGTGGTCGTCGCCGACGGCACGGGTGACGAACGAGCACGTGACCGTGCCGGTGTGCACGACCGTGGGGTCGTCCTCGTCGGCGAGCAGCAGCGGCCCGCCCCGGACGGTGAAGCCGTCGCCGGTCCCCGCGGTGGAGAGCCGGCACGGCTCGCCGGCCGGCTGGGTGACGGCGGCGCGCGCGGGCGCGGCGACGAGACCGGACAGGGCGACGGCGGCGGCGAGCGCCGCGACGGAAATCCTCATGCCGCGTTCCTAGCGGTCGGCGGGGCCGGGCGGCAGAGGGGTGGGTGACCGGTCCAGCGCACTGACCGGAACTCGCCTTACGCCCCCACGACGCGCACCGAAGCGGCCGCCACCCGCGCGCGGTCCCGCGCCTGGCCGGTGTCCGCGCCGCGCGCCAGCGCGACGCCCAGCCGCCGGCCCGGCGTGCAGTCCGGCTTGCCGAAGATGCGCACCTGCGCGGTCGGCACCGCGAGCGCGGCGGCGACCCCGTCGTACGCCGGCGCCGTCGACGTCTCCGTCGCCAGGATCACCGCGGACGCACCGGGCGAGTCGAGCGCGACGTCGAGGTCGTCGACCGGCAGCCCGAGGATCGCCCGGACGTGCAGCGCGAACTCGCTGAGCGGCTGCGTCGCCATCGTCACCATGCCGGTGTCGTGCGGCCGCGGCGACACCTCCGAGAACAGCACCTCGTCCCCGCGCACGAACAGCTCGACCCCGAACACGCCCCAGCCCCCGAGCGCCTCGGTGACGGACGCCGCGACCGCCCTCGCCCGGTCCAGCGCCACCGCCGACATCGGCTGCGGCTGCCACGACTCGCGGTAGTCGCCCTTCTCCTGCCGGTGCCCGATCGGCGGGCAGAACGTCACCCCGGCCGCGTGCCGCACGGTGAGCAGCGTGATCTCGTAGTCGAACTCCACGAACGCCTCGACGATCACCGGCTGCCCGGCGACCCGGCCGCCCTGCTGCGCGTACCGCCACGCCGCCAGCGGGTCGTCGCCGGGCCGCACGGTGGACTGGCCCTTGCCGGACGACGACATGACCGGCTTGACGACGCACGGCACGCCGACCGCCTCGACGGCGGCGGCGTACTCCTCGACCGAGGACGCGAAGCGGTACGCCGAGCACGGCAGCCCCAGCTCCTCGGCGGCCAGCCGCCGGATCCCCTCGCGGTCCATCGTGAGCCGCGCGGCGCGCGCGGTCGGGACGACGCGGACGCCCTCTGCTTCGAGCGCGACCAGCTCGGCGGTCGCGATCGCCTCCAGCTCCGGCACCACGAGGTCCGGCCGCTCCGCCTCGATGACCGCGCGCAACGCCGCCGGGTCTAGCATGTCCACGACGTGCCAGCGGTGCGCGACCTGCATCGCGGGCGCGCCGGCGTAGCGGTCCACGGCGACCACCTCGACGCCGAGCCGCATCGCCTCGATCGCCACCTCGCGGCCCAGCTCGCCGGAGCCGAGCAGCAGCAGCCGTACGGCCCGGTCGCTGCCGGGCGTGCCGACGAGCATCAGCCGAGCAGCGCGTCGACGAACTGGCCGGGGTCGAACGGCGCCAGGTCGTCCGGCCCCTCCCCCAGCCCGACGAGCTTCACCGGGATGCCGAGCTCGCGCTGGACCGCGATGACGATGCCGCCCTTGGCCGTGCCGTCCAGCTTGGTCAGCACGACGCCGGTGACGTCCACGGCCTGCGCGAACTGCTTGGCCTGCACGACGCCGTTCTGGCCGGTGGTGGCGTCGAGGACGAGCAGCACCTCGTCGATGGAGCCGAGCTTCTCGGCGACCCGCTTGATCTTCGTCAGCTCGTCCATCAGGCCGGTCTTGGTGTGCAGCCGGCCGGCCGTGTCGATGAGCACGCAGTCGGCGCGGGTGTCCACGCCCTCCTTCACCGCGTCGAACGCCACCGAAGCCGGGTCGCCGCCCTCGGGCCCGCGTACGACCTCCGCGCCGACCCGGCCCGCCCAGGTGGAGAGCTGGTCGGCGGCGGCCGCGCGGAACGTGTCCGCCGCCCCCAGCACCACGGAACGACCGTCGGCGACGAGTACCCGCGCGAGCTTGCCGCAGGTGGTGGTCTTGCCGGTGCCGTTGACGCCGACGACGAGGACGACCGCCGGCTTGTCGCCGTGCGGCAGCGTCCGCAGCGACCGGTCCACGTCGGTGCCGATGGCGTTCATCAGCTCCTCGCGGAGCAGCGCGCGCAGGTCGTCGGGCGAGCGGGTGCCGAGCACCTTCGTCCGCGTCCGCAACGACTCCACGATCTCCTGCGACGCGACGATGCCGACGTCCGCGGACAGCAGCGTCGTCTCGACGTCCTCCCACGTCTCCTCGTCCAGCTTGTCGGAGGCGAGCAGCGTGAGCAGGCCGCGGCCGAGCGAGTTCTGCGAGCGGGCCAGCCGCGACCGCAGCCGGACCAGCCGGCCCGCGGTCGGCTCGGGGACCTCCAGCGCCGGGGCGACCGGCTCGGGGGGCGCCTCGATCGGCACCGGCGGCGCGGGCGGCGTGTCGAGCTGCGGCGGCGGGACGCTCGGCGCCTCGGGCAGGTCGACCGTGTCGACCGAACGCCGCGGCTCGGCCAGGGTGTCCGACGCGTCGTCGCCGACGCCCGGCAGCACCTCGGGCCGGGTCGGCGCCGGCGGCAGGCTGCGGCGGCCGCGGGTCGCGACCAGGCCGACGACGGCGAGCACCGCGAGCGCGGCGATGGCCAGGATCAGTTCGAGCACGAGCGGCATCCCGAGGTCAGGCGCGGACGTCCTCGCGTTCGCGAAGACGCTGGGAGATCACCGTACTGATCCCGTCGCCGCGCATGCTCACGCCGTACAGCGAGTCGGCGATCTCCATCGTCCGCTTCTGGTGCGTGATGATGACGATCTGGCTCGTGCCCCGGAACTCCTCGACCATGTCGAGCAGCCGGCCGAGGTTGCGGTCGTCCAGCGCCGCCTCCACCTCGTCGAGCAGGTAGAACGGGCTCGGCCGCGCGCGGAAGATGGCGAACAGCAGCGCGATGGCGGTCAGCGAACGCTCGCCACCCGACAGCAGCGACAGCCGCTTCACCTTCTTGCCGGGCGGGCGCGCCTCGACCTCGATGCCGGAGGTCAGCAGGTCGTCCGGGTCGGTGAGGACGAGCCGGCCCTCGCCGCCGGGGAACAGCACCTGGAAGACGTGCTCGAACTCCCGCGCGGTGTCCTCGAACGCCGCCTGGAACACCTCGTGGATCCGGTCGTCCACCTCCTTGACCACGGTCAGCAGGTCGCGGCGGGTGTTCTTGAGGTCCTCGAGCTGGTTGGACAGGTACGCGTGCCGCTCCTCCAGCGCCGCGAACTCCTCCAGCGCGAGCGGGTTCACCTTGCCGAGCAGCGCGAGCTGGCGGTCGGCCGCGGCGGCGCGGCGCTCCACGAGCGGGCGCTCGTACGGGACCGGTTCCTGGTCCTCGGCGTCGCCCGCCGGGGGCACCGGATTGTCGGGCCCGTACTCGCCGACCAGGGTCTCCGGGTCGATGCCGTACTCCTCGGCGCAGCGGTTCTCCAGCGCCTCGATGCGCAGCCGCTGCTCGGCCCGCGCGACCTCGTCGCGATGGGCGACGTCAGTGAGGCCGTCGAGTTGCACAGCCAGCTCGCGGCGGCGCGAGCGCACCTCGGCCAGCTCGCCCTCCGCGCCGCGCCGGCTCGTCTCGACCGCCTCGCGTTCGGCCGCCGCCTGCTCGATGGAGGCCTCGATCCGGGTCAACGCCTCCCGCGCCGCCTCGGCGACGGCCGCGGCGACGACGGCGCCGGTGGCCCGCTGCTCGCGCAGCACCGCGAGGCGTTCGCGGGCGGCCCGCTCGGCGGCGGCGGCGCGTTCGAGGGCGTCGGCGCGGGAGCCGAGCGCGCGGGCGCGCTCCTCGCCGGCAACGACGCCGAGCCGTACCTCCACCTCGACCGCGCGGGCCTGCGCCAGGTCGGCGGCGGCCTCGTCGCGCGCGCCGGTGTCCGGCTCGACGTCGACGTCCACCGCCTCGGCCTCGGCCAGCCGTTGCTCCAACGCCGCCAGCCCGGCGAGGTCACGGTCGCGCGCCTCCTCGGCGGCCTGGCGGGCGCGTTCCAGCCGCTCGGCCTCGTCGGCGGCGGCGCGCTGCTGCGAGCCGAGCAGGTTGAGCTGCTCGGCCACCGCGGCAAGCTGCGCGTCGCTCTCGTGCAGCTGTTCCAGCGCGCGGTCGAGGTCGACCTGCAGCCGGTCGAGGTCGGTGCGGGCGGTCGCCAGCGCGAAGCGCAGCCGGTCGGCCTGCAT
Organism: Frankiaceae bacterium; assembly: GCA_035536815.1. Lineage (GTDB taxonomy): Bacteria > Actinomycetota > Actinomycetes > BP-191 > BP-191 > BP-191. Next base: position 28,161 of record DATLNJ010000125.1, read on the forward strand.
CGCGGCCTCGTTGTGCCGCTCCGCGGCCTCGTCGGCGGCGGCCTGCACCTCCAGCAGCGACGGCGCCGACGCACCGCCGCCGACGGCGGTCCACGGCGAGAGCAGGTCGCCGTCGTTCGTCACGGAGGTGTGGCCGAGGGCGACGACCGCGCGCGCGGCGTCGAGGTCAGGCACGACGACGACGTCGCCGAGGATGCGCCGGACCGGCGCGGCCAGCGCGGCCGGAGCGGTGACGAGGTCGAGCGCCCACTCGGCGCCGGCCGGCAGGTCCGGGCGCGCGCCCTCGTCCGGCACCGGGCCGCCGCCGACCAGCATCGCCGCGCGGCCGGCGTCGTCGGACTTCAGCAGCCCGAGCGCGGCGACCGCCGCGTCCGGCGACTCGACCGCGACGGCATCGGCCAGCGAGCCGAGCGCGGCCGCGATCGCGACCTCCGAGCCGGCCCGCACGGACAGCACCGACGCGACGGTGCCGAGCAGCCCGGGCAGCCGGTCGCCGGCGTCCACCAGCGCGCCCGCACCGTCGCGGCGCAGCAGGCTCATCTCCAGCGCCTCGCGGCGGGCCGACCAGAACGACTTCTCCCGCTCCGCCTCGCGCTCCTCGGCGACGAGCTGCTCGACGCGGATCGTCGCCTCGGTCAGCGCGGCGTTGGCGACCTCGTAGTGCGCGTCGAGGCCGGACTCGCCGCCCTCCAGCGTGAGGACCTGCTCCTGCACGACGAGGAACTCCGCGCGGGCGCGTTCGGCCCGCAGCAACGCCTCCTGCCGCGCGTCGGCGAGCCGGCCGATCTCGGCGTCGGCGGCCGCGGCACGGGTGCGCAGGGCGTTGACCTGGCCGGTGAGCGTGGCGAGCCCCTCGCGGCGGTCGGCCTGCGCGCGGGCGGCGGCGACCAGCGCCTGCTCCTCGGCGCGCAGCCGCTGCTCCAGCTCCGCGCGGCGTTCCTCGGCGGTGGCCAGGCGCTGCTTGTCCGCCAGCAACGCCTCGCGGACCTGCGCCTCGTCCGCGCGCACGCCGCGCGCCTCGGCCTCCAGGTCCTCGGCCGAACGCCCAGGGCGCGCGTCGGCCTCGAGGTCCGTGGACAGGTTGCGGTGCCGCTCGCCGGCCAGCTCGGCCGTCCCCTTGAACCGCTCGCGCAGCGACGACAGCCGGTAGAACGTCTCCTGCGCGCGGGCCAGCTGCGGCGCGGACGCGGCGAGCGCCTGCTCCAGGTCGTTCTCCCCTGCCGTGGCGGTGGCGAGCGACGCGTCGACCGCGGCGCGCCGGGCGGACAGCTCCGCCTCGTCGCGCAGCTCCGCCTCCAGCACGGTGCGCAGCCCGAGCAGGTCGTCGGCGAGCAGCCGCAGCCGCATGTCGCGCAGCTCGGCCTGGATCACCGCGGCGCGGCGGGCGATCTCCGCCTGCTTGCCGAGCGGCTTGAGCTGGCGGCGCAGCTCGGCGGTCAGGTCGGTGAGGCGGGTGAGGTTGGCCTGCATCGCGTCGAGCTTGCGAAGCGCCTTCTCCTTGCGCTTGCGGTGCTTGAGGACGCCGGCCGCCTCCTCGATGAAGCCGCGGCGCTCCTCCGGCCGGGCCGCGAGCACCGCGTCGAGCTGTCCCTGGCCGACGATGACGTGCAGCTCGCGGCCGATGCCGGAGTCGGAGAGCAGCTCCTGCACGTCGAGCAGCCGGCACGGCGTGCCGTTGATGGCGTACTCGCTCTCGCCGGACCGGAACATCAGCCGGGAGATGGTGACCTCGGTGTAGTCGATCGGCAGCGCGCCGTCGGCGTTGTCGATCGTCAGCACGACCTCGGCCCGGCCGAGCGCCGGGCGGCCGGGCGTGCCGGCGAAGATGACGTCCTCCATCTTGCCGCCGCGCAGCGCCTTGGCGCCCTGCTCGCCGAGGACCCAGGCGATGGCGTCGACGACGTTCGACTTGCCGGAGCCGTTCGGGCCCACGACGGCCGTGATCCCAGGCTCGAACTTCAGCGTCGTCGCGGTGGCGAAGGACTTGAAGCCGCGAAGCGTCAGGCTCTTGAGGTGCACGAGCATCCCTTGCGCGCGGACGTGGGGAAGTCCAGGGCGGAGCCTAGCGGCCTTTCGCACCCGGCGGTGGGAGGTGCGGGCAGACGAGAGGGACGCCACGCGGGCGTCCCTCTGGTGGGTGGTGGGTGCCTAGCTGTAGGCCGGCTCGCGCTCCTGCAGCGTCAGGAGGTCGGACGCCGCGGCGTCCAGCGCCTGGGCGGCGCGGGCCTCGGCCAGCTCGGCCTCCAGCTCCTTCACACGGCGCTGCAGGCGGCGGACCTCCTCAGCAAGACGCATGTCCGGGCCGATCCCTACGTGACCGAGAAGCGCCTTCGCCATCGTGTTTCGTCCTCCAGAGGGAGCCCTCGTACGGGATGCGCGGTTGTGACAGCCACGCGCTCAATGTCTTCGAGAGTGACACGCCGGGTGGTGCCGGTCAAGAGCACGTTACGGTGAGATCACGGTGGTTGCGCGGGGTGCGCTCAGGTCTGAGGGGGTCACCGCTCCACGAAGCCGGACATACCGCCCCGCGCCTCCGACCAGCGCTCCGTGACGCCCGCCACCTGGCCCGGTGTTCCGGGGCCGCGCAACGCCGCGAGCAGCCGTTCGCAGGCGTCCCGCGGCCCCTCGGCGACGACCTCGACCCGGCCGTCGGCGAGGTTCGCCGCCTTGCCGGTGAGGCCGAGCTCCAGCGCCCGCGCCCGGGTCCACCACCGGAAGCCGACGCCCTGCACCCGGCCCCTGACCCACGCCGTCAGCCGTACGTCCGCCACGGCAGCAGAGCGTACGGGCGCCGGCGCCGTTCCAACTGCCAGTGCCGCCGCGCACGCGTAGGGCCGCGTAGGCACTGGCAGTTGACGGCGGGTCGCGGCGGCGGCGCGCGCCGGGCCGCCCCCCGACATACGGTGGTCGCCATGCGGATCGCCCTCGCCACCTGCGCCGAGCTGCCCGACCTGTACGCCGACGACGAGCCGTTGCGCGCGGCGCTCACCGAGCGCGGAGCGGACGTGGTGCCGGCCGTGTGGGACGACCCGAAGCAGAAATGGAAGACGTACGACCTCGTCGTGATCCGCTCGACGTGGGACTACCACGAGCGCCGCGACGACTTCGTGCGCTGGGCGGAGAGCGTCCCCCGCCTGGAGAACAGCGCGCGGCTCGTCGCGTGGAACACCGACAAGACGTACCTGCGCGAGCTGGGCGAGGCGGACGTGCCGGTCGTGCCGACCGCCTGGGTGAGCGAGCCCACGTCGCTCGGCGTGCTCATCCGCGGGCTCGGGTGGCAGGACGTGGTCGTGAAGCCGACCGTCTCGGCCGGCGCGCGCAACACCATGAAGTGCGGGCGCTGGGACTTCAAGGGCCAGGCATTGCTCGACCGGATCCTGCGCGAAGGGACCGCGATGGTGCAGCCGTACCTGAAGTCGGTCGAGGGGCACGGCGAGCGGTCGCTGCTGTTCGTGGACGGCGCGTTCACCCACGCGGTCCGGCGCAACCCGGCGCTGACCATGGAAGGCGAGGCGCGGTTCGACGCCAAGCTGGTGGACGCCGCCGAGGACGAGCTCGCGGTGGCGGCGGCGGTGTTCCGCCAGCTGCCGGAGACGCCGCTCTACGCCCGCGTTGACGTGGTGCGCGACGACGCCGGCGACCCGCTGCTCATCGAGCTGGAGGTCACGGAGCCGCAGCTGTTCCTGCGGTTCTCGGACGCCGCGACGCACCGGCTGGCGGACGCGGTCGTGGCGCGCGCTGGCAGCGCGGGCAGTAGTACGACGACCGGTTCATGAACGCGGCCCGACGGATCGGCGTCGCACAGCGCGAGCAGGGTTCGTTCTCGCGGCCGTAGGCCTCCAGGTGCCGCTGGAACAGCCCGCTCACGCCCTCGGTGGAGACGTACAGCGCGTCGAACGACGTCCCGCCCGCCCGCAGCGACGCGTGCAGCACCTCGCGCACCGCGGCGAGCAACGTCACCACCGCTGGCCGGGGAAGCGAGGCGGTCGGGCGGTCGTAGTGCAGCCGCGCGCGCCACAACGACTCGTCGGCGTAGATGTTGCCGACGCCGCTGACCAGCGACTGGTCGAGCAGCGCGCGCTTCACCGTCGTGCTCCTGCGCCGCAGCGCCGAGACGAACGCCGCGTCGTCGAACTCCGGGTCCAACGGGTCGCGGGCGATGTGGGCGATGTGGCTCGGCACGTCGTCGCCGCCGCCCGCCACCACGAACAGCCCGCCGAACGTCCGCTGGTCCACGAACCGCAGCTCCCGGCCGCCGTCGTCGAACGCGAACCGCACCCGCAGGTGCGGCTCGGCCGGCTTGCCGGCCGGCACGACGAGCAGCTGGCCGCTCATGCCGAGGTGGCCGGTCAGCGCGTCGCCGGAGTCGAGCGGCAGCCAGAGGTACTTGCCGCGCCGGTTCGCCGACTCGACCCGGCGCCCGGTCAGCAGCGCGACGAAGTCCTCGGGCCCGGCGGCGTGCCGGCGGATCGCGCGCGGGTGGTGCACCTGGACGGCCGCGATGCGGCGCCCGGCCACGCCGCGTTCCAGCCCCCGGCGGACGACCTCGACCTCGGGCAGCTCCGGCATCAGTCAGGGATGATCTCGGGCAGGGGCGGCTCGTCGTCCGGCCGGCCGTCCACCAGCGTGAGGCCCGTCCCCAACGACAGCGACGTCCACGCCGCGGCGGCCGCCTTCTGCTCGGCCTCCTTCTTGCTGCGGCCCTCGCCGGAGCCGCGTTCCTCGCCGGAGACGATCGCGTACGCGACGAACCGCTTCGCGTGGTCGGGCCCGCTCTCGGTGACGGTGTACTCCGGCACGCCGAGCATCCGCGACGCCGTGAGCTCCTGCAGCGAGGTCTTCCAGTCCAGCGACGCGCCGCGCGTCGCCGCGTCCGCGACGAGCGGGTCGAAGAACTTGTGGATCACCTTGCCGGCGACGGTCAGCCCGCGGTCGAGGTAGACCGCGCCGAGCAGCGCCTCGAACGTGTCCGCCAGGATCGACGCCTTGTCCCGCCCGCCGGAGAACTCCTCGCCCCGGCCGAGCAGCAGCCACTCCCCCACGCCGATGCCGCGCGCGACGTCGGCGAGGGCGTTCATGTTGACGACGGATGCCCGCAGCTTCGCGAGCTGGCCCTCGGGGAGGTCGTGGTACGTGTTGTAGAGGTGGTCGGTGACGACGATCGACAGCACCGCGTCGCCGAGGAACTCCAGCCGCTCGTTGGTGGGCAGCCCACCGTGCTCGTACGCGTACGAGCGGTGCGTGAGCGCGCGCCGCAGCAGGTCCCGATCGCGCACCGTCACGCCGAGGGACTTCTCCAACGGCGTGCGGCGGGCGCTGAGATCCGGCTCGGTCATCGGCCCCTCGCGTGCAGGGGCGAGACGTTGGCCAGCCGCGCGTACGCGTAGTCGACCGCCTCGCCGACGGTCCTGATGTCGTCGAGGTCGGGGTCGTCGATGGTGACCGGCAGCAGCTCCTCGACCACATCGGCGATCTCGACCAGCGCGAGCGAGTCGCAGCCCAGGTCCTCGACCAGCCGGGTGTCCCTCGTGACCGTGCCGGGCTCGACCTCCATCACGGTCACGATCGCCTCGCGCACCGCGGCGAACACCTGCTCCGGCGTCACCTCGCCACCTCCAGCCCGGCCTGGGCGCGGCGGCGCGCCACGAGCTCCGTCAACGTCTCCGTCAGCCGCGGCACCAGCTGGCCGGCGACCGCGTCGGCGGCCAGCGCCACGCAGGACGCGACCGCGCGCGGCGTGGAGGCGCCGTGGCCGATGACGGCGACGCCGTTCACGCCGAGCAGCACCGCGCCACCGTGCTCGTCCGGCTCGACCGCCGGGTCGGCGTGCATCCGCAACGCCCCTTCGATCCCCTTGAGCAGGACGTTGCCGGTGAAGCCGTCGGTCACCACGACGTCGGCCGCGCCGCCGAGGGCGACGTCGTGCGCCTCGACGTTGCCGGCGAACGCGACGCCGGGCAGCGCGGCGATCAGGTCGTACGCCTGCCTGCGCAGCTCGTCGCCCTTGCCGGGCTCGTGGCCGATGTTGAGCAGGCCGACGCGCGGGGCGTCGACGCCGATGGCGGCGGCGTAGGCGGTGCCGGTGAGCGCGAACTGCGCGAGCAGGTCGGGGCCGGCGTCGGGGTTGGCGCCCGCGTCGAGCAGCACCACGCGGCCGTTCGGGGCGGGGATCACGACGGCGATGGCCGGGCGGGTGACGCCGGGCAGCCGGCCCAGCGTGAACAGCGCGGCCGCGAGGGCGGCGCCGGAGGAGCCGGCGGAGACGGTCGCGTCGGCGGCGCCGTCGCGGACCAGGCGGGCGGCGACGCGCACCGTGGCGTCGCGTTTCGCGCGCACCGCGCGGGCCGGGTCCTCGGCCATGCCGATGGACTCGGAAGCGTGGACTGTCTCGAACCGGCCGGGGACGCCGCGGGCCGCGAGCCGTTCGGCGGCAACCTCCTCGGGACCGACGAGAACGACCTGGATGTCAGGCCGCTCGTCGGAGACGAGCAGGGCACCGTCGAGAACGGCGTCCGGCGCCGCGTCGCCCCCCATCAGGTCGAGGGCGACGCGAACGGTCACCCGACCTCGATCACCTGACGGTCGTTGTACGTGCCGCAGGTCGGGCACGCCGCGTGCGGCAGCTTCGCCTGCTTGCACCGGCCGCAGGTCGAGATGGTGACCGGCGCCGCCTTCCACTGGGAACGCCGCGACCGCGTGTTGCTCCGCGACATCTTCCGCTTCGGGACCGCCACTGTGCCTACTCCTCGTCGCTCACCGTCAGGTCGTTCAACGCCGCCCACCGCGGGTCGACAGGGGCCTCGTCGTGGCCACAGTCGACGTCGTCCTTCCTGGCACCGCACACCGCGCACAGCCCGCCGCAGTCCTCGCGGCACAGCGGGGTGAGCGGCAGCGCCAGGACCACGGCGTCCCGGAGAGCGGGTTCGAGGTCGAGCAGGTCGCCGTCCATGCGACCCGCCTCGTCCTCGGTCGTCTCCGACCCTGGGTAGGCGTACAGCTCTTGCAGGTCGACCTCGACGGACGAGGTGACCGGTTCCAGGCACCGCCCGCATTCGCCGGCGAGTGGCCCGGTGACCGTTCCGGAGACCAGGACGCCCTCCATCACGGCTTCCAGCCGCAACCTCAGGACCAGCCCGGCCCCGGTCGGGACCCCGATCATGCCCACTCCGAGGTCGGCGGGCGCCGGGATCTGGAACTCCATCTTCCGCTGCGACCCTGGGCGCCGGGGGAGCTCGCGGGTGTCGATCACGAGCGGCTGGCGCGGGTCGAGGCGGGTGGCGGAGTTCCTGTTCTCGGGCACGACGATCTCGGACTGTGCAGACCAACGGCAGAGTCTACCCCACGCGGGGCGCGTCCGGCCCGGCGAGCCGCAGCAGGCCCGCGGCGGCCGGCCGGAAGCCGCAGGCGGCGTAGAACGGCGCCAGCCCCGGCTCGTAGTCGGCGTGCAGCCACTCGCACCCGGCGGCGGCGGCCTCGGTCGCCGCCCGCGCCACGAGCGCGTTGCCGATCCCCTGCCCCTGCAGGTCCGGGCGGACGGCGGTGTCGAGGAGGAACGCGTGCGCGCCGCCGTCCCACGCGACCTGCACGAACCCGACCAGCGTCTCGCCGTCGAACGCCCCGACCCAGGTGAGCGCGTGGCGTTCCAGCCGGGCTCGCCAGGGGACGCCGGTGGCCGCGCCGCCGAACGCGGCCGCGTGCAGGGCGTCGAGCGCGGCGTCGTCCACCGGGAACCGCACCCGCAGGTCCACGGTCAGTGCTCGGGCAGCGGGTCCTCGGGGAGCAGGTTGCTGCCGTCCCGCAGCTCCTCCAGCTCGTGCCGGCCGCGCAGCTTGTCCCGCCCGCGCTCGACCGCGCCGATCGTCTTGTGCAGGACGACCTCGAAGTTGGCCAGCTTCGCGTCGACGTAGTCCTCGACCTCGAGGCGCATCTGCCGGGCGTTCTCCTTGGCCTCGGTGACGATCCGCTCGGCCTCCTTCGTCGCCGACTGCATGACCTCGGTGCGCGAGACCAGCCGGGCGGCCTCCGTCCGGGCGTCGGCGATGATCCGCTCCGCCTCCTTGCGGCCCTGGTCGATCACCTCGTCGCGGTCCTTGATCACCCACTGCGCCTCGCGCAGCTCGTCGGGCAGGGTGGCGCGCAGCTCGTCGAGCAGCGCGAGGAACTCGGCCTTGTTGACGAGAACGGACGCGGACAGCGGCATCGACTTGGCCGACTCCACCATCTCGGTGAGCTGGTCGAGCTTGGCCTGGGCTTCCATGACGGGCTACTCCGGGGAAGTTCGGGACGGCAGGCGCTGGGCGAGCCGGCGTACGACGGCGTCGGGAACGAGCCCCGACACGTCACCACCGTACTTCGCCACCTCCTTGACCAGGCTCGACGAGAGGAACGAGTACAGCGGGTTCGTCGTCATGAACAGCGTCTCGGCGCCGGCCAGCCGGTGGTTCATCTGCGCCATCTGCAGCTCGTAGTCGAAGTCGCTGACCGCACGCAGGCCCTTGACGATGACCGGGATCTGATGGGTCCGGCAGAAGTCGACGAGCAGCCCCTCGAACGAGTCCACGACGACGTTCGGCCACGGAGCCACGACCTCGCGGAGCAGCTCGATCCGCTCCGGGATGTCGAACAGGCCCTTCTTGTTCTGGTTGACGAGCACCGCGACGACGACCTCGTCGTAGATCGCGGCGGCGCGGCCGACGATGTCGAGATGGCCGTTGGTGACGGGGTCGAACGAGCCGGGGCAGACGGCGCGCCTCACGCGGGGCCTCGCATCGCGCGACCGTACCAAAGCGTGCCGTCGCCGTAGCGGCGCTGCTGCCCGCCGGCCACGCGCTCGGGCCACACCGGCTCGGTGCCCTTCGTCGGGCGCTCGACGACGACGAGCGCCTCCTCGGCCAGCCACGGCACCGCGGCGGCCAGCACGCGGGCAACGATCTCGTCGGAGACGGCGTACGGCGGGTCGGCGAAAACCACGTCGAACGCCGTCGCGGGCCCGCCCAGGAAGCGTTCGACCCGGTCCACCACGACCCGCGCGCCGGGCAGTCCGATGCTCTCGGCGTTGCGGCGGATGACGGCGGCGGCGCGCACGTCGGATTCGACCAGCACGGCGGCGGTTGCGCCCCGCGAGAGCGCTTCGAGGCCGACCGCGCCGGATCCGGCGTAGAGGTCGAGGACCCGCGCGCCGGCCCAGTCCAGGCCGCGCAACGACTCCAGCGTCGAGAACAGCCCCTCCCGCGCCCGGTCGCTGGTCGGGCGCGTGTCGCGGCCCGGCGGCGCGGCGAGCGGGCGGCCGCGCGCGGCGCCGGCGACGATCCTCACGCCGCCATGGTGGCGGAACGCCGCGTCGCGTGCGCCGCCGCCGAACTTCCAGTGCGTCCAAGCCCTGCCCGTGCGCGGCGGCACGGCAAGTTCGGCCCGACCGGCGCCTCCCCAACTGACAGTGCGTGCCGGGGCCTACCCGTGCGCGGCGGCACTGTCAGTTCGGGCGGGCTCCGCCCTTGCTACGCCTTCTCGAGGTACTCGGCGCGCTCCTCGTCGAGCATCGCGACGATCGCGTCGCGCAGCGCCGGGTGCCCGGCGAGGTCCGGGTCGGCCTCCACCAGCGCGGTCGCCTCCTCGCGGGCCGCGACGATGAGGTCGGCGTCCTTGAGCAGCTCCAGCAGCCGTAACCGCGACCGGCGCCCGGACTGCGCGGCGCCGAGCACGTCGCCCTCCCGGCGCTGGGTGAGGTCGAGGTTGGCCAGCTCGAAGCCGTCGAGCGTCGCGGCAACGGCCTCGACGCGTTCCCGCGACGGCGACCCCTCGGGCGACTCGGTGACGAGCAAGCAAGTGGCGGCGTGCGCGCCGCGGCCGACGCGGCCGCGCAATTGGTGCAGCTGCGAGATGCCGAAGCGTTCGGCATCCATGACGACCATCACGGTGGCGTTGGGGACGTCCACGCCCACCTCGATGACCGTCGTCGACACCAGCACGTCCACCTCGCCCGCCGCGAACCGCCGCATGATCGAGTCCTTGGTGTCCGACGGCAGCCGGCCGTGCAGCATCTCCACGCGCAGGCCGTGCAGCTCGCCGTCGCGCAGCGCGGGGAACACGTCGAGCACCGCAAGCGGCGGCCGCTTGTCGTCCTCCGGCGGCCCCTCCTCGACCAGCCCGTCGTCGCCCTCCGCGTCGCCGATCCGCGGGCAGACCACGAACGACTGCCGCCCGGCCGCCACCTCCTCGCGCACCTTCTGCCACGCGCGCTGGAGGTACTGCGGCCGCTCCGGCGGCACGACGTGCGTCGAGATCGGCGACCGGCCCTTGGGCAGCTCGGTCAGCGTCGATGTCTCCAGGTCGCCGTAGACCGTCATGGCGACGGTGCGCGGGATCGGGGTCGCGGTCATGACGAGCACGTGCGGCGGCTGCGTGCCCTTCGCGCGCAGCACGTCGCGCTGCTCGACGCCGAACCGGTGCTGCTCGTCCACCACGACGAGGCCCAGGTCGCGGAACGCCACGTCCGGCTCGAGCAGCGCGTGCGTGCCGATGACGATGCCCGCCTCGCCCGACGCGAGGGCGGCGAGCGCCGCGCGCCGCTGGGCGGCAGGGGTCGAGCCGGTCAGCAGCACCACCTTCGTCGCGACCTCGGCCGCGCCGAGCTCCCCGGCCATCCCGAGCGGGCCGAGCAGGTCGCGGATGCCGCGCGCGTGCTGCGTCGCCAGCACCTCCGTGGGCGCCATCAACGCCGCCTGCCCCCCGGCGTCGATGACGGTGAGCATCGCGCGCAACGCCACCACCGTCTTGCCGGAGCCGACCTCGCCCTGCAGCAGCCGGTGCATCGGGTGCGGCGCCGCGAGGTCCGCGTCCGCGCGCGCCGACACCTCCCGCTGCCCGTCGGTCAGCCGGAACGGCAACGCCGCCTCGAACGCGTCCACCAGCCCGCCCGGACGGCGTACCCGCGGCGGGGTCGGCTCCAGCCGCGCGAGCCGGCGGCGCTGGGCGAGCGCGACCTGGAGGACGTACGCCTCGTCCCACTTGAGCCGCAGCCGCGCGGCCTCCATCTCCTCCGCCGACGACGGCCGGTGGATGCCGCGGATCGCGGCGTCGAGGTCGACGAGGTCGTAGGAGTCCTGCACCGCCTCGGGGAGCGGGTCCGGTAGCGAGCCGAGCGTGTCGAGCACCACCCGCACGCACTGCGCGACCTTCCAGGACGCGATCTTCTCCGACGCCGGGTAGACCGGGATCAGCTTCCCCGCGAAGTCGGCCGCCACGTCGTCGGCCGCGTCGCCGTCGAGCAGCTGGTACTCGGGATTGTTGAGCTGCCGCTTGCCGCGGAAGTCGGTGACCTTCCCCGCGAACAGCGCCTGCCGCCCGACCCGCAGCTCGCGCTCGCGCCACGGCTGGTTGAAGAACGTCAGCGTCAGCGACTTCCGCCCGTCCCCGACGACGACCTCGAACAGCTGCCCGCGTCGCTGGCGCATCGGGCGGACGTTGGTGCGCATCACCTCGGCCATGACCGTCACGTGGTCGCCGACGTGCAGGCTGGCCAGGTCGGTGAGCCGCCCGCGCTCGGCGTACCGGCGCGGGTAGTGGTGCAGCAGGTCGGCCACCGTGCGCAGGTCGAGCGCCTGGTCGAGCACCTTCGCCGTACGGTCCCCGACGATCCCCTTCAACGGCGTGTCGAGCGCGGTCATACCGGACTGCTCACTCGACGCCCAGCAGCAGGGGGTAGTGCGGCTGCCCGCCCCGGTGGACCTCCGCCTCCACCAGGGGGTACGCCGCCGCCACGCGTCCGGCGAGAACGTCGCCCAGGCCGGCCGGCGCGCCGGCGCCGGTGACGACCGTCACCAGCTCGCCACCGGCGGCCAGCATGCGCTCGATCACGTCCCACGCGACGGCGGCGAGGTCGTTGCCGATGACCGCGACGTCGCCGTCCACCAGCCCGAGCACGTCGCCCGCGCGGCAGAACCCGGCCGTCGTCTGCGCGTCCCGCGCCGCAACCGTCACCTCGGCCCAGCGCGTGCCGCTCGCGGCGGTGGACATGGCGATCGCGTCGTCGCCGAAGTTGCGGCCGGGGTCCATGACGGCGAGCGCGGCCAGCCCCTGCACCGGCGACCGGGTCGGAACGACGTGCACGTCGCGGCCCACGGCGCGCGCCTCCGCGGCGGCCGCGGCGGCGGGGGCGTGCACGTTGCCGTCGTTGGGGAGCAGCACGACCTCCGCGGCGCCGGTCGCGAGCACGGCGTCGAGCAGCTGGCCGGTGGCCGGGCACGCGGACGGGCCGCCGGTGACGACCGTCGCGCCGGCCGCCTCGTACAGCTCGGCCAGGCCCTCGCCCTGCACGACCGCGACGACCGCGCGGCCGCTCGCGGGCGGGTCGTCCGGCCCGGCCGCCGCCGCCGCGATCTGGTCCGCGAACCGCGTCACCGTGATGCGGTGCGGGCGGCCCGCCGCGATGCCGGCCTCGATGGCCGCGCCGACGTCGTTGACGTGGACGTGGACGTTCCAGAGGCCGTCGCACCCGACCACGACGAGCGAGTCACCGAGCGCGGCGAGCGCGGCCTTGAGCCCGTCCACCGACTCCGCGTCGAGCAGGTACTGCACCTCGTACGCGTACGCGTCGCTGCCCGACTCGCGCGCGACCGCCAGCGCCGTGCGGTCCCTGGGTACGAGCAGCGCCGGCGCGGTGGCCTGCGCCTCGCCGCAGACGACCGCCGCCAGCGCGTCCAGCACCACGCAGAGCCCGCGCCCGCCCGCGTCCACGACGCCCGCGGCAGCCAGCGCCGGCAACTGCGCCGTCGTCTGCCGCAACGCCTCCGTCGCCCCCAGGCACGCGGCCGTCACCACGGCGCGCAGGTCGTTGGGGTCGGCGGTCTCGGCGGCGTCGGCCGCCGCGCGCACCACCGACAGGATCGTGCCCTCGACCGGGCTGGCGACCGCGCCGTACGCCGTCTCCGCCGCCCGCCGCAACGCCTTCTGCACGTCCGCCGCCGACCCGGACCCGAACGCGTCCGCCGCGCCCCGAAGGATCTGGCTGAGGATGACCCCGGAGTTGCCGCGGGCGCCGAGCAGCGCGCCGCGGGCGGCGGCGTTGAGGAGCGCGGGCAGGTCGTCCTCCGGCGGCAGCGCGTCGGCGACCGAGGCCATCGTCAGGCAGAGGTTGGTGCCCGTGTCGCCGTCGGGCACCGGGTAGACGTTGAGATCGTCGATCTCGGCGCGGTGCCGGTCCAGGGCGTCGCGCGCGCCGGCCAGCCAGCGGCGTACGGCCGCCGCGTCCAGCCGGTCTAGCGCTGCCAGCGCGGTCATGGCCGGACTCTACGGCGGGGGTGTGACAAGTGGTACGCTCTGCCGGTTGCCCCGGTGGGGCTTTTTCGCGTGCGACCGAGGAGCTAGTACAGTGGCGAGCGTCTGCGACGTCTGTGGCAAGGGGCCGGGCTTCGGCATGTCCGTCTCCCACTCGCACCGCCGCACCCGCCGCCGCTGGAACCCGAACATCCAGCGCGTGCGCGCCCTCGTCGGCAAGACCCCCAAGCGCCTGAACGTCTGCACCTCGTGCATCAAGGCCGGCAAGGTGGTCCGCGCTTCCTGAGCGCTTTGACGTAGCCGACGCGGCGGTCCGCACCGGCTAGTCCCGCTTCGCTCCTTTAGACGGTATGAGGGCGCCGGGTCGTAGGGCCGGGACCTCACTCGCAAGTTGTCGTGGGTTGCCGGTCGGAGTTGGACTCCGGCCGGTAGAGCCAACAATTGCGGGAGGTCCCGGTGCGGATGGAGCGTACTTTCGTC
>DATLNJ010000126.1:0-30288 GCA_035536815.1 Frankiaceae bacterium
GCCCTGGGTGACCGCCGGGCCTCGCAGAACTCATGCCGGACGTCGAAGCGTCAAGCGAGCAGGGCGATGACCCGGCGGCACCTCAGGTGCATCAGCAGTCCTTCTGGAACTGCCGACGGGAAGAGGGTGCACCAGTGAGCGACCTCACCCGGCTGACCGCCGCCGAGCTGGCGCGCGTCGTCGCCAACGGCGAGGCGTCCGCCGTCGAGGTCGCGCAGGCGCACCTCGACCGCGTCGGCGCGCTCAACGACCGCCTCAACGCGTTCCTCCACGTCGACGCCGACGGCGCCCTCGCCGCCGCCAAGCGGGTGGACGAGGCGCGCGCGAACGGCGAGCAGCTCTCGCCGCTGGCTGGAGTCCCGCTGGCACTCAAGGACGTGTTCACGACCGAGGGCATCCCGACGACCTGCGGGTCGAAGATCCTCGAAGGCTGGCGGCCGCCGTACGACGCCACCGTCACCCGCCGCCTCAAGGAGGCCGGCGTCGTCATCCTCGGCAAGACGAACATGGACGAGTTCGCGATGGGCTCGTCCACGGAGAACTCCGCGTACGGGCCCAGCCGCAACCCGTGGGACACCGACCGCGTCCCCGGCGGGTCCGGCGGCGGCAGCAGCGCCGCTGTCGCGAGCTTCATGGCGCCGTTGGGCATCGGCACCGACACCGGCGGCTCGATCCGGCAGCCGGCCGCCGTCACCGGCACGGTCGGCGCGAAGCCGACGTACGGCGGCGTGTCCCGCTACGGGCTGATCGCGTTCTCGTCGTCGCTCGACCAGGGCGGGCCGTGCGCGCGCACCGTGCTCGACGCGGCGTTGCTGCACGCGGTCATCGGCGGCCACGACCCGATGGACTCGACGTCGATCGACGCGCCGGTCCCGCCGGTGGTGGAGGCGGCGCGGCAGGCGGACGTGAGCGGCATGCGCATCGGCGTGGTCAAGGAGTTCGGCGGCGAGGGGTACCAGCCGGGCGTCGAGGCGCGGTTCCGCGAGGCGGTCGCCACGCTGGAGTCGCTCGGCGCGGTGGTCTCCGAGGTGTCGTGCCCGCACTTCACGTACGCGCTCCCGGCGTACTACCTGATCGCGCCGTCGGAGTGCTCGTCCAACCTGGCCCGCTTCGACGCCATGCGCTACGGCCTGCGGGCCGGCGACGACGGCCGGCACGGCGTCGAGGAGGTCATGTCGATCACCCGCGCGGCCGGCTTCGGCGCGGAGGTGAAGCGGCGCATCATCCTCGGCACGTACGCGCTCTCCTCCGGCTACTACGACGCCTACTACGGCCAGGCGCAGAAGGTCCGCACGCTCATCACGCGCGACTTCGACCGGGCGTTCGAGCAGGTGGACGTGCTGGTGTCGCCGACCACGCCGACGACGGCGTTCAAGATCGGCGAACGGGTGGACGACCCGCTGGCGATGTACCTCGCCGACCTGTGCACGATCCCGTCCGACCTGTCCGGCGGCGCCGCGATGAGCGTGCCGTGCGGGCTGTCGCCGGACGACGGGCTGCCGGTCGGGCTGCAGGTCATGGCGCCGGCGTTGCGCGACGACCTCATGTACCGCGTCGCGGCCGCGTACGAGCGGGCGGCGCCGATGACGGAGGTACCGGCGCTGTGAGCGACGTGCTGACCCGCTGGGAGCCGGTCATCGGCATGGAGACCCATGTCGAGCTCGGCACGAGGTCGAAGATGTTCTGCGGCTGCTCGACGACGTTCGGCGCGCCGCCGAACACGCACACCTGCCCGGTCTGCCTCGGGATGCCCGGCGCGCTGCCGGTCGCCAACGAGGCCGCGATCCGTTACACGACGATGATCGGCCTGGCGCTGAACTGCTCGATCGCGGAGTGGTGCCGGTTCGCGCGGAAGAACTACTTCTACCCGGACATGCCGAAGAACTTCCAGATCAGCCAGTACGACGAGCCGCTCTGCTTCGAGGGCTACCTCGACGTGGAGCTCGGCGGCGAGGTGCACCGCGTCGGCATCGAGCGCGTCCACCTCGAGGAGGACACCGGGAAGTCGCTGCACGTCGGCGGCGCGACCGGCCGCATCCACGGCGCCGACTACTCGCTGGTCGACTACAACCGAGCGGGCATCCCGCTGGTCGAGATCGTCACCAAGCCCGATATCCACTCCGCGGAGGTGGCGCGGGCGTGCGTCACGGCGTTGCGCGACATCCTCCGCGCGCTCGGCGTCTCCGACGTGAAGATGGAGGAGGGGTCGCTGCGCTGCGACGTCAACGTCTCGCTGCGGCCGCGCGGCACGGAGCCGTTCGGCACCCGCGCCGAGGTCAAGAACGTCAACTCGCTGCGTTCGGTCGAGCGGGCCGTACGCCACGAGGTCGAGCGGCAGGCGGCCCGGCTGGAGGCGGGGGAGCGGATCGTCCAGGAGACCCGCCACTTCCACGAGAACAGCGGCACCACGACCGAGGGGCGCTCGAAGGAGGAGGCGCAGGACTACCGGTACTTCCCCGAGCCCGACCTCGTGCCGATCGCCCCGCCGCGGGAGTGGGTCGAGGAGCTGCGCGCGGGGCTGCCGGAGCTGCCGCACGCCCGCCGCCGGCGCGTCGTCGGCGAGCTCGGCCTGCCGGACCAGGACGTGGACGCGATGAGCCGGGCCGGGGTGCTCGACCTCGTCATCGCGACGGTCGAGGCCGGCGCGCCCGCCGCCGAGGCGCGCAACTGGTGGCTCGGCGACCTGCAGGCCAAGGCGAACGCCGCCGGCGTGGACGCGGGCGAGCTCGGCGTCACCCCCGCGCACGTGGCGCGCGTGGTCGCGCTGGTCGCGAGCGGCGACCTGTCCGCGACCATGGCGAAGGACGTGTTCGCGGGGATCGTCGAGACCGGCGACGACCCGGATGCCGTGGTCGCCGCGCGCGGGCTCAAGCAGGTCTCCGACGAGGGCGCGCTCGGCGCGGCCGTGGACGAGGCGATCGCGAACAATCCCGACGTCGCGCAGAAGGTCCGCGACGGCAAGGTCGCGGCAGCCGGCGCGCTGGTGGGCGCGGTGATGAAGGCGATGCGCGGCCAGGCCAACGCCGCCACGGTCAACCGGCTGATCCTCGAACGCCTCGGCGTCCCGCCCGCGTAGCCGCGCTCGGCGGGCCCGCCCCCAACTGACAGTGCCGCCCCGCACGCGAAGGGGGCGGGCGGCACTGTCAGTTCGTGAGCGGGCGCCGCACTGGCTAGTGCTTCACGTCCACGACGACCCGCGTCGGCGACGTGAGGTACGTGACGCGGAAGCCGTTGCGGCGCGCGGTCGAGACGCGGAACAGCAGCGACGAGCCCTCGTCGGCGGCACGGACCGACCGCAGCCCCGGGTAGCCGAACGACGTTGTCGCCGGGCCGACGAACGACGCCCGCGGCGTGGACCCGGCCGCCGAGAGCCGGACCAGCAGGGTCGACGAGTCGGCGGCGGCGTAGCGGACGGCGATGCCCGGCGCGGCGCTGCCCTGCACGTCGAGGACGAGCCGGTCGTAGCCGGTGTGCCGGGCGCCGCGGACGCCGTCCACGACGACGTTCGTGGCGGTGCCGGCCGCGGTGACCGCGGACGTGGCGAACGGCGTGCGGTGCGCGACGTCCACCACGATGCGCGGCGGCCCGCTCAGCGCGAGCACCCGGAAGCCGACCTTGTCGCGCAGCCCGAGCCCGGCGCGCACGTACCCCTCGTAGTCGCCGCCCCACTTCACCTGCAGCAATGACTTGAGGTTCGGCTCCAGCGTGCGCAGCGGGTACGTCGAGCGGCCGTTGCCGTCGTGGGCGCGCGCGAACTCGAAGTCCACGACGAGGTCGGCCGCGCCTTCGAGCGTCGTCGCGGTGCCGGTGCCGAGGCCGCTGAGGGTGCCGTACGCCACCCGGTAGGCCGGCGTGCCGCCGGTGAAGTCGAAGACGATGCGGTCGAACGAGTCGTGCGCCGACCAGCGCACGTTGGTCAGGGTCGGGTAGCCGGTGGCGCGGGCGCCGCCGGTCGCGGCCGCCGTGGACGTCGGCGGCAGCGACGCGTGGGCCGGCAGGAACGACGTCGCGGCGACCAGCCCGACGGTGGCGCAGAACGTGACGACGGAACGACGCAGGACCTTCATGGCCGGCCTCCCCAACCCCTCAGAGCCGACGGCGCACCCGGCCGTCGCACCGGGTCAGACGCCCGGCGCCGCCCCCCGGGTTACCGGGCGGCGCCGGAAACTTCCCAGGCCTACGCCGTTCCCGCGATCGTGCCGGCGAACGTGAGCGTCACCGCGCTGTCGCACACCAGCCCGACCGGGCTCGTGATCGCGTACGCGCCGGCGGCGGTCGCGCCCTCGAGCGTCATGACCCAGTACGGCGCGACGAACGACAGCGCGAACGAGACCGGCCCCCCGGCCGTGTAGATGTCGCCGGTCATGCGCCCCTCGAGCAGGCAGGTGAGACCGACCGGGACGTCGGCCGTGCCGCCGCCGGAGTACGAGCAGACGCCGGTGCAGGTGACGCCACCGAGGTTGCAGACGCCGGTGCAGGTGACCGAGATCGAGTTGCCGTCGGGGCCGTAGGTGCCGCAGCCGTAGCAGCCGATCGTGATCGCCATCTGGATGGTGCCGGCCGTCGCGGCGGACGCGGGCGGCGCGCTGCCGAACGCGGCGGCGGCGAGTGCGGCGGCGGCGGTGAGGTTGGTGCGGACGCGCATGGGGTCGCCTCTTTCGTAGGGGTCGGGGCGGACCGGCTTCGTACCGCCATCGGTTCCGCGCGGCAAGGGGGGTCGGGCGGGCGCGGTACAAACGACGCCGTGACCGTCCGCCGGCGCGCCGCCGCCCTCGCTGCCGCCGTCGCCGCCGCGGCGCTCGCGGTGGCGACGGTGCCGGCCGCCGCGCACCCGACGAACCCGCACGTCCTCGCCCGGCTCGACGCGGTGGACCCGCCGCTGCCCGACGTCGTGGTCGAGATCCGGGCCGGCGTCGCCGACCAGCTGCTGGTCGCCAACCACGGCGACCGGCCGGTCGAGGTGCTCGGCACCGACGGCCGGCCGTTCCTGCGGATCGCGAAGGACGAGGTCGAGGCCGACGTCGGCTCCCCGGACTGGCACGCCTCACTGCGCCCGGACGGCGCGGCGCCGCCGGCCCGGACGGCCACCCGCTGGGTCGCCGTCGCGCGCGGCGGCACGTGGGCGTGGTTCGACCACCGGCTGCACGCCGGCGACAGCGCGGTGACGCCGGAGCTGGTGCGGTCCCGGTTACCGGCGCGGCTCGGCGACTGGGCGGTGCCGTTACGCCGCGGCGGCGCGACGCACACGGCACGGGGGCACGTGGAGTACCGGCCGGTGGCGGGGGCGTTCCGCAGCGCCGTCACCCGCCCGCTCCCGAGCGCGGACGTCGCCGTGGTGGACGGGCGAATCCCCGGGCTGTTCCTGCGCTGGAACGGCAGCGGCACGCTGCTAGTCAAGGGCATCGAGGGAGAGCCGTTCGCCCGCTTCTCGGGCACCGGTGTCGAGGTGAACGAGCTCAGCGCGACCTGGCGCGACGACCGCGCGCTGCGCGGGCTGCCGTTCGCGACGGGCGCGGCGACCGCGCCGCGCTGGACGCGGCACGCGCCCGAGCCGGAGCTGGTGTGGCTGGACCGGCGGCTCGCGTACGCGCCTGGCGTGCCGCCGGACGCGGTGCTGCGCCGGGACGGGCCGACCACGATGGTCGAGTGGGACGTGCCCGCCGAGGTGGACGGCCGCGGTGTCGTGATCAGCGGCGAGACGACGTGGCAGCCGGCGCCGCGCGAGCCGGGCGGCCGCAACTACCTGCCCATCGGGCTGGCCGCGGCCGTCGCCGTCGTCGGGGCGGTCGCCGCCGTGGGAATCAGGACGAGAGGTCCGCGCGGCTAGCCCGTCGAACGGGTCAGGAGGAGGTCCCCCATGCGGCGTTCGTCCGGCATCCTCGCGCTCGCGGTCACCGCGGCCGCGCTCCCGTTCACCGCGCCCGCGCGGGCGGCCGACCCGTCGGTCGTCGGCGCGTTCGGGGCGCCGTTCGAGGAGCCCGGCCCGAAGTGCGTCGAGGACGCGAAGGGGCGGACGATCTGCAAGCCCGCCGCCGTCTCGCAGGTCGCGCTCCCCGACGGCACCGTCCTCTACTGGGACGGCCTGGAGGGCATGGAGGACGTCGAGTACAACACTGTCGCCGAGATCGGCCACCAGGCGCAGGACGACCAGTCGCGGCTGCTCGACCTGCGCAGCGGCCGGCCGCGCTGGTCGGTGCCTGGGCAGCCGACCGGCGGCCCGCCGAACGGCCGCGTCGGCGACGAGTGGCTGCCCGTCGTCCCGCACAACAACGACCGCACCGACAACGACGGCGACCTGTTCTGCTCCGACCAGGTACACCTCGCCGACGGGCGCGTCCTCAACGTCGGCGGCACGGCGTACTACCTCGAGCCCGGCGTGTCCGGGGTGCCGTACGGCCTCTCCGAGCTCGAGGGGCTGAAGGCGACCCGCGTGTACGACACCGCCGCCCGCCGCTGGCGCCCCGCGAAGGGCGCGATGCGCTACGGCCGGTGGTACCCGAGCCTGGTGACGTTGCCGAGCGGCAAGGTGCTGGTCGCGAGCGGCGTCACGAAGCTCATCAAGCCCATGTACGCGAACCGCCCGGCGGACAGCGGCACCAACGTCAAGCAGCTGGAGACGTTCGACCCGCGCACCGAGACGTGGTCGCCCAACAAGGCGACGGCGGACCGGTCGCTGCCGCTGTACCCGCGGCTGCACCTACTGCCCGACGGGCGCGTCTACTACGACGCGGCCGGGCAGGCGTTCAACCCCGACGGGCAGTCGTACGACGAGGCGCTCTGGAACGTCGCCGCCGTCTACGACCCCGCGACGCAGACGTGGAGCGACGTCGGGCTGCCGGCGTTCGGGCCGGCGCTGCGTGGGTTCCGCGGCTCGGCGTTCTCGCAGCAGCTTCCGCTGCGGGCGCCGTACGACAAGGCGGAGTTCCTCAGCGCCGGCGGCGTGTACGGCGTCACGCCCGGCACGTACGTCGGCACCAGCACCTCGACGCTCAACACCATCGATGTCGGGGGCGGCCGGACGGAGTTCAACACCCAGACGACCGGCGACATGGTCAACGGCCGGTGGTACTCGACCGGCGTGACGTTGCCGACCGGCGAGGTGGTGGCGTTCTCCGGCGCCGACCGCGACGAGGTCGTCGGGCCCGGCGGCGGCACGCCGGTCACGCAGGCCGAGCTGTACGACCCGGCGGCGCAGAGCTGGCGCGCGCTGGCGTCGGCGCGCAAGGGGCGGACGTACCACAACAGCGCGATGCTGCTGCCCGACGGCCGGGTGCTCGTCGGCGGGCACGCGCCGATCAACACCGGCTACGCGTTCCCGACGAACGACGGGCGCGGCGCGCTCGGGCTGTCCGACGCGTTCCGCGATTCGTCGTTCGAGGTGTTCTCACCGCCGAACCTGTTCTACGGCCCGCGCCCGGTCATCACGAACTACGCGGCGAGCCAGCCGTACCGGAAGACGACGACGATCAAGACGACGGACGCGCGCGACATCGCGAGCGTCGTGCTGGTCCGCAACCCGGCGATCACCCACCTGGTCAACGGCGACCAGAAGGTGATCGAGCTGCCGATCGTCAAGCGCGGCCGGAACAGCGTCACGGTCGCGACGCCGCCGTCGGCGAACGTCGCGGTGCCCGGGCCGTACTGGCTGTTCGTCAACAAGAAGACGGTGAAGGGTCTGACGCCGTCGGTCGGGCGGCAGGTCTACGTCGGCGCGCCGGTGCCGAAGGCGTTGCGCAAGACGATCGAGCGCAACAACGCCGCCTCGGTGCGCCGCGAGCTCGGGGCGCGGCGCGGGATCGGTGCGAAGAGCGACGTGCGCGCCGGGCGGCCCGCGGTGCTGCCGGCGCTGGTCACCGACGGCCGCCGCCGCCCGCAGGTGTAACCGTCGCCCGGGAGTAAGGTGCCGCCTACAGGTGAACGGGGGTCGGATGCGGACTGGACGGCTGCCCGCTCGGAGCGGGGAGCTGCGGGTCGACGCGATTGCGCAGCTGCGTTGGTCGATGGGCGGCGCGGGACTGACGGTGGACAAGGTCGCCCTGATGCCAGCAGTCCTCGACCTACCGGTCGTGCGGCGGGTGTGGGTCCAGGCGCCGGAGAGCGCCCGCGCCAAGGCCGCATACGAGGCCGTCGTCGCAGCGGCGCGCGAGCTTGGCGAGGGCGTGCAGGCGCGGTTCCTCCGCAACTCTCTGGCCATCGGCTACTGCGGCAGCGGCAAGAATCTCACCGCCCGCCGCGCGGAGTTCGTCGCTGCTCATAACGCCGATGTCCGCGCGGCCGGCAACCGCAACTACCTCGGCGACACGGCGCGAGCGGCGTATGACGTCGAGCACGAGATGCTCGCGGCGCTCGTCACGCTGCTCGGCGCGCCCGAGAGCGGCGTCGCCCCGTCGGGGGCGGGCGACGAGGCACCGCGCTGGGAGAACCTCGATTACGACGTCACGTACCGCTTGGCCGGCAGAGCGGGTCGCGAGGGCGAGGTCACCCACCTGCTGCGAGCGCTCACGGACGGCGTCGAGGGCATCGAGGTCAGATACTTCTGCTACGACGACGAAGGCGGCCCGGCGGCGCTGGTCGTGCGGGAGGGCGGGACACTCGTCGACGACCGCTCGGTGGGACGCCCCGGTTTCCGGATCGCGCGGATCGCCTACCCGGAGCCGTTGCGGGCGGGCCAGACGCACCGCCTCCGGTACGACACGCGGTACGGCGGCTCGCCGAACCCGGACAACTGCTTCGCCGTGAGCGTCGCGCGCCCGCCAACGCGGTTGACGGTGCGCGTGACGTTCGACCGTGCCGAGCTCCCGGCCCGGGTGTGGCGGATGGACGGCGTGGACGAGGCGGCCGGAGGCGGCGACCCGGATACGTCGATGCCGCTCCGGCTCGACGCGACCGGGCACGTCGCGGTGTCGTTCGACGACCCCCCGCGCGGCTTCGCTTACGGCGTCGCGTGGGAGTGGCCGCGGTAGCCGCGTCTCCCGCGTCCCAGCCCGCCGCGGCACCGGCCCGCCCGGCACGCGTCGGCCGCGCGGTGCCGCTCGGCAACGCTGTCCCCGGCACTTCTTCCGCACATCTTCGGCTGCTCGCCATGGAACGCGACGGGGTGCCGCGCGAGCGTTCGTGGTGCGCGAAGAACCTCGCGCAACAACCGAAGGAGGAACGCATGCGCCGAGTCGCACTGCTGGTCGCCGGAACGGCTCTCGCCGCCACCGCCGGCGCCGCCACCCCAGCGCAGGCCGGGTGCACGACGAACTACTACCGGGTCATCTGGAACTACTCCGACGTCTACGAGGACCCGGGCTGGGGCTACCTCAAGACGAAGTGGTACGGCGAGCAGGTCACCGGCCCGAACTCCAACGTCGAGCCGAACCTGCAGGGCTCGTACCGCAAGGTCTGGACATCGTCGGCGTGGGACGGCCGCGGCTGGATGGCCGCGGCGTCGCTCGACTACCGGTACTGCACCTAGCCCGTCGTCGGCGGGGTGCCTGGTCGGGGGACCCGGCGCCCCGCCGGCCCGTTCCTAGCCGACCAGCTCCCGGAGCAGCGCGGTCAGTTCCGCCGGGCGCTCCAGCGGCAGGAAGTGCGAGCCGTCGAGCATGACCAGCTTCGCGTGCGGGATGCGGGCGGCGGCGCGTTCGAGGTCGTGCCGCGACACGAGGATGTCGCGCCGCCCGCCGGCCAGCGTGACCGGGCAGCGGACGAACGCCAGGTCCATCGGGTGGTGCTCTGCCATCGCGACGGCGAGCGTGAAGTACCAGCGGAAGTCGTGCTCCCTGAACTCCGCGACGGTCGGCAGCAGGTACTCCGGCCGCGCCGCCCGGTGCACGACGCCCGAGTGCCGGATCAGCGTCGCGGTCGCGCGGTTGAGCGGCGTGGAGCGCGCGACGCGGTTCAGCGCCGGGCCGGCCAGCCGCAACGCCTTCGCGGCGCCGACCGCTCCGGCATGCCGGGCCCGCGCCGCGCCGCGTAACGGGCCGAACATCGCCTGGAACGAACCGCCCGGCACGCCGGCGACGCCGAGCACCGCGCGCACCCGGCCGGGGCACACCGACGCGAGCTCGAACGCGACGTTGACACCGATGCTCCACGCCAGCACGACGAACTCGTCCAGCCCCGCCGTGTCGGCGACGGTGAGCGCGTCGGCGAGGTGGTCCGCCACGCCGATCCGCTTCGGGTCGGCCGGGCGGGCGGACCCGCCGAGACCGCGGTAGTCCCAGCTCGCGACGCGGAAGCCGGAGTCGCTCCCGGTCAGCAGCGGCCACGATTGCGCGGGCGCGCCGAGGCCATTGCACAGCAGGACGGCGGGACCGGACCCGTCGTTGGTCCAGCCACGGATCCGGGTCCCGTCCGCACTGGTCAGGTCGAAGACGCTCATCGGCCACCCAAGGCTCTCACCCCGGGTGGCCGACGAGCGTCAGGTCACGCGTACGGCGGGCAGTCGAGCAGGTGCTCGCCGTGCGTGGACACGTCGCCCTCCGGGGTGATGACGACCGTGCCGTACGTCCCCGCGAACGGCGCGAGCAGCGGGCACAGGAACGGGTGCACCAGGGAGTCCCCCATCGCCTCGACGTCCTCGGCGACCTGCTCCGCCGCGTCGCCGGCCCCGTCGGCCAGGTCCTGCACCGCCTGCGGCGGCACCTGCGTCTCCGTGACGTCGTCGCAGTCGACCGTGCTCCCGCTGGGGGTGGTGACGGCGGCGCAGACCTGGATGGAGTCGGCGTCGCTGGCGTTGAACGTGATGGCCTCCGGCGGGACGGTGGCGACACCGGTGCCGGACGCCTGCTTCGACAGCGCGACGGTGGACCCGTTCACCCGCACCAGGCACTGCAGCGAGATCGGGTCGGTCGGGGTCCCGCCGAAGTCGAGCGCGTTCGCGCGACCCTCGATCGTCGCCGCCGTGCTCTGCCCGGTCACGGCCGACGAGTTTTCGGGGCCGGTGAGCGTGCAGGTGTCGCCGCCGTGGTGGACGTTGCCGACGACGGGCAGCGCGGTGTTGAGCCGGTACCGCTTGCGTGACGGCGCGGCGTACGAGCCACCGCAGAACGTGCCCGTCCCCTCGCCGCCGGTCGTGACCCGGCCGGTGCCGGTGGTGGCGGGGTGCACGTGCGGCGTGATCCCGTCCACGTGCGACCCCTCGCAGAGGAAGACGACGTAGCCCTGCCACGCCCGCGACCCGCCGCAGCCCGGCGAGAAGCCGGTGGGCAGCGGTCCGACGGGGTTGTAGAACGCGCCGTCGTCGTCGTGGCTGAACGCGATGTAGTCCGGGCAGCTCCAGTCCGGGTCCGGTGAGGTGCAGAACCCGTCCGCGTTGTTGTCGATGCAGACCTGGTACGCCACGTCGGTGCCGGAGACGGCGTCGAAGACGGCCATCGCGTTGCCGCCGCCGAACGACGTGCAGAAGCCGCCGACGCCCTCGTTGTTGCCGTTGTTGCAGACGACGGTGCCCTCGTCGACGCGGGTGGTGCCGTTCTCGCGCGACGCGGCCGTGCCGCCGCTCACGTACCGCGCGCCGGAGCCCACCGAGTACGGCTTGCGCGACTGCGCGATCGGCATGCCGCCGCAGAACGTGCCCTGGCCTTCGCCGCCGCTCGTGACGACGGCGGTGCCGGTCGAGGCGGCGTGCGCGTGGTTGTCGGTGCCGACGGTATGAGCGCCCTCGCAGAGGAAGACGACGTACCCCTTCCACGGTCCGCCGGCGCAGCCGGAGGTGAAGTCGGTGGGCATCGGACCCACCGGGTTGTAGAACGTGCCGTTGTCGTCGTGGCTGAAGAACGTGACGTCGGCGCAGGGACCGAAGTCGGGTGAGGTGCAGACACCGTCGCCGCTGTTGTCGATGCAGACCTGGAACGCGACGTTCTCGCCGGCCGCCTTGTCGACGAGGTGCACGGCGTTGCCGCCGCCGAACGCCAGGCAGAGGCCGCCGGCGCCGACGCCGTCGGCGTGGTCGCAGACGACCGAGCCCTCGTCGGCCAGCGTCTGCCCGTTGGCGCGGGCGACGACGGTGCCGCCGCTGACGTACCGGCCGGAATCACCGGGAGTGGCGTCGGCGGTGGCGCCTGGTGTGAGCACCAGTGCCGCGGCGAGCGCGGCAGTGAACATAGATCGCAGGAACAGGGGCACGAAGGCCTCCTCACTGGGTGGCGCGCGCGAACGCGCGTCGCGGTGTAGGGCCGCGACTGTGCAGGTATAGGCGCGGGGGCGGGCCGCCGCAACGGCGTGGCGCGACCGCTTTCGCCCATTGGCCGGAACCCGCCCGAGCGGCCGGCGCGCGGCGGGCATGCCGCGGCGACGGCCACCCGGACCCCCTCCGGATGGCCGTCGCCGGCGCGTGAACGACGTTTAGAAGCCGGCCGTCACGATCCGCACCGCGCCGCCTTCGAGCGGCGACTCGAGACCGAGGTCGTACGGCGGGCAGTCGAGCACCGCTTCGCCGTTGACGAACACGTCGCCCTGCGCGTTCACGACGACCGCGCCGTAGTTCCCGGCCAGCCCGCTCAGCAACGCGCACGCGATCGGGTCGGCGATGGGTCCGAGCTGCGCCGCCAGCGCCGCGACGAGGTCGGCCGTCGCCTGGCCGGGTACCGACGTGAACGTCGCGGCGCTACAGGTCGTCCGGCTGCTGTGCCCGTCGGAGACGTCGGAGCACAGGCGGACCACATCGGTCTCGTCCGCCCCGAAGCTCACCTGTGCGAACGTCGTAGAGGCCCCGGCGCCGGTCCCCTTCGGGGTCGCCGCCACCGTCACGCCGTTCACCGTCACGCGGCACCTGACCGAGACGGTGCTGACGTCGGCGACGGCAGTGCTCCCTTGGACAAAGCCCTGGAAGACCTGTCCGGTCGCGTCGTCGTTCTGCGTTGCGAACAGCCGGCACGGGTTCGACGACGAGGAGAGGTCGAGCCGGTAGCGCTTGCGCGAAGGCGCCGCGTCCGAGCCGCCGCAGAACGTCCCGAGGCCCTCGCCGCCGGTCGTCACGCGCCCGGTGCCCGTGGTCGCCGGGTGCGCGTGCGGTGTGATGCCTTCGATATGGGTGCCCTCGCAGAGGAACACGACGTACCCCTGCCACGCCCTGGCGCCGCAGCCGGGGTCGAACCCGGCCGGGAGCGGACCGACCGGGTTGTAGAACGCGCCGTTGTCGGCGTGGCTGAAGAACACCCGGTCGGCGCACGTGCCGAAGTCGGGTGAGGTGCAGATGCCGTCGCCGTTGTTGTCGACGCAGACCTGGAACGCCACGTCGGTGCCGGCCGCCGCGTCGAACACGGCCATCGCGTTGCCACCGCCGAACGACGTGCAGAAGCCGCCCACGCCGACGTTGTCGCCGTTGTTGCAGACCACGCTGCCCTCGTCCACCACGGTCTTGCCGTTCTGGCGGCTCGCCGCCGTGCCGCCGCTCAGGTACCGGGCGCCGGAACCGACGGTGTACGGCTTACGCGACTGCGCGATCCGGGTGCCGCCGCAGAACGTGCCGAACCCCTCGCCGCCGGTCACGACCTCGCCGGTGCCCTCGACCGCCGCGTGCGTGTGCGCGCCGGCGCCGACCGCGTGGGCGCCCTCGCAGAGGAACACCACGTAGCCCTTCCACGGCCCGCCGGAGCAGCCGGAGCGGAACCCGGTGGGCAGCGGGCCGACCGGGTTGAAGAAGTTGCCGGCGTCGTCGTGGCTGAAGTACACGTCGTCGGCGCAGGCACCGAAGTCAGGCGACGTGCAGACGCCGTCGCCGCTGTTGTCGACGCACACCTGGTACGGGACGTTCTCGCCGGCCGCGACGTCATCGATCGCGACGGCATTGCCGCCGCCGAACGCCAGGCACAGCCCGCCGACGCCGACACCGTTGCCGTTGTCGCAGACGACCGACCCCTCGTCGGCGACCGGCTGCCCGTCCGCCCGCGCGACGGCCGTGCCACCGCTGACGTACGTGCCGTGGTTGCTCGCCGAAGCGTCCCGCGAGACGCCGGGACTGACGACGAGGACACTCGCGAGCGCGCTCGCGAACAGCGTTCTCAGGAACAGGCGCATCAGGAACTCCCCCGTTGAAGCGCGCCCCGTGGCGCGCAGGCAGCCGTCTCACCGGCCGCGAGATGTCAGGTATAGGTGCCCGGGTACGGCGCGGCAATGGCGCGCGGCGACCGCTTTCGCCCAATGGCCGGAATCCGCCGGGATCGGCAACTCTGGCGCCCCGTGTGCCGCGGGGGTGCGAAGTGTAAGGCGTGGGCTCACCGGTCGGAAAGGCGGGCCACGGCAACCTCCGCTTGCGATAGCCGAGCGCCGCTGCGCGGTGGGCCGTGTGATCACCGACAGAAAGGTGAGAAACGCCTGCCCGCGTGACCACGTAGATATGGCGCCACGTTGCCGAAACGCCTGCACCGCGCCCTCGTTGTCTCCGTTCGGTGCCACCTGCCCATGGATCTGGGCGGGCGGTCGCCTGCGGCGCGGTCCCTCACCCGCGTCTCTTTTGCCGTCCCTACACCCGGGGGACCCTCGGGGGCTGGAGTCCTTTCGTGTCTGTCGTTTCCGCGCGCCGTCGTTCGTTCTCCGACCGGTTCGCGATCTCGCTGCTCGCCGTTCTCACGATGGTCGCCGGGCTCTCCGGCACGCTGACCGCGGTCGCCCGTCCGGCGGAAGCCGCCCCGGCGCCGGTCCCCCCTAAGCCGGCCGAGGAGTCCGTGCGGGACGTGTCCCCGCAGGGCGCCCGCGCCGGCGAGGAGGTCCTGGGAAAGCGCACGCGCACGTCGAAGACGTTCGCGAGCGACATCCCCGGCCGGTTCGAGACGAAGGTGTTCTCGCAGCCGATCCACCACCGGAACGAGCGCGGCGAGTGGATCGACATCGACACCGACCTCGTCGAGCGCGACGCGCGCCTCGTGACGAAGAGCGCGCCGGTGCCCGTGGACTTCGCGAGGAACGGCCGCGACCCGAACCTCGTCACGGTGCGCTTCTCGCCGAGCCAGTCGGTGACGTTCCGCATGGCGGACGCGCGCACCAGCGACGCCGCGCACACGGACAACAAGGTCACCTACCGCGGCGTCCTGCCCGGTGTGGACCTGAAGTTCGAGGCGACGTCAGCCGGGGTGAAGGAGGACATCGTCCTCGCGTCGCCGGACGTACCGGACACGTACGAGTTCCCGATGCGCCTGCAGGGCGTCGACGCGGTGATCGACCCGGAGTCCGGTGACGTTGTCTACCGGGACGCCGACGGCAGCGAGGTCGGGCGGACGCCGCACGGCTTCATGGAGGACGCCAACTACGACGCGCACGCGGGCCAGGGCGTGATCAGCCAAGGCGTGACGTACGAGCTCGTGGGCAGCGGCCGCGACGTGTCGTTGCGCATGTCGCTCGACCGCGAGTGGCTGGACGACCCGGCGCGCGAGTACCCGGTGCGGGTGGACCCGTCGTACTGGAACTCCACGACGTGGGAGGACGACACCTACGTCATGAGCAACTTCGTCCGCGACAACGCGGGCGACCACGAGCTCAAGGTCGGCACCTACGACGGCGGTGCGCACAAGGGCATTTCGTTCATGAACTACGACGTCAGCGGCCTCAACGGCAAGGTCATCGACTCGGCGACGTTCTACGCGTACAACATGCATTCTTGGTCGTGTCAGCAGCGAGGCGTGGGCGTTTACCGCGTCGGCCAGGGCTGGGGCGGCCACACGATGACGGGCTACCCCGGTGCCTGGCTCGGCGAGCAGGTCGCGTGGGCGCAGTTCGCCATGGGTTACAGCAGCGCGTGCCCGGCGGGCTGGGCCGGCTTCGACGTCGTCAACACGGTCCGCAACTGGACCAGCGGCGCGTGGGGTCAATTCGGCCTCGCGCTCAAGGTCGACTCCGTCAGCGAGAACGACAACTACGCTTGGAAGAAGTTCGGGTCCTGGAACTGGGCGAACTACTACGGCAACGGCGGCGTTCCGCACATCGACATCTACTGGAGCGAGCCGAACCGCGCGCCGAACGTGCCCGACTACCGCAGCCCCGGCCACGGCTGGGTCGGCACGTCGTCGCCGACGCTGAGCGCGCGTTACACCGACCCGGACGGCAACGGCGGCAACGTCGACTTCGAGATTTACGGCGGCTGCTTCTGCCCGGTCGCGACCTCGCAGAACCAGACTGCGTACTGGAACCCCAACGTCGGCGACGGCGTGTACTCGTGGCGGGTCCGCGCGTGGGACGGCCAGTACGTTTCGGCCTGGTCCGACTGGTGGACCTTCACGGTCGACGGCAGCGCGCCGGCCGCGCCGAGCATCTCGTCGTCCACCCACCCTGCGCAGACCCGCTGGTACTCGAACAACGCGCCGGCGTTCTCGTTCTCGGCGAGTGACACCTCCGGCATCGGCGGCTACTCGTACGTCTTCGACCAGTCGGCCACGACCACCCCGGACACGGTCTCGGAGGGGACCGCGACGTCCAAGTCCTACACCGGCGCCCCCGACGGGCCGTCGTACTTCCACGTTCGCGCGCGCAACAACGCCGGCGTGTGGGGCGTGGCGAGCCACTTCAGGGTGCAGGTGGACAAGGGTCTCCCGGTGGCGCCCCTCACCGTCACGAGCGCGTCGCACACCGCGAACGTCGTGACCAAGGACCGCACGATCGACCTGACGTGGACGGCCGGCTCGGACTCGACGTCCGGTGTCGCCGGGTACGACGTGCAGCTGACCGCGTCCGCGACGGCGCCGGCGCCGGGCGGCGTGACCACGGCCGACACGTCGTACTCGACGGCCGCGCTGTCGGACGGCAGCTGGTACGCGCACGTGCGCATTGTGGACAACGCCGGCAACGCGAGCACCCCGGTGACCGCAGGGCCGTTCGTCATCGACGGCACAGGCCCGAACGCCGCGGTCATCAGCTCGTCCACGCACGCGTCGGGCACGTGGGACACCGACACGACGGCGTCGTTCACGTGGACGCAGCCGTCCGACGCCTCGGCCGTGACGGGCTACTCCGTCAGCTTCAACGCTACGCAGAACTCCGACCCGGACGAGACGCCGGAGCCGGGGGCGGTCAACCGGTCGTGGAACCAGCTGAACATCACCGACGGCACGTGGTGGTTCCACGTGCGCGGCATCGACGCGGCCGGCAATGCGGGCGCCACGGCGCACTACGCCGTGCGGGTCGACTCGACGGCGCCCGGTACGGCGACCGTCACGTCCTCGACCCACGACAGCTCAGGGACCAACGCGACCCGCTGGTACAAGTCCCGCACCGCGACGTTCGCGTGGTCTGGGCCCGCGGACACCAGCCCCGTCGACGCGTACTCGTGGACGTACGACCAGAACGCCTCGACCGTGCCGGACACCACGGCGGACGCCGCGTCGCCCGCGACCGTCACCGTCAACGGCGACGGCATCTGGTACTTCCACGTGCGCGCCCGCAACGCGGCGGGCCTCTGGAGCGATACGGCCGCGCACTATGCGTTCCGCGTCGACAGCGAGATACCGATAGCACCGACCGGCGTGACCGCGACGAGCGGCCATGCGCGCTACTTCGCGTCGTCCACCCGCACCATCAAGATGCTGTGGGGACCCGGTGCGGACACACGGTCCGGCGTGGCCGGCTACGCCACCGCGTGGACGCCGTCGAAGGACGCCGCCGCCGGCACGACGGCGAACAAGACCGAGACCGAGCTCACGGACGAGTCGACGATCGCCGCCGACGGTGAGGTGTGGTTCCACGTCCGCACGATCGACAAGGCGGGCAACGCCAGCGACGATGTCGCGTACGGCCCGTTCTTCATCGACTCCAACGCGCCGAGCGACCCGATCGTCATCGCCTCCACGCTCTTGCCTGAGATCGCGGCGCAGTCCGACGAGCTGGGTCTCGAGCAGTGGGGCGCGTACAAGTCTTTCCCGCTCGGCGGCGACGCGGCGGCGTACGTCCACCTCCGCAGCGGCAACCTCGTCGCGCAGTTCGACGACGTGTCGATCCCGGGCCAGGGGCTGAACACCGTCGTCCGGCACACGTACAACAGCCGTCGCGCGGACACCGCGCAGCACGACAGCGGCCTCGGCCTCGGCTGGACGCTGTCGGTCGCGGACCTGGAGGCCGGCCTCGAGGACGTCGAGGGCGCCGTCGAGGACTTCGACCTCACCGCGCCGATCACCGCGGCGGTGCCGCGCGTGGTCGAGGGCGTGATGACGGCCACCGGGTACATGGTGGAGTTCACCGACGGCGACGGCACGACACACCGGTTCACGCGTAACGGCCCGGCCGGCAGCCTCTGGAGGTCGCCGCCGGGTGTCAGCCTGCGGCTGCGCGAGGTGCTCGACGCGAACGGCCTGCCGGTCGCGTACGAGTTCGTCCGCCCGGACGGCGTCGTCTACCGCGCCGAGAACCTCAACAGCGTGCTCGGCCTTGGTCTCGGCGCATGGCGGATCACCGGAATCACCGACCGCAACGGCAACAAGCTGACGTTCAGCTACGCGAAGGTCGCGGAGAAGGTGCGGCTCTCGACCGTCGCGCACAACCGTCCGGGCGCCGGCACGGTCGTGTCGTTCGCGTGGGACACGAGTGCGCGGCTGCAGAGCATCACCAGCCTCCCCGGCCACTCGGCAGCGAACCCGGCAACGGGCACGGTGCAGAGTTGGGAGCGCCGCAGCGACTTCGCGTACGACGCCGCCGGGCGGCTGTCGAGCGTGACGCAGAACGCGCACACCGACGCCGCCGGTGGCCGGCGGGTCTACGCCTATGGCTACGACGCGGGCAACCGCCTCGCGTCGGTCACCGACCCGCGCGGCAACGCCACGCGATTCCTGCACACGGCGGCCGGCACCGACGGGTTCCGCATGACGAGGCTGACGGACCGCCGCGCCGCGGACTGGACGTTCGCGTACCAGACGACGGGCGCCAAGGACAGCGCGAGCAACACGCTGACCAAGGTGACGTCGCCGGTCGCGTCGGCGACGACGTACGAGCTGTCGCCGCGCGGCGAGGTCGGCGGCGGCGACCGCCGGATCACCGGCGGCAACATCCGCCGGATCAGTGACCAGGGCGCGGACAGCGGCCAGCCGGTCACGACCCGGTACGACTGGGTCCAGAACCGGATGGTCACTACGACCGACGGCGCCGGGGTCGCCACGAACTACGAGTACAACGACCTCGGCCTGGTCACCAAGGTCACCGAGCCGGTGCCGAACGACACCGGCCGCGCCGACCTGCCGCCGGGCGCGGCGACCACCGGCGTCGAGTCGGTGATCGACTGGGCCTTCACGCAGCGGTACCCGGCCGACAAGTGCACGGACCCGCCGGCCGACGCGGCGGGCACCAGGGTGACCAAGGTCGGCACCTGCTACGCGGTCGCCGACATGACCCGCACGACATCCGCCTCGAACTACTCGGTGCAGAAGCGGATCACGGAGTTCGACGTCGACACCGCGCGCGGCAACCTGCGTTCGGTCACCCAGCGGTACAACGGCGACGGCTCGGCCAATGCCGCCAAGGACCGCACGACGACGTTCACGCACTACACGTCCGGCGCCCTCAAGGCGGTGGACGGCCCGCGCACGGACGTCGCCGATGTCACGACGTACGGCGACACCGCCGACGCCGCGTACGGCGGTTATGACCGGACCGGCCAGCCGCTGCGCATCGTGGACGCGCTCGGCAAGGCGAAGACGTTCGGCTACACGCCGTACGGCCAGATCGCGAAGTCGACCGACCGCGACAACCGCGTCACGCTCAACAAGTACGACGGGCGTGACAACCTTGTCGAGGTGGTCGACGCCGAGGGCGACGCGGACCGGTACGCCTACGACGCGAACGACGTGAAGACCAAGGAGACGTCTTCGCGCGGCGTCGCCACGGCGACGGTCGACGACTACACGACCTTCTGGTGCTACGACGCCGGCGGGCTGCTCGTGAAGCTGTCGAAGCCGGGTCAGAACGGCGCCGCGCCGGGCGTAGACACGTGCGCGACCGGCAACCTCAGCACGCGAGTGTCGGGGCGCACGGAGAACCTGTTCTCCTACTTCCTCGACGGCACGAAGTCGCGCGAGGTGGACGCGCTCGGCGGGGCGACCGACTACGAGTACTACCTCAACCGCGCGCTGAAGCTGACCCGCGAGGACACGGCGACGAACGTCTTGCGGGCGGAGACGCTGCACACGTACGACGCCGCGGGTCGCGTGCGGACCACGACCGGTCCGATCGCGAACGACGGCGGCGGCCGGCCGGTCACGGAGACGACGTACACCCCGTCCGGCGAGGTCGCGCGCAAGCGGCAGACGACGGCCGCCGGGGGCATGTCCACGGTGCTGTTCGCGCACAACGCGCACGGCGAGGTCATCCAGACCAAGGGCCCCCGCTCGATCGACGGCCGGCTGGCCGAGGAGAACAACACCGTCAACGCGTTCGGCGAGGTCGAGAAGGCGGACCGGCTGAGCAAGGTGCCGGGCGGGGCGGCGCGGCCGGTCGCGACGGCGTACCAGTTCGACAAGGGCGGCAACCAGACCGGCGTGGGTCAGCCCACGGACAAGCCGAACGCGACGACCGGCGAGACCACGCAGCTGTGGTCGGTGTACGAGTTCGACGAGCTCGGCCGGATCAAGAGGCTCGTCAGGGAGGACGCCAACCCCGGCAAGTCCGTGACGTACACGTACACCGGTGAGGGCCAGCAGCTCGAACGGGCGGACCTGCACAACGGGTCCCTCGTCCGGCTGAGCACGTACACGTACAACGCCGACAACACGCAGCAGTCCCTGGTCGTCCACGACCAGGCGAAGGGCACCACGCTCGCCTCCTGCAACTTCGAGGCCGGCGCCGACCCGAGGACCGGTTACGACGCGGACGGCAACCTGCTCGTCAGCCGCACGGTGTCCGGCACGACCGGCTGCTCCGGCGGCACCGTGCTCCGGCGGCAGACGTTCGCTTACGACGGCCGGAACTTCCTGGAGAACACCGCGCAGACCGTGCGGGCGCCGTCCGGCACGCAGATGACGCGCACCCAGTCGTTCACCTACAACGCCGACGGCGACGCGCTCACGGCGACGCACGACGGCCGGACGATCCGGTACTCGTACTCCGTCGGCGGCTGGCTCGAGTCGATGACCGACTGGCGGGACAAGACCAGCTCGATCACCTACCTCCCGTCCGGGGCCCCGAAGACGCAGAACATCGGCGGCGCGGCCAGCGGCACGTTCGGCTACCACCCCGACGGCTCGGTGGCGAACCTGACGTGGCGGACCGCCAATGCCACGGCCGGCCTGCTCCGCGCGCACACCGGGCTCGTCTACGACGAGGGCGGGCTGCGCAAGAGCGAGAACGTCGAGGTCACCTGGCCGGTCGGCTCGGTGAAGCCGACGGGGTCGCGGACGGCGTCGTACGAGTACGACCTGCTCGACCGGCTCACGTCGTGGACGAGCCCGTTCGTGGAGGACGGTGGCACGGCGCAGCCGGACACCGCGTACGTCCTCGACGACGGCGGCAACATCACGAAGGAAACAACCCAGGCGGGTGCCACCGTGCGTTCGACGGCGACGT
Source organism: Frankiaceae bacterium (assembly GCA_035536815.1). Taxonomy (GTDB): domain Bacteria; phylum Actinomycetota; class Actinomycetes; order BP-191; family BP-191; genus BP-191. Next base: position 21,463 of record DATLNJ010000126.1, read on the forward strand.
CGACGTATGTCAACGGCCGGCTCACGTCGAAGTCGACGGTCGCGGGCGCGACGACGACGAGCGACTCGTTCACGTACAACGGTCTCGGCGAGGAGACCCGCCGCTCCTCGACCGCGAACGGCGTGACGCAGTCCACGACCACGTCGCACGACCCGATGGGGCACACGGCGCGGGTGGACGACTCGGGCACCACCGCCGAGGACGCCGACGTCGACTACGTCTACGACACCGCCGACCGGCTGATCTCGCGCACCGAGACCAAGCCGGGCCAGACGCCCGAGGTCACGCTCTTCTTCTACTGGGGCACCGGCGGCAGCCTCGCCGAGGAGACCGACGGCAACGGCGCGACGCGGGTCCGCTACGTGGTGGACAACGAGCACGAGGCGATCGGCCAGCAGAAGCACGACCTCCCGTCGCCGCAGGGCGGTCCCGAGACCCCGTCCACGTTCCGGTGGATGGTGCCGGACACCGCGGGCAACCCGGCCACCTACGTGGACGACAACGGGCTGGTCGCGGAGCAGGCGGCGTTCGACCCGTACGGCAAGAAGGACAAGGGCGGCGAGGCGAAGGACGCCACCGGCGGCGCCAAGAGCACCGTCGGGTTCCAGGGCGCGATCACCGACAAGGCGACCGGCAACATCGTCCTCGGCGCCCGGCTCTACGACCCGGCGTCGGCGCGCTTCACGACGCCGGACATGTTCGTGGCCTCGGCCCTGGACATGCAGCTCGCCACCGACTCCCTGACGGGGAACCGGTACCTGTTCGCGGCCGCCAACCCGGTGTCTTTCTACGAGGACGGCCACTGGCCGAAGATCAAGCTCAAGATCCCGTCCCCGCTCAAGGCGCTGAAGTCCGCGGCGAAGGCGGCGCTGCCTGCGCTGTCGTTCGTCCCGGTCGTCGGCACCGCGATCGACGTGGTGTCGGCGGCCACCGGCCGCGACCTGCTCAACGGCGGCCGCAAGCTGTCCGGCGCGGAGCGGGCGATGATGCTGGCGGGCGCGGCGGTCGGCATGGTGCCGGGCGCCGGCACGGCGGCCAAGGCTGGCATGAAGGCCGCCGCCAAGCTCGCCTCGAAGGGCAAGACCGTCAAGAAGGTCGGCGCCGTCATCGGCAAGAACGCCGACGACGCTGGGATGGCCTGCAAGATCAACAGCTTCACTGCGGGCACGTTGGTCCTGCTGGCTGATGGCACGTCGAAGCCAATCGAGGAGATGACGCTCGGCGACGAGGTGCTAGCGACGGACCCGGAGACGGGTGAAACGGCGGCGAAGCCGGTGACCGACCTGATCGTCGGCGAGGGCCTGAAGAACCTGGTCGACGTCACGATCGACGGCGAGGTCGTCACGGCCACCGCAGGGCACCCGTTCTGGGTCGAGGACCGAGGCTGGGTGGACGCCACCGATCTCCTGATCGGCGACCTCGTCCTGGAAGCTGACGGGGACCTCGAGCCGGTGGTCGCGCTGCGGCGCTTCGACGTGGTGCGCGCGACGGTGTTCAACCTCACCGTCGCCGACATCCACACGTACTACGTGCAGTTCGGCGAGCCGGTCCTCGTCCACAACTGCAAGCGGGTCGGTGGCGAGACGGCGGCGACCAAGAGGGGCCGGGAGGCGCACGAGGCGTTCAACGTCCTCATGGACGAGTTCGCCGGGTACAGCCGAACGCGCGCGATCGTCGGCTCGAAGCTTCGTCCCGACGGTTTCAACCGGTACGGTGCGCCGGTCGAGCTCAAGCCGGACCACAAGCGGGGCATCCGCCGTGGGAAGCGTCAGCTCGAGGACTACGAGAGGGCAGCCGGTAAGCGGCCGGGCAGCGGCGAGCTGTGGGTATACAGCCAGAAGTCGAACGGTGGGTTCCGATACCGCCGCGTCCAGTAGGGAGTGAGGGAGACGGAGCAGCGTAAGCGCGTCGAGCGGGCGTTCCGCGAGGTACACGCGGCGGTGCTCAAGCCGCGCGGGTACGCGCTCAAGAAGATGACGTCCGCCCGGCCGGGCCCGGTCCTGACCAGCGTCCGGGTCGAGCCCACGCCGGGCGGGCACGAGGCGAACTACCCGGTCGAGGTCGTGTACCTCGCCGGTGTGCCGGTCGGTAACGAGCCGACGGGCCTCGTCTGGGGCGTCGCCGGCGCACTCGCCGACGCCAGCGGCAACCCGCGGTTCCTGGTCCCCCAGTTCGGCGACGACGAGCTCGTCGCCGAACTGGCGTCCCGGATCGAACGGGACGTCGTCCCGTTCCTCGACCAGCTCGCTACCCCTGACGACCTGCTCGCGTTCTTCGGCGGGCCGTGGGCGGAGGCAGAGGCGCGCTACCTCCAGCCGCAGTCACCGGTGAAGCGCGAGATGTACCGGATCTTCCTGGCCGAGGCAGCGGGTAAGGCTGCCGTCGCGGAGGCCGCCCGTGCGGCGCTGGTCGACGCGGCCGAGGCGACGGGCATGGCCGACGAGGCGGCGTATTACCTCCGGCAGGCGGAGGAGCGGGTTGCGCGGTGGCGCGAGACCGCGCGATGACGGCCCCGTAGTGTCTGCGCCATGCGACGCAGCGCCGAGGTGACGCAAGGAGACGAACGCGCGCCGGCCCGCGCGATGCTCCGCGCGGTCGGCATGACCGACGACGACTGGGACAAGCCGCAGATCGGCGTCGGCTCGTCGTGGAACGAGGTCACCCCCTGCAACGTCCCCCTCGACCGGCTGGCGAAGGTGGCGAAGGAGGGCGTCCGCGCGGCCGGCGGCTTCCCGCTGGAGTTCACGACGATCGCGGTGTCCGACGGCATCTCGATGGGTCACGAGGGGATGCGCGCGAGCCTGGTGTCGCGCGAGGTCATCGCGGACTCGGTCGAGCTGATGGTGCACGCCGAACGCCTCGACGCGACGGTGCTTCTCGCCGGCTGCGACAAGAGCCTGCCCGGCATGCTCATGGCCGCCGCGCGGCTGGACCTGCCCAGCGTGTTCCTCTACGGCGGCAGCATCCTCCCCGGGCACCTGGCCGACGGCACGGCGGTCACCATCCAGGACGTGTTCGAGGCGGTCGGCGCCTGCGCGCTCGGCAAGATCACCCGCGAACGGCTCGGCGAGATCGAGCGCGCCGCCTGCCCGACCGAGGGGTCGTGCGGCGGCATGTTCACCGCGAACACGATGGCCTGCGCCGCCGAGGCGCTCGGCATGGCGCTGCCCGGCAGCGCGGGGCCGCCCGCCGTGGACGCTCGCCGCGCCGACCTCGCCCGCGCCTCCGGCGAGGCCGTCGTGCGCCTGGTCGAGCAGGGCATCACCGCGCGGCAGATCCTCACCAAGGCCGCGTTGGAGAACGCCGTCGCCGTCGTCATGGCGCTCGGCGGCTCGACCAACGCCGTCCTGCACCTGCTCGCCATCGCGCACGAGGCGGAGGTGGACCTCACGCTCGCGGACTTCGACCGGATCGGCCGCAAGGTGCCGCACCTCGCCGACGTGAAGCCGTTCGGCCGCTACGTCATGACCGACGTCGACGCGGCCGGCGGCGTACCCGTCGTTCTGCGCCACCTGCTCGACGCCGGGCTGGTCGACGGCGACGCGCTCACCGTCACCGGCCGCACCCTCGCCGAGAACCTCGACGCGCTCCGCCCGGCCGAGCCGGACGGCGACGTGCTCAAGCCGATCGCCGACCCGATCCACGTCTCCGGCGGCATCGCCATCCTCACCGGCACGCTCGCCCCCGACGGCGCGGTGGTGAAGTCGGCCGGCATGGACGCGCTGGTGTTCGAGGGAACGGCGCGGGTGTTCGACGGCGAGGCCGGCGCGATGGCCGCCGTGACGGAAGGCCGGATCGCGGCGGGCGACGTCATCGTCATCCGCTGGGAGGGCCCGAAGGGCGGGCCGGGGATGCGCGAGATGCTCGCCGTCACCGCCGCGGTGAAGGGCGCCGGGCTCGGCTCCGACGTCGCGCTGGTCACCGACGGGCGGTTCAGCGGCGCGACGTTCGGGCTCTGCGTGGGCCACGTGGCGCCCGAAGCCGCCGACGGCGGGCCGATCGCACTCGTCGCCGAGGGCGACCGGATCGTGCTCGACGTCCCCAACCGCCGCCTCGACCTGCTCGTCGAGCCGGCCGAGCTGGACCGCCGCCGCGCCGCCTGGCGGCCGCTGCCGCCCCGGTACGAGCGTGGCGCCCTCGCGAAGTACGCCCGCCTCGTCACCTCCGCCGCCCGCGGCGCCGTCACCCACTAGCCAGTCTCGGCGAAACCCCCTCCTCGGGCCCCCGGCCGTGGCAGCGTTGGGCTGAACGGCGGCGGAGGAGCCGTTCCGCGAGCGCGCGACGGACGCCGTTCGGGGTGATCGGGACAAAGGAGACACGCCCGTCCGCGACGAATTGGGCTGAACGGCGTAAAGCGGGGGTCGGCAACCCGGGGTGCAGCCGGGCCGTCGTCGTGCCGATGAACGCTGCGTAGGGAGGCAGTTGGTGCAGCAGGTCGGCGAGTTCCGTCGTGCCGCGACAGCGGTTCTCGTGGTGTGCGTGGGCTTCCTGGCCTGGTCGTTCACGCCGGCCGCCGATGGCTTCGCCGGCGTCGTCGTCTCCGACCTCGCCTGCCTCGGCGCGGCCGTCGCCCTCGCTGCCGTCGCGCTGCGGGAGAGCTTCCGCTCGGCCGGCCGCCGCCGCGTCCACCTGCTGGTGCTCGGTCTCGCCGGGGCCGCCTGGGCGGCGGGCGAGGCGCTCTGGTCGGTCTACGAGGTGCTGCTCGGCCGGGACGCGCCGTTCCCCTCGTGGGCGGACGTGGGTTACCTCGCGTTCGTGCCGTTGGCGGCGCTGGCCACGATGCTGCTGCCCGACATGCCCGGCGACGGGCGCGCCCGGCTCCGCGCCACGCTCGACGGCCTGCTCATCGGCGGCGCGCTGCTGTTCCTCTCCTGGTCGACGCTGCTCGGCCGCGCGTACGAGCAGGGTGGCGAGACCGCGCTCGGCGCCGCCATCGCGGTCGCGTACCCGGTCGCCGACGTCGTCCTCGCCACCATCGCACTGAGCGTCCTCACGCGCGTCCGCGCGGCGGCTCGCGTGCAGGCCCTGTGCGTCGCGGGCGGCCTGCTCGGCTTCGTCGTCGCCGACAGCGCGTTCGCGGTGCTGTCTCTGCACGGCACGTACCGCTCCGGCATCGCCACCGACCTCGGCTGGGTCGCGGGCGGCCTGCTCATGGCCCTGTCCGTCCGCGCTCCGTCGTACGGCGAGAGCGCCGACAGCGACGCGCCGGTCGCGCGCGGCCTCACCGCGCTGCCGTACGTCCCGCTCGCTGTCGCCGCCCTCACCGCGCTGTGGTCGGGGGTCATGCACGACGGCCTCGGACCGATCGAGACGACGATCGGCGCGATGGTCGTCGGCCTCGTCATCGCCCGGCAGCTGCTCGGCGTCTCCGACAACGCCCGCCTCACCGCGTCGCTGGCCGCCACGATCGCCGAGGCCCAGGAGCGCGAGGAGCACTTCCGGGCGCTCGTCCAGGGCTCGTCGGACGTGCTCACGATCTGCGAGCGCGACGGCGTGATCCGGTTCATCTCGCCGGCGGTGTACCGGATGTTCGGCTACCACCCGGACGAGTTGCTCGGCACCGAGCTCATCGCGCTGGTGCACCCCGACGACGCCGAACGCGTCCGCGCGGAGACCGTCGCCGCGATCAACGACCCCGGCCCGCCGGTCACCATCGAGTGCCGCTACCGGCGTGCCGACGGCGCCTGGCTGCACATCGAGGCGTTGCTCTCCAACGACCTCGACGACCCGCACATCGGCGGCCTCGTCTTCAACACCCGTGACGTCAGCGAGCGGCGCGAGCTGGAGCGCCAGCTCACCCACCAGGCGTTCCACGACCCCTTGACGGGGCTGGCGAACCGCGCGCTGTTCCGCGACCGCGTCGAGCACGCGCTCGCCGTCCGCGGCCGCTCGGACAACCGGCTGGCCGTGCTGTTCCTCGACCTCGACGGCTTCAAGGCCATCAACGACTCGCTCGGCCACTCCGTCGGCGACCGGCTGCTGGCCGCCGTGTCGCGCCGGCTCAACACCTGCGTGCGCCCCGGTGACACCGTCGCCCGGCTCGGCGGCGACGAGTTCGCCGTGCTGCTCGAGGACATCGACGGGATCTACGTCGCCGAGCAGGTCTCGTCGCGGTTCATCGCGGACCTGCAGACGCCGTTCGCGCTCGACCGGCACGAGGTGTTCGTCGGCGCGAGCATCGGCGTGGCACTGTCCGGCGAGGTGCACGACGCGGACGAGCTGCTGCGCAACGCCGACCTCGCGATGTACCGCGCCAAGGCGCTCGGCAAGAACCGCTGCGAGGTGTTCGAGCCGGACATGCACGCCGCCGCGCTCGACCGGATGGCGATCGAGAGCGACCTGCGGCACGCGATCGTCCGCGACGAGCTGGTGCTGCACTACCAGCCGCTGGTCGAGCTGGCCTCGGGCCGCATCGTCGGCGTCGAGGCGTTGCTGCGCTGGAACCACTCGACCCGCGGCCTCGTCTCGCCGCTGGAGTTCATCGGCGTCGCGGAGGAGAGCGGGCTGGTCGTGCCGCTCGGCCGCTGGGTGCTGACCGAGGCGTGCCGCCAGGTCGCGCGGTGGCGGCGGGAGACCGGGCTGCCGTTGCGGCTGTCGGTCAACATCTCCGCGCGCCAGCTCCAGGCGCCCCGCCTGGCCGAGCACGTCGCGCGGACGCTGCGTTCGACGGGCATCGCGCCGTCCGACCTCGTCCTGGAGATCACCGAGTCGATGCTCGTCGACGACGCGGAGCGCACGATCGCGAAGCTGCACCTGCTGCGAGAGCTCGGCGTCCGGCTCGCCATCGACGACTTCGGGACCGGCTACTCCTCGCTCAACTACCTGCGCCGGCTGCCGGTGGACGTGCTCAAGATCGACCGGTCGTTCGTCAAGGGCATCGGCACCGAGGCCGAGCTGACGTCGCTCACCTCGGCGATCGTCGGCATCGGCCGCGACCTCGGCCTCGAGACCGTCGCCGAGGGCATCGAGGAGCCCGCGCAGCTCGATGCGCTGCGCGCGATGGGCTGTGGCTACGGCCAGGGCTACCTGTACTCGCCCGCGCTGCCGGTCGACGACATGGCGCCGCTGCTCGCCTCCGGCTCGGCCCTCGGTCTGCCGGCGGTCGTGACGGCGTAGCAGGAACGTCTGGTGCGCTGACGAAGGATGACGGGTAACGGCCCGCCCCCAGCCACCCGAAGGAACTTCATGCGCCTGCCCCTCGTCGCCGCCCTCACCGCTGTCGCGCTCGCGTCCTCCGCGAGCGGCGCCGCGCCGAAGCCGCAGATCACCGACGCGACGGCGGACCAGCTGCCCGTGGCGGGGGCCGGCTACGACGTCGTCTCGGCGCTGTTCGCCACCTCCGGCACGACGACCAAGGTCAAGAAGAAGAAGATCTACACGCCGACCAAGCTCGTCATCACGCTGACGTACGCCGGCGACGTTCCCACCGACGAGTACGCCACGCAGGTCGTCGAGTTCGACGCCCCGGGCTGCTCGGACATCTACCTCCAGGCCTACGCGGCCACGACGGCGACGTACGGCCAGGGCGACTGCCTGCCCGAGGACACCTCGGTGTCGTTCAACGCGAAGGCGGCCGGCAAGACGATGACGTTCACGCTGCCGCTGAACCTCTTCGGCGCCGGCGTCCTCAAGGCCGGCACCTCGCTGACCAACTTGGTGACGTACACCGCCTACGCGGAGCCGGTGCTCGGCATCGAGCCGGGCTTCGTGGGTCCCGAGGCGCAGGTCGACCACGCCGAGACCGCGGCCGCGTACCGGGTCGCCTGACAGCACCGGTCGCGCCTGGCATAGTGGCGCGCATGCACTCGCCCCGTATCGACGTAGTTCCCTGAGGGAGCCGGCCCAGCGCGGCCGGCTCCCTCGACCTCTCGCGACCGCCGCGGGAGGTTTTTTGCTTCCCGGGGCGAGAACGAGAGAGGCGTGATGGACAACCTCACTGGAGCGCAGGCGCTGGTCAGGGCGCTCGGCGACGCGGGGGCGGAGGTGGTGTTCGGCATCCCGGGCGGCGCGATCCTCCCGGCGTACGACCCGCTGCTCGACGCGCCGAACCTGCGGCACATCCTCGTCCGGCACGAGCAGGGCGGCGGCCACGCCGCCGAGGGCTACGCGCAGGCGACCGGCCGGGTAGGCGTCTGCATGGCGACCTCCGGCCCCGGCGCGACGAACCTCGTCACGCCGATCGCGGACGCGTACATGGACTCGGTGCCGATCGTCGCGATCACCGGCCAGGTGCCGTCGACGTCGATCGGGACGGACGCGTTCCAGGAGGCGGACATCGTCGGCATCACGATGCCGATCACCAAGCACAACTACCTCGTGCAGGACGCCGCGGACATCCCGCGGACGATCGCCGAGGCGTTCCACCTCGCCTCGACCGGGCGACCGGGTCCGGTCCTCGTGGACATCCCGAAGGACATCCTGCAGGCCAGCGGGGGGTTCGCCTGGCCGCCGACCATGGATTTGCCGGGTTACCACCCGACGACGAAGCCGCACGCCAAGCAGATCAAGGAGGCGGCAAAGCTGATCGCCGCGGCCAGGCGGCCGGTCCTGTACGTCGGCGGTGGTGTCCTCAAGGCCCGCGCCGCTGCGGAGCTCAAGGTGCTGGCTGAGCTGACCGGCATCCCGGTGGTCACCACGCTGATGGCGCGCGGAGCGTTCCCCGACTCCCACCCGCAGCACGTCGGCATGCCCGGCATGCACGGGTCGGTCACGGCCGTCACGGCCCTGCAGAAGAGCGACCTGCTGATCACTCTCGGCGCCCGCTTCGACGACCGGGTCACCGGCAAGCTCTCTTCGTTCGCGCCAGATGCCCGCGTCATCCACGCC
>DATLNJ010000127.1:0-37364 GCA_035536815.1 Frankiaceae bacterium
CTCGACAACGTCGTCATGTCGGCTGACGGCCCGCGCCTCGCCGCGATCCTCGACTGGGAGATGGCCACCGTCGGCGACCCGCTCGCCGACCTCGGCTACCTCATGTCGTTCTGGCTGGAGGCGGGGGAGCGCGACGAGTTCTCCGAGGTGGCCGGCAACGTCACCAAGGAGGCCGGCTTCCCGACCCGCGCCGAGATGGTGGCGCGCTACGCCGAACGCTCCGGCCGGGACGTGAGCGACCTCACGGCGTACGTCGTGCTCGCGATCTGGAAGCTGGCGATCCTGCTGGAGGGTTCGTACTCCCGGCACCTCGCGGGTACGACGGACGACCCGTTCTTCGCGCTGCTCGACAAGGGCGTGCCCGCGTTGCTGGCCCGCGCCAGGAGGGTCGCCGGTGCCTGACCTGGCTCGTGCCTTGATCGTCGACTTCGGCGGCGTGCTGACGACGTCGATGCGCGAGTCGTTCACCCGCTTCGTCACGACCGAGGACGTGGACGGCGAGCACCTGCACACGGTGCTGTTCGCCGACTACGGCGAGGGCACGCTGGTGCACGGCATCGAGACCGGCCGGATCACGATGGAGCAGTTCGAGCGCGAGCTGGCCGGCAAGCTCAAGACGCGCACCGGCAACGCGGTCGCCGCCGAGGGCCTGGTGAAGCGGATGTTCTCGGGCGCGGGCGCCGACCACCGGATGATCGAGGCGGTGCGGCGGGCGCGGGCGAGCGGCCTGAAGACGGGCCTGTTGTCGAACTCGTGGGGCAACCGCGACTCGTACGAGTTCGACCATTTCGACACGTTGTTCGACGCGGTCGTCATCTCGGGCGAGGTCGGCCTGCGCAAGCCGGACCCCGAGATCTACGCGCTGGCCGCGCGCGACCTCGGCGTGCCGCCGGCCGAGTGCGTCTTCGTCGACGACATCGCCGCCAACGTGCGCGGTGCGGTCGAGGCGTCAATGGTGGGAATCCACCACACGGACACCGACACGACGTTGCAGGAGCTGACGGCGTTGTTCGGAATTCCCTTCGCATGACCCTACGCAGCAAGGCTCTCGCCGCGACCGTCTTCGCGGCGTCGGCTGTCCTCGTCCCCGTCGCCCCGGCCTCCGCGCACGGTACGTGCAACGTCTACGCGGGCACACCGTACGAGTACGAGACGACCTACGACGGCGACTGGATCATTGTGGGCCTCGGGCAGGTCTACTGCGGGGCGGCGCACGACCCTTCGTCGTACTCCCTCACCGTCTGCCTGTACCACTCACCGGTCGCACCCACGATCGAGCTCAGCACCAGCGATGACGTGCCGCTGCCCCCGACCGCCAGGCCGGTCGCCTGCACCACCGGCGCGCCCTCGTCCGGGGACTCGCACGGCGGGGTGACGGACGTGTACACGGGCTGCCCATACCTCCCGGGCTGGTACCGGACCTTCGTCTCTGACGGGCGGGCGGGCGGGCCCTCCGAGCACACGGGCCTGTGGACCAAGTCGGCTCGAAGCGCGTGGGTGTTCATCGACGGCACAGCCTGCCTCTGAGGCCGTGCGACGATCTGCGATGTGACAGACCGGCTGAGCCCGCTCGACGTCTCGTTCCTGTACCTGGAGAGCGAGACGACGCCGATGCACGTCGGCGGCGTGGTGATCCTCGAACGCCCGCCGGAGGGCTTCGACTACGACGGCCTGGTCCAGCTCATCACCGACCGCATCTCGACCATCCCGCGGTTCCGCCAGAAGGTGAAGTGGGTCCCCGGCCGGCTCGGCAACCCGGTGTGGGTGGACGACCCCGACTTCGACGTGAGCTACCACGTGCGCCGCTCCGCGCTGCCGAAGCCGGGCAGCGAGGAGCAGCTCAAGGAGCTCACCGCGCGGGTGCAGAGCCGCCGCCTCGACCGGCGCCGCCCGCTCTGGGAGATCTACGTCGTCGAGGGTCTTGCCGACGGACGCATCGCCATCATCACGAAGACCCACCACGCGATGGTGGACGGCGTCGCCGCGGTGGACGTGGGCGCGGTGATCCTCGACCTCACCCGCGAGCCGCGCGAGACGCCGCGTCAGCAGTGGACGCCGCAGCCGGAGCCGTCGTCGGTCGCGCTGGTCACCGACGCCGTGACGAGCGCGGTCCGCAAGCCGGCCGAGCTGGTGTCCACGCTGCGCGCGAACACCACCGACGTACGCCGACTGGCCGGCCGGGTAGCCGCGACCGCGAGCGGCCTGGCCGCCGCCGCGCGCACCACCGCGCGTGCCGCGCCCGACTCGCCGCTCAACGTCGAGATCGGCGAGCAGCGCCGGTTCGCGATGGCGCGCACCGACCTCGACGACTACAAGCGCGTCCGCAAGGAGCACGGCGGCACCGTCAACGACGTCGTGCTGGCCACGGTCGCCGGCGCGTTGCGGACCTGGCTGCTCACCCGCGGCGAGTCGGTGACCGGCCGCGTGGTCCGCGCGATGGTCCCGGTCAGCGTGCGCGCCGACGGGCAGCAGCTCGGCAACCGCGTCTCGTCGTACTTCGTCGACCTCCCGGTCGGCGAGCCGTCGCCGGTGGTGCGGCTCAGCCAGGTGTCGTACGCGATGACGGCGCACAAGCAGTCGGGGCAGTCGGTCGGCGCGCAGTCGCTGGTGGGGCTGGCCGGGTTCGTCGCGCCGACGCTGCATGCGATGGGCGCGCGGGTGGCGAGCTCGTTCACCAGCCGGCTGTTCAACGTCGTCGTCACCAACGTCCCCGGCCCGCAGATCCCGCTCTACGCCGCGGGCGCCGAGGTGCTCGAGGTGTTCCCCGTCGTACCGATCGCGAAGGGCCAGGCGGTGAGCATCGGTCTGACGAGCTACAACGGCGGCGTCTTCTACGGCCTCAACTGCGACCGCGACGCGATGCCGGACGCCGACGTCCTCGCGCAGTGCATCGAGGAGGCGCTGGCCGACCTCGTGGAGACGGTCGCGTGACCGCGCCGCGACGAGGGCTGGTGCTCGGCGCCGGCGGCGTGCTCGGCGCGAGCTGGACGATCGGCGCGTTGCACGCGCTGCAGGAGACGACCGGCTGGGACCCGCGCGAGGCCGAGGTGATCATCGGCACGTCGGCGGGGTCGGTGCTGGCGGCGTTCCTCGGCTGCGACGTGTCGGTCCGCCAGCTGCTCAACCACCAGCGCGGCATCGTGGACCCCGACGACCCCGTCATCGAGTACGACGCCGAGTCGCAGGCGCCGTTGCCGCAGCTGCCGAAGATCGGGCTCGGGTCGGCGCGGCTGATCAAGACGGTGGTCCGGCACCCGCGCACGGTGACGCCGTTGGGCGCGCTGGCCGGCTTCACGCCGAAGGGTCGCGGCTCGATCGGCTACGTCGGCGACCTCGTGTCGGCGGTGGCGCCGCGCGGCACGTGGGCGCCGCACCCGGCGACGTGGATCGTCGCGATGGACTACGACACCGGGAAGCGGGTGCCGTTCGGGCGCGAGGGGGCGCCGGAGGCGGACCTCGCGGAGGCGGTCATGGCGTCGTGCGCGATCCCCGGCTGGTACGCGCCGGTGGAGGTCGGCGGCCGGCGGTACGTGGACGGCGGCGCCTGCTCGCCGACGTCGCTCGACCTCGTCATCCCGCTGGAGCTGGACGAGGTGTTCGTGCTGTCGCCGATGACGTCGTTCGACTACGACAAGCCGGCCTCGCGGCTGGCCCGGATGGAACGCCAGTTCCGCCGCGTCCTCACCCGGCGGCTGGTCAAGGAGGCGGTCAAGGTGCGGCAGTCCGGCACCGCGGTCGTCATGCTCGGCCCGGGCGCGGACGACCTGGAGGCGATCGGCGTGAACCTCATGGACGGCCGCCGCCGGACCCGCGTCCTGGAGACGTCGGTGCGGACCAGCGCGGAGACGTTGAAGAAGCACTACCCCGGCTACGCCGCCACCGGCTGATGCGCGTCTACGTCGGGCTCACCCGTGCCGGGCTAGCGGCGGCACGGGCCGGCGGCACCGTCGACGCCCCGCTCACCGCGCACGCCGTGACGCCCGCGCTGCGCGAGTCGTACGCCACCGCGGACGCCGAGGAGCTGGAGTACGTCGCGCTGATGGCCGCCGCCGAGTCGTGCCTGCCGCTGCTCGCGGCCGCGCCGGGCGAACCGCGGCAGCGGTACGTCGTCGCGTGCGAGGTGCCGGACGCCGTGCCCGACCCGGAGGCCGGGCCGTCCGGCGTCGCCGTGCCGAGGCCGATCGCGTGGCGGGACGTCAAGGCGATCCACGCCGACGACCCCGACGCGGCACAGGCCGTCGCCGCGGCCGCCGGGGCGTACGCCGCCGCGCGGGCCGGCGACGACGACGCGCGGTTCACGGTCGACGAGGCGGACGGCTGGGAGCTGATGTGGTTCGCCGCGCAGGAGGCCGACGACCTGCTCGGCCAGTGAGCGCGTGGGGGCCGCTGCGGGTCGCGGGCGGGCAGTTGATAGTCGGGTCGGCGGTGTTCACGCCGGCCGGCCTGGTGGCCGGTGACCGCACGTTCGCCTGGGACGACGCGGGCGGACGGCCGTTCCACGTCGACCCCGAAGGCTGGCCCGGCACTCCGCCGGCGGGGTGGGCCGTCGAGGTGCTGATCACGCAGGGGATGACCGGGTCCTTCGCCCAGTCGTCGGTGCTCGCGGTCGCCGGGCACACCGGCGCGCCGCCGCACTACGACGAGCCGGTGTCGTACGTGCGCATCGGCGTGGTGTTCCACGCCTTGGCCCTGCACCGGGTGGTCGCGGCCGCGGCGATCGTGGCGTTCCTCAGGGACGAGCCGCGCGCGCGGGCCGGCCTGGCCGACCGGGCGCGGGTGACCGCGCTGCTGGCGGGCGTGCGCGCGACGACCCGGCTGCGGAGCGGGCTGCCGCGCGAGCCGTTGATGGGGGACGCGCACGACCTGCACTGGGCGGTGCTGCGGGCGTTCCGCGACGGGGTCCCACGCCGGTACGCCGACCGCCGGGTCGACCTCGATCCGTTGCCCCCGATGGCCGACCTCGTCACCGGGGCGAGGCTGCACCTGCGGCCGGCGCTGCGCGAGAAGTACGGCGACGCCGAGATCGCGAAACGGATGCGCCGGTACGTCGAGCGCGCGCCCTGGCCTTTCTCGGTGCTGACGTAGCGCCCGCTACGACGCCGTCCGGAACCGCGCGACCAGCGCGTCGGCGAACCCCGCGTAGCCACCGGACGAGTTCACGTCGCAGACCAGCGGGTCCCCGCGGCGGAGGTCGATGCGCCCGTCGCCGTCGCAGTCGGCGTCGCGCGCCGCGACGGCGCCGGTCCCCTCAGCGAACTCCGCCATGTCGCTCCGGACGGTGTCGTCGTTCGCCACGGGCGGCAGCAGCAGGGTCGCCACCGCGACGCCCGCGGCGTTGAGGTCGGCGACCGTCTCGGCGATCGTGGGGTGCTGGTCGCCGCGGTTGACCTCGGCGTTCGTGACGAGGACGACGATGCGGTTCGCGTCCTCGCCGAACCCGGCAGGAGTTTTACCGTCGGTCCACGGCGCGTCGGCCCGGCCGATCGCGGACCGCAGGCCGACCGTGTGCGCCTCGGGATCGTCCCCGCCGCCGCCGTAGTCGAGCTTGGGCAGCCGTCCGCCGTTCGCGCGCACCGCTGCGATCCGTTCGTACACGGGGTCTCCGTACTGTGTCCCGTCTTCGTTGACGACGATGTCGCGGAAGGTCGCGAAACCGTGCCGCAACGTCGTCACCTCGCCGAGCCGTTCGGCGACGTCTGTGACGGCGGTCCTCATGGTCGCGTCGTGCGGGTGCATCGACCCGGTGGCGTCGACGAGGAAGTACACGTCGAACGCCGGCGCGGGCGCGGGCGACGAAGGAGCCGGCGAGCGCTCCGGGGGCGCGACCGGCGCGGTCGTGGTGGACGGGGTCGCCGCGGGCCTTCCGGTCGGGCTCGCCGTCGCGGGCGACGGCGTCTCGGAACGCTCGGGCGACGGCGTCGTGACGGGCGACGCGGTCGGCTCCGGCGCGGTGGTGGTCGCGGGCGCCGTCGCGACCGGTTCGAGGCCGGTCGTCGCCGCCCCGCCGCCGGTCACGACCGCGGCCGCGACGACCGCGACCGCCGCCGTGCAGGAGACCGCGACCACGCGCTGCCGCCGCCGCCGGGTCACGAGCGCGAGCGCCGCGCCCGCCCGGTCGCGCGCCGGCGCCTCACTCGCCGCGCGGCGCAGCGCGTCGCGCAGCCACCTCTCGTCGGTCATCGTCCTGCCCCTTCCGGAAGCACGTCGTCCCAGCAGTCGAGGGCGCGCAGCCGCGCGATGGCGGCGGCGTGGACGCTCTTCACCGTGCCGACCGCGCAACCGATCGCCGCGGCCGTGTCGGTCTCGGTGAGGTCGTCGAAGTAGCGGAGCACCACGACGGTGCGCTGTTTGGGGGAGAGCTGCGCGAGTGCCGCCGTGACGACCCGCGCGACGTCCACGTCGTCGTACGGCGACCGGCCGGTGAGGTCCGGCAGCTCCGCCGTCGGGACCTCGCCGCGCCACTTGCGCCGCCACCACGACGTCGCCAGCCGCGCCATGCATCGCCGCGTGTACGCCTCCGCCGCACCCGGCTCGCGCAACGACCGCCAGTGCGCCCACGTCGTCGCGAGAGCCGACTGGACCAGGTCTTCGGCCTTCGCCCAATCGCCGGTCAGCAGGAACGCCGTCCGCGCCAGCGCGTCACCGCGGCCCGCGACCAGCTCGCGGAACGCCGCCTCCGCGTCCTCCACGTGCCCCACCCCCTCGCCCGGACAAGAGGGGCTGGGCGCACCGAAAGGTTCTGCTGCGAGTTCGGCGGGTGTGCCCGGCCTCGGTGCGGTGGCTAGCGGCCGTACCGCGCGACGAGCGCGTCCGCGAACCCGGTGAACGACTGGCGCACTCTCGGGTCGGCCGGCATCGGGCAGACGAGCGGGCCGCCGCGGGCAACGTCGACCCGGCGGTCGCCGTCGCAGTCGAACGCGCTGCGCGCCACCGCGGCGGTCCCGGCCGCGATCGAACCAAGGTGCTCTCGGGCGCCGCGCTCGTCGCCCTGCTCCGTCTTCACCACGAGCGACGCCACCCCGACGCCCGCTGCGCGCAGGCGCGAGATGGTTTCGTTGAGCGCCGGGTAGGTCATGCCCTGCTTCGCCGGGGCGCTCGTCACGAGGACCACGAGCTTCGGCAGGGTTCCCGAGAACTCCGCCGGCGCAGCGCTCCACTCCGTCGTCCAGGGCTCGTGGCGCACGCCGATTACCGCGTCGAGGGCGAACGTGTGCGCCTCGGGGACGTCGCCGCCACCCTGGTAGGCGATGTCCCGCGGCAACGCCCCGCCGTTGGCGCGCACGGGCGACAGCCGCTGGTAGAGGTCGGTGAGCCACAGGCTGTTCGGCGTGACGTCGCGGAAGACCCCGAAGCCGTGCCGCAGCGTGGTCCGCTGCGCGAGCCGCGCCTGGATGCCGTCGACCGCCGTCCGCACCGCGTCTCGGGCCTGCACCATGTCGCCGGTGGCGTCGATGAGGAAGAACACCTCGAGCGCCGGCTTCTTCGGCGCCGCGCTCGCGCCGGTGGCGGCGGCGAGCGCGAGAGCGGCGGCGGCGGCCAGGACCGGGCGGCGACGGCGCACCGATGCCGCACCTCGGACACGGGCTGGGATCCGGGTCACGATCAGTCTCCTCGTCGGCAGGGCAGGGGGACTCGCGTCTCCCTCGACGTGACCCAGGGTCCCACGCGGGCCGCGGCGTGACCACACCCGCCCTCGTGGTGGGAGGATGTACGGCATGGACGCCGTCACCAACGTGCCCACGCCGGCCAACGAGCCGATCCGCCAGTACGCGCCCGGCAGCGCCGAGCGCGCGCGCCTCGAGGCCCGGCTCAAGGAGCTTGCCGCCGAGCAGGTCGAGCTGACGATGACGATCGCCGGCCGGGAGCAGCTCGGCCACGGCGAGCCGATCGACACCGTGCAGCCGCACCGGCACGCGCACGTGCTCGGCACGATGCGCAACGCCACCGTCGGCGACGTCACCGAGGCCGTGGACGCCTCCCTCGACGCGCACAGCGAGTGGTCGCGGATGTCGTACGACGACCGCGCCGCCGTCTTCCTGCGCGCCGCCGAGCTGCTCGCCGGTCCGTGGCGGGACACGATGAACGCCGCCACGATGCTCGGCCAGGGCAAGACCGCGATCCAGGCCGAGATCGACGCCGCGTGCGAGCTCATCGACTTCCTGCGGTTCAACGTCGCGTTCGGCCGGCAGGTCATCGCCGAGCAGCCGGTGTCGTCGCCCGGTGTCTGGAACACGATGGACTACCGCCCCCTGGAGGGCTTCGTCCTCGCGATCACGCCGTTCAACTTCACCGCGATCGCGGCCAACCTCCCGGCCGCGCCGGCGCTCATGGGCAACACCGTCGTCTGGAAGCCCAGCCCCACGCAGCAGCTGTCCGCGCACCTGACGATGCGGCTGTTCGAGGAGGCGGGACTGCCGCCGGGCGTCATCAACATGGTCACCGGCGACGGCCAGGCGGTGTCCGAGGCCGCGCTGCGCCACCGGGACCTGGCCGGCATCCACTTCACCGGCTCCACGACGACGTTCCAGCACCTGTGGCGCACGGTCGGCGAGAACATCGCGAGCTACCGGTCGTACCCGCGGCTGGTCGGCGAGACCGGCGGCAAGGACTTCGTCGTCGCGCACCCGTCCGCGGACCCGCAGGCGCTCAAGACGGCGATCATCCGCGGCGCGTTCGAGTACCAGGGGCAGAAGTGCTCGGCGGCCTCCCGCGCGTACATCCCGCGCTCGCTGTGGGACGTCGTGGGCGACGAGCTGCTGCACGAGACGGAGAACCTCAAGCAGGGCGACGTCGCCGACTTCTCCAACTTCATGGGCGCGGTCATCGACAAGCGGGCGTTCGACCGGCTGGCCGGTGTCATCGACCGGGCGAAGGACGACGCCGGGCTGACGTTGCTGGCCGGCGGCACGTACGACGACAGCGAGGGCTACTTCATCCGCCCGACGATCTTCCGCTCGGACAACCGCGAGCACGAGATCTTCACGACCGAGTACTTCGGCCCGCTGCTCGGGGTCAACGTCTTCGACGACGACGACTACGACGAGGTGCTGCGGCACGCGGCCGACGTGGCGCCGTACGCCCTCACCGGCGCGATCCTGGCGACCGACCGGACGGCGATCGTCCACGCGAGCGAGGTCCTCCGCTACGCGGCCGGCAACTTCTACGTCAACGACAAGCCGACCGGTGCGGTGGTGGGGCAGCAGCCGTTCGGCGGCGCCCGCGCCAGCGGGACCAACGACAAGGCCGGCTCGTACCTGAACCTCGTCCGGTGGGTCAGCCCGCGGACGATCAAGGAGACGTTCGTGCCGCCGACCGACTACCGCTACCCGCACATGGGGTAGCAGCGGGTCCCGCGAGAGGCGGTCCGGGGCGGGAACGTCCCACGATGCCCGGTACGGGCACCTCACCGCGGCGTGACACGCCGGCGCCAGGAAGGTGTGCCTGACCGGCTACGGCCGGTCGGCCGCATCGCGTAGTCATTTAGGACTATTAGCCGCGGAACCGCTGGACTCGGGCCTCCTACTGGTCGACATTTCCCGAAGCACCGGCCAAGAAGGCCGGTCGTTCGGAGGTGTCCACATGACGATCACGAGCACCGAGACGCACCCGCACTGTTCGGAGATCCTCGGCGTCCTCGCGCAGATCGTCCACCTCGACGACGACGGCATCCGCCGCCTCGCGCTGGCCTGGCGGGACACCCCCGAGGTCGCCCGGGCGCGCGACAAGGCGCTCCAGCCCGACACCCCGCTGATCCTCGAGGTGCTGGCGGCGTTCGACAGCGTCTCGAGCCTGTTCGCCGACGACCTGGCCGGGACGGCGCCGTACATCACGGTCCCCGCTCCCACCACGGCGCTGGCGCTCAAGGCCGTGCGCGACGCGATCGCGGCGGCGTACGCCCGCCCGGTCCTGACCGCGCAGGAGTACGCCGAGCTGTCCGCCCCGTGGCACTCCGTCTTCCCCGACCGCCGGATGCAGATGCCGGACTTCGGCCCCCAGCACCACGAGGTGCTCGGCCTGCTGACCTCCATCCCCGGCCTGGCCTGCCACCGTCACGACCCCGAGTCGGCCCGGCTGTGGGACGCACTGCTCGTCCACGCCCGGGGACTCGACCCGGATGCGCACGCGCACGCTGTCGAGTCCGCCTGGGAGGTCGCGGTCCTGACCGGCCGCCGCCGGCTGTGGTTCCTCGCCTCGCGCAGCGCGCAGGAGTCGTACACCCGCGCCTGCGGCGAGTGCGCCCGCGCCGCCACCGACGACGACCGGGCGGTCGTCGCGATCTGCCTCGGCGTCGTTGCCGCGATGCTGGTCCGCGACGTTCTCGACGACGAGAGCGCCGACACGCTGCTCGCGCCGGCCGGCTCGCTGCTGCCCCCGCAGGCGGCGTAGCCGGGTAGCCTGCCGCGCGTGGAGGAGAGCGCGCGGCGGTTCGGCGAAGAGGGCGGGCTGCTCTCGTACGGCACCTACCTGCGGGTCGACCAGCTGCTGTCGCAGCAGGTGCTCGCCAGCGACCCGCCGGCCCACGACGAGCTGCTGTTCATCACCGTGCACCAGGTGTACGAGCTGTGGTTCAAGCAGCTCCTCCACGAGCTGACGTACGCCCGCGACGGGCTGCTGGCCGGCGAGACGTACGTCTCCCGCCACGCCCTCCAGCGCGTCGTCTCGATCGAGCGGGTGCTGGTCGAGCAGGTCGCCGTGCTGGAGACGATGACGCCGCAGGACTTCATGGCGTTCCGCGCGCTGCTGGCGCCCGCCAGCGGGTTCCAGTCGGTGCAGTTCAGGGAGATCGAGTTCCTCTCCGGGCGGCGCGACGCCGCGCTGGTGTCCCGGCTGCGGCTGTCGGAGGAGGAGCGCGCGCGGCTGGACCGCCGGCTCACCGAGCCGTCGTTGTGGGACGCGTTCTGCGCCTTGCTGTCGCTGCGCGGCCTGGCCGTCGGCACCGTCGAGGAACGGCGCGCGTCGCTGCTCGCGGTGGCGCGGGACCGGGCGGCGTACGGCGAGCTGTGGGACGTTGCCGAGGGGCTGGTGACGCACGACGAGCTGGTCGGCCAGTGGCGCGCCAGGCACGTGGACATGGTCGAGCGCCAGATCGGCACCAAGTCGGGGACGGGCGGCTCGACCGGCGCGCCGTACCTCCGGTCGCGCCTGGGCGTCCGGTTCTTTCCCGAGCTGTGGGAATTGCGCTCCTACCTCTGAGCGTTGTGCCTGGCGCGCCGTGGTTGCCGCACGGAGCCGCGATCGTTACGCTTACCTGGTCGAGCCCGTCCGGTAGTCCATCGGGCTCCTTCTTCCTCGTCTCGCGCCGGATCCGGCGTGAGCCCAGCCGCCCGGCGAACCGCCGACGGTGGCGCGGCGAACCCCCGCCCGCAGCCCCGTCAGCCACACCCGCGCGGCACCCGATCTTCTCCCGTTGAGCTTCAGCGGGGGATGGCACCTCGTCCGTGGCGGCATCGCCACGCCGTGAGAGGAACGTCCTTGACCGACATCACCGAGGCCCCGGCCTCGACCCCGGCCGACCAGCCCGCCGAGAACGGCGCCAAGCCGCGCCGCCGCGGCGGCAGCCTCGGCTCGATGCTGCTGCCCGACCTGCAGCAGCTCGCGAGCGGGCTCGGCATCGCCGGCGGCAAGATGAAGAAGGCCGAGCTCGTCGCGGCGATCCAGGCCGCGCAGGGCGGCGGCGCCGCGCGGGCCGAGCGAACGCCTGCCGAGCGCACGCCCGAGGTGAACGGCGCGCACGCTGCTCCCGCCCGCAACGGCGCCCCGGCCGCCGAAGCCGTCGAGGCCCCCCCGGCCGCGCCCGTCGTCGCGCCGCCCGCGCCCGCCGAGCGCGCCCCGCAGGCGGAGCGCGGCGAGCGCGGCGAGGGCACCGAGGCGCGCGCCGAGCGTGGCGACAACGACACCCGCACCGACGCCCCGCGGATCGCGGTCGGCGACGGTGCCGAGGGCGGCGACAGCCGCGACGGCGAGCCGCGCCAGGAGGGCCAGCGCGAGGGCCGCACCCGCAACCGGGACCGGCAGCGCGGCGAGGGCCGCGAGCAGCGCGAGGGCGGCCAGCAGGGCCAGCGCGACGGCGGCCAGGGCGGCGGTCAGCAGGGCCAGCGCGAGGGTGGCCAGGGCGGCCAGCAGGGTCAGCGCGAGGGCGGCCAGCAGCAGCGCGGCGACGGCCAGCAGCAGGGCCAGCGCCAGCAGCAGAACCAGGGCGGCGGCCAGCAGGGCGGCGACGACGAGTGGGGCAGCGGCCGGCGTCGCGGCCGGTTCCGCGAGCGCGGCCGTAACCGCAACCGCGGTGGCGGCGGCGGCAACGCGTTCGTCAACGAGGCCGACCCGGTCATCCGCGAGGACGACGTCCTGGTGCCGGTGGCCGGCATCCTCGACATCCTCGACAGCTACGCGTTCGTGCGGACCAGCGGCTACCTCCCCGGCCCGAACGACGTCTACGTCTCGCTGTCGCAGGTCCGCCGCTACGGCCTGCGCAAGGGCGACGCCATCACCGGCGCCGTCCGCCAGCCGGCGGAGGGGGAGCGGCGCGAGAAGTTCAACGCGATGGTCCGCCTCGACACCGTCAACGGCACCGACGCGGACCGCGCGAAGGCGCGGGTCGAGTTCAACAAGCTCACGCCGCTGTACCCGCAGGAGCGGCTGCGCCTGGAGAACGACCCGACCCAGCTGACGACGCGGATCATCGACCTCATCGCGCCGATCGGTAAGGGCCAGCGCGGGCTCATCGTCTCGCCGCCGAAGGCCGGCAAGACGATGGTGCTGCAGTCGATCGCCAACGCCATCACGAAGAACAACCCCGAGGTCCACCTCATGGTCGTGCTCGTCGACGAGCGGCCGGAGGAGGTCACCGACATGCAGCGGTCGGTGAAGGGCGAGGTCATCGCCTCGACCTTCGACCGGCCGGCGGAGGACCACACCACGGTCGCCGAGCTGTCGATCGAGCGGGCGAAGCGGCTGGTCGAGCTCGGCCACGACGTCGTCGTGCTGCTCGACTCGATCACCCGGCTCGGGCGCGCGTACAACCTCGCCGCCCCCGCCTCCGGCCGCATCCTCTCCGGTGGTGTCGACTCGACCGCGCTCTACCCGCCGAAGCGGTTCTTCGGCGCCGCACGCAACATCGAGAACGGCGGCTCCCTGACGATCCTCGCGACGGCGCTGGTCGAGACCGGCTCGCGCATGGACGAGGTCATCTTCGAGGAGTTCAAGGGCACCGGGAACATGGAGCTCAAGCTCGACCGGAAGCTCGCGGACAAGCGCATCTTCCCCGCGGTGGACGTGGACGCGTCCGGTACCCGCAAGGAGGAGCTGCTCATGTCCCGCGAGGAGCTCGCCATCACCTGGAAGCTGCGCCGCGTCCTGCACGCGCTGGAGATGGGCCAGGCGCTGGAGCTGCTCATCGACAAGATGAAGCAGACCAAGAGCAACGTCGAGTTCCTCATGCAGATCCAGAAGACGACCGTCGGGCCGTCCGAGGAGTAGGCACCCCGCACGTTCGAAGGCCCGGCCCCGCACAGGGAGCCGGGCCTTCGTACGTTTCTCGCTAGAAACCGCCGCCGAACGAGTCGCCGCCCCCGAAGTCGCCGCCGAACGCGTCGCCGCCGCCACCGTCCCAGCCGCCACCCCAGCCGCCGCCCCACGGGCCGCCCCAGCCACCGCCGCCGCCGACGATGATCGGGATCGGGATCGGCAGCCCGAAGCCGCCGAACCCGCCGAAGCCCCCGCCGAACGGCGTGTTGTACCGGTCCAGCCGCTCGAAGTCCTCGACCGCGAGCTCGTACGCCTCGTACGCCAGCTCCTCGGCCCGCCGCGCGGCGTCGTACGCCGCCTCGGGTTCCTCGCGCTTGAGCCGTTCCGCCGCGTCCAGCTCGCGCTCGGCGAGCCGCAGCCGGGCCCGCGGCCGGTCGCCGATGCCCTCGCGCCGCGCCGCGACGAAGTCGGCGGCCGTCGTGTACGCCGCGTGGGCGCTCGCCAGCGCCGCCTCCAGCGCCCGGCGGCGTTCGCTCGCCTGCTCCCGCGCCTCGGCCTGCGCCGCGATGGCCGGCTGGGCGAGCGCGGCGGCCTCCCCGGCCAGGCGCACCGCGACGACCGCGTCGCGCTCGCCCCGCGCCTGCCGCCACGCGGTCTCCGCGCGGGCCACCCGGTCGTCGCCGGCCGGCGCCACCTCGCGGGCGGCGGTGACCACGCGTTCGGCCTCCCGCAGCGCGCCCGGCAGCGCGACCGCCGCGTCGGCGACCGCCTGCTCGAGGTGCGCCACCGCCTCGACCAGCTGCTCGGCGCGCGCCGCCGACTGCTCGGCCGCGCGGGCGCGCCGCGCCGCCCCCGGCATGTCCTTCGCCGCGACCGCCGCCCCGCCGGCCACGACCTCCGAGCGCGCGTACTCGATCCGCTTGCGTGCCTCGGCGAGGTTGCCGTCCACGGTGTGCGCGGACTCCGGCACCTGCGGCCGCAGCCGCTCCAGCGTCACCTCCGCGCCGGCCGCCGCCGCGGCAACGGCGTCGACGCGCGGGCCGAGGGCGGCCAGCGTCTGCGCGGCGTTCGCCTGCAGGTCGCGCAGCTCGGCCGTGCGAGCCGTCACCGCGTCGAGCTCCGCCGCTGCCGCACCGGCCGCCGCGAGCACCTGCTCCAGCAACGCGATGTCCGGCCCGTCGTCCTCCTCGCGCGCCCGCAGCTCGAACGCCTGCCGCAGGTGCTCACGCGCCGCTACGAGGTGCTCGCGCAACGCCGCCCGCCCCGCCTCGTCGACGGCCGTCTCCGTGAGCCGTACCTCGGCCTCGGCGTCGCGCAGCCGCTCGTCCGCGCTGATCAGCGCCGCCGCGGCCTCGCCGGTCAGCTGGCGGTGCCGCTCGGCCCGCTCCGCCGCGGCCGCCTGCTCCGCCCGCCGCCGCGACCGCCGCCGCGCGAACAGGTAGACGCCGGCGCCGAGCAGCACGAGGAGCAGCAGCAGCCCGAGGCCGCCGCCGCGCTGCGCGCTGCCGGTCCGCGCGACGTCGCCGCGCACCGCGTCACCGAGCCCGTCGGCGGCCGCCGCCACCGCACCGTCCCAGTCGCCGGCCCGCAGCTCCGGCTCGACCCGCGCGGACAGCACGCGGTTGACCTCGGCCGACGTCAGCCCGGGGATGCCCCGACTGACCCACATCCCGTAACGCCGCTCGCCTGGCGCGACGACGAGGACGGCGTCGTTACCGCCCAGGCCGTTCTCGCGGGCGACCTCGGCCGCGTAGCCGGGGCCGGTGCTGCCGCCCGTCGAGCGGACGAACACCGCGTAGAGCTGCACGTCCCGCTCGCGCAGCAGCTCGTCCACGGCGCGCTGCGCGCCGCGCCCGAGGCTTCCCGTCTGGTCCACGAGCTGACCGCTCAGCCGCGGGGTGTGGTCCGCACCCGCCGGCGTTGCCGTCAACGCGACCGCGACGGTCGCCGCACCGAGCCAGTGCCACCGTCGCATGCCGCCTCCATCACCGTTCCCCTGGGTACGGCATGCCCGCGCGGCTCCGGCGCACCCCTGAACGACGGGTCGGGTGGCGTAGGCCGGTCGGGTTAGTACCAAAGGACCAGGCCGAAATGCCCTAAGCGCGTCATGGTGCAAGCGCCGCATGTCGGAAATCCTCGGTAATCGGTCCGGTGGCGAGGAGGCACGGCATGTTGTCCCGGTTTCGACGTACGGACGACGGGTCCGTCGCCGTGCTCGCCGCGGTGACGTTCCCCGTCGTGCTGCTGTGCGTCGCGCTCGCGGTGGCCGCGATGGTCTGGTCGTCGAGCGAGCACGAGGCGCAGCGCGCGGCCGACGCCGCCGCGGCGCGCGCGGCCGCGACGGCGTTCCTCGGGACCGACTTCCCGTACGCCGAGCTGCCCGCCGCCACCGCCTACCCCAATGCGGCCGCGATCGCGACGGCGTACGGCGTCCCGGTGCCCGCCGCGCTCGCCGAGTGCGGGACGGTCGGCGTCCCGCCGGTTCCGCTCGGCGGGACGCTGCCCGGGCTGCCGTCGGCGCTGGCGCTGCCGGCCGGCTGCGACGGGCTGGCGCCGTTCGTGCCGCCGCTCGCGCTCGGGCTGGCCGACCAGACGCGGTCGGTCGCGTGCACGACGGCGCGCGACGCGATGGCGCCCGGGACGTCGCCGTACGCGAACAAGTTCTTCTCCGGCGAAGGCGACTCGCAGCCGTCGTGCGCCGACCGGATCGGCGTCACGCTCGCCACCGGCAGCCCGCTGGTCGGGTTCGGCCAGTACGCGAGCGACGCCGCGACCGGCGCGCTCGACACCCAGGTCGTCCCGCAGGCGCCCGCGGTGGCGGCGGCGCTGGCGGCGTACGGCATCCGTCTCGGCACGTCGTTGCCGAGCCTGCTCTGCCCGTCGGTCAGCGTCACCGTCGACCAGCCGGTGCGCGAGCCGCTGTTCGACCGGTCCAGCGTCCCGAACGGCCGCGCCACCGCCCGCCGCGTCGTCAAGAACGCCGTCGTCGTGCCGGTCTTCGAGGGGCGGGTCGTCACGCCGGTGCCCGCGCCGGTCGGCGCGGCCGCCGACGGCACCGGTGTCACCACCGTCACCGGTACGACGCTCACCGTCCCGCCCGCGAACCTCAACACCGCGCTGCTCGCCGCCCAGCGCGAGCTGCTGACGTTGCTCGACGAGGTGGACGCGATCTCCGACGCCGCGGTCCGCGCGGCCGGTGTCACGCTCGACCAGCTCAACGGCGCCATGGCCGGCATCGACCCGACCGGCGCGCAGCCCGCGCCGCTGCCCGGCGCGGCGCCGTTGGAGGGGCTGCGGCTCACGAAGTGCCTGCGCGACACGCTCGCCCAGGTGTTCGACCCGCCGGCCGGCGACGCGCCGACCGCCGACGAGGTGCTGGCGAACGCCGCCGCGGCCGGGGAGCAGGTCGTGCTCGTCCAGGTCGGCGCGGTGCAGGCCGCGTGCACCGAGCCGGGCGCGATCCCGTACGACGTCGAGGTCGCGACGCCCGCCGCGACTCCCGAGTGCATCCGGGCCGCGACCGCGCCCCGGCTGAACCCGCTCACCGGGATCTACGAGGTGCCGTTCTTCGACGCGACGCCGGTGCTGGTGCAGGACATCGGGGACGGCAACTACGCCGCCGTGCCGGTGCACGCGTCGCAGGCGTCCGGCGCGTTCCGCGCGTCGCTGGTGCGCGGCACCGACGACGAGCGGTACGACCCGACGCTGCACCGCGACGAGCCGGCGCCGCTGTGCGACGTCAGCGTCGCGGCGCCGACGCCGGTGACCGCGTGCGACATCCTCGATGTGCCGACGGCGGTGCCCACGCCGACGCTCCCGGTGCCCACGCCGTCGCTGCCGCTCCCCTCGCCCACGCTCTCGCCGCTGCCGACGCTGTCCCCGCTGCCCACGCTGTCGCCGCTCGCCACCCCGACGCTCTCGCCGCTGCCCACCTGCGTCGGCCTGCTCTGCGGGGTGACGAAGTGACCCGCGACAGCGGCGCCGCGTCGGTGGAGTTCGCGCTCGTCGTGCCGCTGTTCGTGTTCCTGGTCGGCGTCGCCGGGTTCTTCGCCTGGCACGTCTACACCGAGTCGCAGCTGGAACGCGCCGCCCAGCGCGCCGCCCGCTACGCCGCCGTCCCCGCCACCGACGGCACGTACGCGTACCGACACTGCGACGTCGTCGCCGCCGTCAACGACCACCTCCCGGCGAGCGAGGTCGCACCGGCCGGCGTCGCCGTCAACGATGCCGCAGGCGCGCTGCCCGCCACCACCTGCCCGGACACCGGCGCGCCCGCCCGCCCGCGCGGCTATGTCCACGTCCGCGTGACGCACGTGCTCGACAACCCGTTCAGCAACGTCCTCAGCGCCCTGCTCGGCCGGCCGGACCCGATGACGATCACCGGCTCCGGCGAGGCCCGCGTCGAGGACGCGCCGTGACCCGCCTGCCGCGCGGCGACGACCGCGGCGTCGCCGCCCTCGAGATGGGCATCTTCGCGAGCGTCCTGTTGCTGCTGGCGTTCGGAGCGTTGCCGCTCTACGCGATGCTGCGCGCCTCGCAGCGCGTGTCGAAGGCCAGCGCCGGGACCCTGCGCTACGCCACCTCGGTCGCCGCCAACGGCACCCGCGTCAACGGCACGCTGTCCCGCCGCCCGACGTACGACGAGGTCGTGCGGTTCGCCTGCGAGGCGGCCGGCGACGACGACCTCGCCGTCGAGGTCGTCGTCTGCAAG
The DNA here is from genome assembly GCA_035536815.1 of Frankiaceae bacterium. GTDB lineage: Bacteria > Actinomycetota > Actinomycetes > BP-191 > BP-191 > BP-191. The sequence goes on from DATLNJ010000127.1 coordinate 18,176, forward strand.
GGCGCCACCTGCACCCCCGTGACCGACGGCCCGGCGCCCATACCGGCCGTCGCCGGCGACACCGTCGAGGTCACCCTCGGCAGCACCGTCGACCTCAGCGTCCTCGGCCGGATCGCCAACGCGGCCGCCAACCTCTCCGGAGGCGACGACCCCTTCCCGGAGAACGAGACCACCGTCACCGCCACCGCCAGCGCGAGAGAAGAGTGAGCCGTGAAGAGCCGTAACAACCTGATGATCGTGGTCGGAGTCGTGCTCGCCGTGCTCGGCGCGGCGTTCGCGGCGCTGTACGTGCGCGGCAACGAGGCCGCCGCCGTGGACACCCGCGCCGTCGTCGTCGTGGCGAAGGCGGTGCGGGCGGGGACACCCGCGGCCGACGCGGCGTTCGAGGTGCGCCGGATGCCGGCCACCGGCGTCCCGGCGGACGCGCTGCAGTCGACGGCGACGCTGAACGGTCAGGTCGCGCTGCACGCGATCTCGGCCAACCAGGTCGTGACGCAGTCGATGTTCGGCGTCCGCGGCACGGCGGCCTCCGGCGGCGTCGTGCTGCCCAAGGGGATGAAGGGCATCGGCGTCGAGCTGGCCTTCGCGCCGGGCGGACTGCGCTACGTCGTCCCGGGCGACCGCATCGACGTCTTCGCGTCGGAGAAGCGCGGTGACGCCGTGACGACGCAGGTGCTGCTGCGCGGCGTACAGGTCATCGCGACGACACCCGGCGCCGGCACCGGCGAGGCCACGCCGACGCAGGCGGGGCCGGGCGCCCTGCACTTCCTGCTCGCGGTGGACGAGGCGCAGGCCGTGAAGATCGTCAACGCGCGGCATGCCGAGCACGCCATGTACTTCGCGCTCGCGGCGACCGGGAAGGGTGTGCAGTGACCGAGCCGCTGCACGTCGTCGTGCTCGACCGCAGCGACGCCCTCATCCGTGGGCTCGCCAAGGCGGTCGCGGCGCTGCCCGACGAGCCGGACGTCCAGGTGTTCGGCAAGCCGGCCGAGGTGGCGGCGGCGTTCGAACGCCACCCGGTCGCGGTGCTCGTCGTCGGCCCCAGCGAGCTGACCGCCACCGGGATGCGCCGGGTCGCGAAGCTGCACGCCGAGCACCCGGAGACCGTGGTCGTGGTGGCGGGCAAGGTGGTGGACCTGCCGCCGCCGTTGACGCTGGTCCGGGCCGGCGTCGCCGAGGTCATAAAGCTGCCGGCCGGCGCGGCGGCCATCCGCCGCGCGCTGGAGTCGGCGATCGCGCAGTGGCACGCACGGCACGTCGAGGTGCACGTCGTGGACCCGTTGCCCGAGCCCGCGCTGGAGGCGGTCGCCGAGCCGGCGGAGGCGGAGCCCCCGCGCGCCCCCGCCGTCACCATCACCGTCGCCAGCGCGACCGGCGGGTGCGGCAAGACGTTCCTCGCCTCGAACCTCGCCTACCTGCTCGCCGCGTCCGGCAAGAGGGTGGCGATGGTCGACCTCGACCTGCAGTTCGGCGAGGTCGTCTCGATGCTCCAGCTCAAGCCGGCGCACACCATCGTGGACGTCGACCCCGACGAGCCCGGCTCCGTCGAGCGATGCATGACGCGGCACCGCGGCGGGTTCGACGTGCTCGCCGCGCCGCTCGACCCGATCGCCGCGGACAGCGTCACGCCGGACCGCGTCGCGGACGTGCTGCTCGCCGTACGGAGCCGCTACGACTTCCTCATCATCGACACGCCGCCGTCACTCAACGAGGTGGTGCTGAGCTCGTTCGACATCTCCGATCACCTCGTCGTGCTCGCGACGCTCGACGTGCCCAGCGTCAACAACATGCGGGTGTTCCTCTCGACGCTGGACCGGCTGAAGATCTCGACCGACGGCCTGCACCTGGTCCTCAACAAGGCCGAGAAGGGCGTCGGATTCACCGGCACCGACGTCGAGCAGCTCATCGGCCGGTCGTGGGATCTCGTGCTGCCGTACGACCGCGAGGTCTCCCGCGCCGTCAACCTCGGCCTGCCCGTCACCGAGGCCGCCCCGTCCAGCGAGGTCAGCCGGCGGCTGTCCGGCGGCCTGCCGCGCCTCGTCCCCGGCGTCGAGGCGCCGGTCGTCGCGGCCGTCCGGCGCGGCTTCCTCGCCCGGCTGTTCGACCGCCGCACCCACATCCCCCAGGAGAAGGCGTCGTGAAACTGTCCGACCGCTTGGCCGAGCTCGAGAAGCAGGCGCCCGCGAAGGAGGTCCCGGCGCAACGCCGCCGGGCCGGTGCCGCGACCGAGCCCACCCGCCGTTCCGCGCGCACCGCCGCCCCCAAGGAGCCGGCCAGCGACTGGGACTCCGCGAAGCGCACCGTTCGCGAGCTCGTCGTCGCCGACCTCGGGCCGCGGCTCGCCGCCGTCACCGACATCGACACCGAGGTGGGCTCCGTCATGGAGTCCGCGCTGGCCCGCGGCGTCGTCAAGGTCACGCCCGCCGACCGGAAGCGGTTCGTCGCCGAGGTCGCCAGCGACCTGCTCGGCTACGGCCCGCTCGACCCGCTGCTCGCCGACTCGTCCGTGGACGAGATCATGTGCAACGGCTACGACGACATCTACGTCGAGCGCCGCGGCCGGATCGAACGCACCGACGCGCGGTTCGCCGACGAGAGCCACTTCCGGCAGGTCATCGAGAAGATCGTGTCCGCCGTCGGCCGCCGCGTGGACGAGGGCTCGCCGATGGTGGACGCCCGGCTGCCCGACGGCAGCCGCGTCAACGCCGTCCTCCCGCCGCTGTCGATCCACGGCCCGGTCATGACGATCCGCAAGTTCGCGGAGCGGCCGTACACCGCCACCGACCTCATCGCGAACGGCACGCTGACGATGGACACCGCGGTGTTCCTGGAGGCGTGCGTCCGCGCGAAGCTCAACGTCCTCATCTCCGGCGGCACCGGCTCCGGCAAGACGACCACCCTCAACGTCGTCTCCGGCTTCATCCCGGAGCACGAGCGCGTCATCACGATCGAGGACGCGGCCGAGCTGCAGCTGCAGCAGCCGCACGTCGTGACGTTGGAGTCGCGCCCGCCGAACGCCGAGGGCCGGGGTGCGGTGACCATCCGCGACCTGGTCCGCAACGCGCTGCGCATGCGCCCCGACCGCATCGTCGTCGGCGAGGTCCGCGGCGCCGAGGCGCTGGACATGCTGCAGGCCATGAACACCGGCCACGAGGGCTCGTTGACGACGGTCCACGCGAACTCCCCGCGCGACGTCGTGTCCCGGCTGGAGACCATGGTGCTGATGGCCGGGTTCGACCTGCCGGTGCGCGCGATCCGCGAGCAGATCGCCTCGGCCGTGGACGTCATCGTGCACACCGAACGCCTCGCCGACGGCGCCCGCCGGGTCATCGCGATCAGCGAGGTGCAGGGCACCGAGGGCGACGTCGTGACGTTGCAGGACCTGTTCGCGTACGAAGCCGGGCCGCCCGGCCAGGAAGGGAAGGGCGCGCTGCGCCCGACCGGCCTGCGCCCGCGCAAGCTCGACCAGCTCGCGCGCGGCGGCGTCGAGCTGCCGCCGCGGCTGTTCGCGCGGCCCGCCGACGCGGGCCTGCCGGCGCGGGGGAGGCGGGGCTGATGCTCGCCGCGCTCCTGCTCGTGCTCGCCGGCGCCGCGTTCGTGGCGTACGGCGTCGTCTCCGGCCGCGCCGCGCACCGCCGCCGGCTCGCCGAGCTGCTCGACCTGCGGTTGTCCTCGGATGGCCGGGCCGCACCCGAGACCGTCTCGCTCTACGAGAAGGTCACCCGCTGGACCGAGTCGCGCACCGAACGGCTGCCGTGGAGCGAGCGGCAGACCGTGCGGCTCGAACGCGCCCGGGTGGCTTTGCGACCCGCGGAGTTCCTGCTGCTCTGGGCGGGCGCCGGCGTGCTCGGCGCGGCCGCCGGGCTGCTCGTCGGGGGACCGCTCGGGCTGGTGGCGTTCGGAGTCGTCGGCGCGGCGGTGCCGCCGCTGGTCGTGGCGCGGCGTTCGGTGTCGTGGCGGCGCCGGTTCGAGGCGCAGCTGCCGGACGTGCTCGACCTCGCGGCGTCGTCGATGGAGGCGGGCCACTCGCTGCTCACGGCGTTGCAGCTCGTCGCGGAGGACTCCGCCGAGCCGATGGGCACCGAGCTGCGGCGGGTGCTCGCCGAGACGCAGGTCGGGCGGCCGTTGCTTGACGCGCTCGACGCGATGGCGCTGCGGCTCGACTGCCCGGACTTCACGTGGACGGTCGAGGGCGTGCGCATCCAGCTCGAGGTCGGCGGCCGGCTGGCCGAGATGCTGCGCACGCTGTCGTCGTTCATGCGGGCGCGCGAGGAGGTGCGCCGCGAGCTCCGGGCGCTCGTCGCCGAGGGGAAGCTGTCGGCGTACGTGCTCGGCGCGCTGCCGGTGCTCATGTTCCTGTTCATGCGGGTGTCCGCGCCCGAGTACGTCTCCACGCTCTGGACGACCGGCACCGGCCGGCTGCTGCTGTCCGTCGCCGTCGTGCTGATGGCCGGCGCGGCGTTCGTCATGTCCCGCATCGTGAAGCTGGAGTTCTGATGGTCACGCTCGTGGCGCTGCTGTTCGGGGCGGCGGTGTTCCTCGTCTCCGTCGGCACTATGCGTACCGTCGCGGCCCGCTCGGCCGGCGCGTCGGTCCTCTACCTGCGCGAGGCGGCCGAGGTCGAGGTGGACGAGTTCCGCGCCCGGCTGCGTGCCCCGCTGTCCGAACGCCTCGCCTCCGGCGTCGGCGGTTCGCTGGCCGACGCGATGCGCCGGCTCACGCCGTCGTCCATCCGCGCCGAGCTCGACCGGCGCATCCTGCTGGCCGGCCTCGAAGGCCGCCTCGACCCCTCTCTGGTCTACCTCGGCAAGGCGGCGGGCGCGGCGACGTTCGGGCTCGGCTTCGCGCTCGCTCCGTCGCTGGTCGGGCTGGCGTCGTTCTGGGCGGTGCCCGGGCTGGTGCTCGGCGTGCTGTTCGGCGCCACGGCGCCGGACCTGCTGCTGTCGGTGCGCGCCGACGCGCGGCAGGGCGCGATCCGCCGAGCGCTGCCCGAGGCACTCGACCTGATGGCCATCTCGGTGCAGGCGGGCGTCGGGCTTGAGCAGGCCGTCGCGACCGTCACCGAACGCCTGCCAGGACCGCTCGGCGACGAGCTGTCGCGGTTCCTGCACGAGCTGCGGCTCGGCTTCTCGCGGCGCGAGGCGCTGACCGCGCTGCGGGACCGTACGTCCTGCCCGGAGCTGGGGACGTTCGTGCTGTCGCTGCTGCAGGCCGACGCGCTCGGCATCGCGATCGGCGACGTGCTGAAGACGCAGGCCGCGGAGATCCGCGCGAAGCGCCGGCAGCTCGCGCGGGAGCGCGCGGCGAAGGCGCCGGTGCGGCTGCTGTTCCCGCTGATCTTCGGCATCCTGCCGGCGCTGTTCGTCGTGATCCTCGGCCCGGCCGGCATCCAGATCATGTCCCGCTTCGGCGGCCGCTGAGCGCCGAACTTGTACGGTCGAATTGGATCGGCCCCAGGCGTACAACTTTCGGCTGCTCCATCGGCGGCTCGCTAGTAAGGCTGGGCGAAACGCCGGCCCGGACGCCACCCGCGCCAACTGCCAGTGCGGGAGGACCCCTACTCGTGCTCGGCGACACTGGCAGTTGGCCGGAGCGCCGCCGACCAGATGCCGATTCGCCAAGCCCTACTAGAGGTCGGCGCGGTCGAGCACGTGCTGGGGCTCCGTCGGCCACGGGACGAGACGCCCGTTGAGGGTGACCCCGTTCGACAGCCGGGTGATCGCGTCGGCGCGGGACCACCTTTCGAAGAACAAGACGTCGCCGGACTCCGGCAGCAGCACCACGCGCTCCCCGAACGCGACGGCGATCCCACGCATCTCCGGCGGACCCGTGACGTGCGCGAGTGCCTGCTGCGTAGGCGGGACCGTGATGACGGGCGGGCTCGATCGTCGCGGTCCCCGGGTGCGCGATCTGCTCCACCAACGGGCGCAGCGCTGCGTTGAACGCGTACCGATAGCCGAATTGGGCGAACGCGACGAGGTACGCCGCCCGTGCCCACGACAGTCGGACGAGACGAGGGTCGAACCGCTCGCGCACCTCGATCCTCAACGGCCGCTCACCGTTACCGGCCGCCGCCCATCGCTCGTTGATCGCGATCATCTGGTCTGCCACCCCCGGCGCGTTGGCTTTGGCCACGCCGAGAAACCGCCACCCGTCGTCGCTGACGTCTGCGTTCACGTGCTGCGTCACGCCCTCCGCATGGAGAGCGACCCGCACCGCCCGTCCCGGCTCAACCCGCGCGAACGCGGCCACGGCCGTCGCCACTTCGGCATGCCGGTCGATGGCGCTGCCTGCGCGGCTGTTGCACTCACGGCAGGTGAGCACCAGTCCCTTCTCGCCGGCATGCCGCGGCGGGACGTGCTCCTCCGTCAGAGCGCGTCCCGCGAGCGCGGCCCGGTCGAACGCCCGACCGCAGAGCGGGCAGACGTACGCGCCGGCCGGGGCTGCCTCGAACGCGACCGCCGCGGCTGCCGCGCCCACCGCGAACCACCGCTCCAGCCGGACCCGGCGCGCGGTGTTCGATGCCATGTGTCCTATCTACCGTGCCCGCGGCATCCACGTTGGGCAGCAGGCGGCTGGCGGCCGATGCGCCGGTGCGTTGGACCGGTCGCGTACCGCCTGTCACACTGGGTGGAACCCCGGTCCGGTTCCCGGCGTCTTCGCATGCCGACCCGGCGCCACGTTGAGAAGAGGAAAGCCATGAAGTCGGGCATCCACCCGAACTACGTCGTCGCGACGGTGCACTGCTCCTGCGGCAGCACGTTCCAGACGCGCAGCACCGTCCCTGACATCCACGCGGACGTGTGCTCCAGCTGCCACCCGTTCTACACGGGCAAGCAGAAGATCGTGGACGTCGGCGGCCGCGTCGAGAAGTTCGAGAAGCGCTTCGGCAAGCGGACCCCGAAGGGCCAGGACCAGCAGGAGGGTTAGCGACCGGGACGCTCCTCGTCCCCGTCCACCCGGGGCGCCGCGCGGCGCCCCGACACCCTGCGAAGGCCTCCCGTGTTCGAGAAGCTCGACGACGTCCTCACCGAGCACGCCGAGCTGGAGAAGCAGCTCGCCGACCCCGCGATCCACGGCGACCAGAACCGCGCCCGCGACCTGGGCAAGCGGTACGCCGAGCTGACGCCGGTCGCCGAGGCGTACCGCGCGCTCCGCGCGGTCGAAGGCGACCTCGGCACCGCCAAGGAGCTGGCCGACGAGGACGCGTCGTTCCGCGACGAGTTGCCCGCGCTGGAGGCGCGCCGCGCGGAGCTCGAGGCCCAGCTGCGCGAGGCGCTGATCCCGCAGGATCCGAACGACGCCAAGAACGTCATCGTCGAGGTCAAGGCAGGGGAGGGCGGCGAGGAGTCGGCGCTGTTCGCCGGCGACCTGCTCCGCATGTACCTCCGGTACGCCGAGCGGCAGGGCTGGAAGGCCGAGATCCTCGACGCTACCGAGAGCGACCTCGGCGGCTACAAGGACGTGAGCGTCGCGGTGAAGTCGAAGTCCGGCGGGGTCTGGCGCAAGCTCAAGTACGAAGGCGGCGTGCACCGCGTGCAGCGGGTCCCGGCCACCGAGTCGCAGGGCCGTATCCACACCAGCGCGGCGGGCGTTCTCGTCATGCCCGAGGCCGAGGACGTGGACGTCACGATCGACCCGAACGACCTGCGGATCGACGTCTACCGGTCGTCCGGCCCGGGCGGCCAGAGCGTCAACACCACCGACTCCGCCGTCCGCATCACGCACCTCCCCACCGGCACGGTCGTCTCGATGCAGAACGAGAAGAGCCAGCTGCAGAACAAGGAGGCCGGCATGCGCGTGCTGCGCGCCCGGCTGCTGGCCCAGGCCATCGAGGCGCAGCAGGCCGAGGCGTCCGCGCAGCGCGGCGCGCAGGTCAGGACCGTGGACCGGTCGGAGCGGGTGCGTACCTACAACTATCCGGAGAACCGGTTGTCCGACCACCGCACCGGCTTCAAGTCGTACAACCTCGACCAGATCCTCGACGGCGACCTCGACGCGGTCATCCAGTCGTTGATCGACGCCGACAACGCCGCCCGGATGTCCGGCGACGACGTCTAGCCGTGATGTTCGGTGTTCGGTACACTCCGAACACCGAACACCTGATTAGGCGGCGCGCATGGGCGACACACCGACGATGGTCGCCGTCGTCCTCACCGCCCTCGGGCTGGAACGCCAGGCCGTCTGTGACCAGCTCGGCGCTACTCGGACGATCAACCAGCGCGACACCGAGTATGCGCTGGGCAGCCTCGACGGCACGAACGTCTCGTGGACCGTCGTCGTCGGCGAGACCAGGGCGGGCAACGTGTCCGCCGCGATCCACGTGGGTCGCGCGATCGAGGTCTTCGCGCCGGACGTGCTGCTGTTCGTCGGCGTCGCCGGCGGGGTCAAGGACCTCCAGTTGGGCGACATCGTGGCCGCCGACGCGGTCCACGGCTACGAGACCGGCAAGGACAGCGACGCGTTCCTGCCGCGTGGGCGGACGGACCGGCCGCCGAACCGTCTCGTCCGGCACGCGATGGTGGTCCGCAACGCCGCAACGTGGGTCGACCGCATCCAGCCCTCGCCACCGACTCGGCGGCCGATCGCGCTCGTCGGGCCGATCGCGGCAGGCGAGAAGGTCGTGGCTTCCACCCGGTCCGCCACGTACGACCTCCTTCGGCGGAGCTACAGCGACGTCGTCGCCGTCGAGATGGAGGGCTCCGGCTTCCTCCAGGCGGCGTACGAATACGACGCCCCCGCACTCGTCGTCCGCGGGATCTCGGACCTGCTGGACGACAAGGTGCCCGCGGCGGACGAGGTCTGGCAGCCAGTGGCCGCGCGCCACGCTGCAGCGTTCGCAGTCGAGCTGCTCCACACGTACGTGCCGCCAAGGTCGCCGAGCGCGCCGTACCGGCCGCCGCCGGAGTTCGTCGCGCCGGGTACGGGCGCGACGGACGCGCTCGTCGTCGCGTTCGCGCCCGTCGATCGCGCGTGGGGCATGTGGGTTGCCCGGGTACTGCGCGAGGCCGGCTACGTCGTCACGCACCGCGAGACGTCCGGCGACCACTCCGGCACGGTCGCCATCGGCGACGTCCCGCTCCTGATCGACGACCTCGCGCGAGACGAGGCGACCGCGCGGAAGGCAGTCATCGATGCCGCGGCGGTCGTGCCGGCGCCGTACCCCGCTATGTCCGGTCTCGGTCGCCTTGGCGACGCCCCGCGTTTCCCGGCGGCGATGCCGCCGATCTGGCACGTGCCGTTCCCGCGGGCGCCGAAGTTCACCGGACGCGAGGAGGAGCTGCGCGCGCTTGCTGAGTTGCTCGCCGCGCGAGAGACGACCGTCGTGCACGCGCTCGCGGGCCGGGGCGGCGTGGGCAAGTCCACGCTCGCTGTCGAGCACGCGTACCGCCGGATCGGCGACTACGACGTCGTCTGGTGGCTGCGCGCCGAGGACCCGTCAGTGCTGGCCGCCGACTTCGCGGCGCTGGCCGCGCCCCTGACCCTGACGCTGGGCGAGTACGACCAGGAGGTGGCAGTCGCGGCCGTGCGCCGCTGGTTGGAGGAGCATGCGCGGTGGCTGCTGGTCTTCGACAACGCCGGCGAGCCGGAGTCGATCGCGCGGTACCTCCCGCGCAGGCGCACCGGGCACGTCCTGGTGACGTCGAGGAACCAGCACTGGGCGGACTCGGCGGACGTCCTGACACTGGACGTGCCGCCCGAGGATGAGGCCATCGCGTTCCTGCGCCGGCGCGCCGGGCTGGCGTCGGACGATGCGGTCAGGCTCGCCGGGGCGGTCGGTCGGCTGCCCAAGGCGATGGAGGTCGCGGCGGCCTACCTGCTCGCGACCCGGTGCCCGGTCGACGAATACCTGGCGCGGGTTGGGCCCGTCGTAGACGACCTGTTCGCGGTGTCCTTCGAGCAGGTGGAACGGAACCCGGTGGCCGCCGCGGTGCTCGACTCATGCGCGTTGCTCGCGCCTGAGGACATCCCGCGGTCGCTCCTCGTCGAGGTCGCTGGTGGAGCCGACGAGTTGGATCGCGCAGTCCGGGAGTTGCTCCGCTATTCGCTGGTGGATGCTGCTGGTGACGCGGTATCGGTGCACCGGCTGGTGCAGAGCGCGCGCCGGCGCACGTGTGGGAATGCGCTCGACGAACGCGCCGCAGCCGTCGTGTCCGCACTCGCCGACGCGCTCCCCGCCCGGATTGACGACCCGGCAGGTTGGCCGGTCCTCGCCCGGCTGCTTCCGCATGTGCTTGTGCTGGCGGAGCGGTACGAGACGGCGGAGGTCGCGACCCTGCTGAACCGCGTCGGGAACTACCAGCGAACAGCGAGCGACCTGACCGGCGCGAGAAGCTCGCTGGAACGCGCGGTGGCGATCAGCGAGGCCTCGCTGAGCCCGGCGCACCCGGCGGTGGCGACGGCGCTGGGCAACCTGGCGCTGGTGCTGAAGGAACTGGGGGACGCGGCGGGGGCGCGGCCGTTGTTGGAGCGGGCGCTGGCGATCGACGAGGCGGCGCTGGGTCCGGCGCATCCGGCGGTGGCGGTTGACTTGAGCAACCTGGCGATGGTGCTGAAGGCGCAGGGAGACGCGGTGGGGGCGCGGCCGTTGCTCGAGCGAGCGTTGGCGATCGACGAGGCGGAGCTCGGTCGGGCGCATCCGGCGGTCGCGACGACGCTGGGCAACCTGGCGCTGGTGCTGGGGGACCTGGGGGACGCGGCGGGGGCGCGGCCGTTGCTCGAGCGGGCGCTGGCGATCAACGAGGCGGCGCTGGGTCCGGCGCATCCGACGGTCGCGACGACGGTGGGCAACTTGGCGCTGGTGCTGAAGCACCTGGGGGATGCGGCGGGGGCGCGGCCCTTGCTGGAGCGGGCGCTGGCGATCAAGGAGGCGGCGCTGGGTCCGGCGCATCCGGCGGTGGCGACTGCGCTGGGCAACTTGGCGCTGGTGCTGCAGGACCTCGGAGATGCGGCGGGGGCGCGGCCGTTGCTGGAGCGGGCGCTGGCGATCGACGAGGCGGCGCTGGGCCCGGCGCACCCGGGGGTGGCGGTCGACTTGGGCAACCTGGCGCTGGTGCTGCAGGACCTGGGGAACGCGGCTGGAGCGCGGCCGTTGCTCGAGCGGGCGCTGGCGATCGACGAGACGGCGCTGGGTCCGGCGCATCCGGCGGTGGCGACGACGCTGGGCAACTTGGCGACGGTGCTGGGGGACCTAGGGGACGCGGCGGGGGCGCGGCCGTTGCTGGAGCGGGCGCTGGCGATCAACGAGGCGGCGCTGGGTCCGGCGCATCCGGCGGTGGCGGTTGACTTGAGCAACCTGGCGATGGTGCTGAAGGCGCAGGGAGACGCGGTGGGGGCGCGGCCGTTGCTGGAGCGGGCGGTGGCGATCAAGGAGGCGGCGCTGGGTCCGGTGCACCCGGCGGTGGCGACGGACTTCGGCCACCTGGCGACGGTGCTGCAGGACCTGGGGGACGCGGCTGGGGCGCGGCGGTTGCTGGAGCGGGCGCTGGCGATCGCTCGGGCGACCTACGGCGCGGACGACCGCCGTGCCCGATGGTTGACGGCGGCGCTGGCCGACTTGGACGAGGACGTGCTCGCCGGCCGGCGGCGACTGGCGGAGGAGGTTGCCGCGGCGCTGCTCGCGGTGCGCGCGGTGCCGCCGGACGTGGAGCTCACGATCCGTCCCGGGTTCCTTGACGTCCCCACCTCTGCCGGCCGCATCACCCTCGCGATAGTCGCCCCCGACCGGCTCGATGCCGCGGCGATTCCCGTACCCGCACCCGGCCAAGCGCTCGTCGTCGTGGCCGACGCGATCCCCGAGCCTGTTCGGCGTGAGCTGGCGAGGCGGGGGTGGGGATGGTTCGACCGTCGCGGGCACCTCCGGATCGTCGCGGCGGGACTCGACGTCGACGCCGCGATCCCGACGGCGGCATCGCGGGGTCGCCGGCGACGCCTGTTCGGCGCGGTTGGCATCGACGTGGCCTTCGAGCTGCTGGTCGAGCCGGAAGGCACCGCGGGAGTCCGGCCGCTCGCGCGCGCGACCGCACGGTCGGTGGCGCAGGTGTCAACGGTGCTCGCGCGCTTCCGCGAGGAGGGTCTCGTCCTCCCGGACGACACCGTCAACAGGGAGCAGTTGTTCGAGGCGTTGGCCGAGCACTGGCGCCCGCACTGGGAGTATCTGGCGGCGCTGCCGGATACGGACGATCCGATGTTCGGCGACGAGCCTTGGGTGGTCGCCGACACGGCCGCAGCCGTAGCGTGGGGCGTGCCGCTCGTCACGAGTGGCGACTACCCGCCACACTTCTACGTGCCGGACGAGCGGGTGCTGCGGCACGCGACGCGGGTGCTGGGGACGACGGCACCTGGCCGCCACGCGTGCGCCGTCGCACTGCCGCCCGCACGCGGCGTCCTCGTCCGTGCGGTTCCGCGCGACGGTGCGGCCGCTCTCGCGCACCCGGTCGCCGTCGCGCTCGATCTTGCCCGGGACCCGCGCGGGCGAGAGGCGCTCGCGTCCTGGGACCCACCGCCCGGGTACGCCCGTGTCTGGTGACGTCGTCTTGCTGCGCGCGCCAGCCGACTCGATCTTCGCGCGGGGTTTCGCCCAGTTGGCGCGGCTGCCTGTCGACACGGTGCCGTGGGCGCTGGTCGGCGGGCTCGGTGTCGCGGCGCGCCTCGCCGGCGCGTTCCGCGCGACGAGCGACATCGACGCCGTGTCTCCGGACGTGGACGACCTGGTCGAGATGCTCGTCCGCTCCGGCGGCGTGCGCACGGGCGGGCGCGTCCGGCTGCAGGGCGTGCCGGTCGACGCCATTCCGGTCCCTGGCAGTGGGGGCGGCCGGTTGCCGAACGCGCGGTCGTGGGCGTTCGACACGGCGACGCCGGTGCGCGTCGTCGTGCTCGGGCCGGATGGGGAGACGCTCGCCGACGCGAACCCCGCGGTGGCGACGCGGGCCGCGCTCGTCCTGATGAAGCTCGAGTCGGCGGTCCACGGGTACGACCGGTCGGCGGCGAAACAGGCCACCGACATCTACGACGTCCTACGGCTCATCGCGCCCGCGCTCGCGATCCTCGGGGCCGAGCTCGCGTCCGCTCCGCGCGCGCTCCGCGCGGACGCGGCGCAGTGCGCGCGCACTCGCCTGATCAGGGACCCACCGCGACGATCAGGTACCTGACCGATGCGCAGCGCGACGAGTTCTCGGTGGACGACATGCAGACGTACGGCGACGAGCTGGTAAAGCTGCTCAGCACCTGACTGCTACGGTCCGGCCGAGCGGACGAGAGGCGGAGCACGTGACGCGCGACACCGGCACCGGAGGGCACGACTGATGCTCGGCGTCCCCGTCTCGCTGCGGCGGGCGATCGAGGAGTGCGCGGGGTTCCTCGCGGGCGCCGGCGTCGAGTCGCCGCGCTGGGACGCCGAGCAGCTCGCCGCCCACGTCCTCGGCGTCTCCCGCACGTCGCTGCCGGTCATCCCGAACATCGACGCGGAGAAGTACCGGACGTTCCTCGAGCTGATCAAGCGGCGGGTGGCCCGCGAGCCGTTGCAGCACATCATCGGCAGCGTCGGCTTCCGCTACATCGAGCTCGCCGTCGGACCCGGGGTGTTCATCCCGCGCCCGGAGACCGAGGACGTAGCCGGCTACGCCGTGGACGCCGCCCGCGACGCGGGCATCAAGGCGGTCGTCGTCGATCTCTGCGCCGGCTCCGGCGCGATCGCGCTGTCGGTCGCGAAGGAGGCGACGTTCGCGACGGTGCACGCCGTCGAGAAGGACCCGGGCGCGCTGGAGTGGCTGCGCAAGAACGCCGCCGCCCGCGTCCAGGCCGGCGACAACCCGATCACGATCCACGAGGCCGACGTCAACGACGCGCTGCCCGAGCTCGACGGCACCGTCGACGTCGTCGTCAGCAACCCGCCGTACGTCCCGCTCGGCGACCTCACGGCGGTCGAGCCGGAGGTCCGCGACCACGACCCGGTCGTCGCGCTCGTCGCCGGCGCCGACGGGCTCGACGTGATCCGCGCGGTCGAGCGCACGGCGTACCGGCTGCTCAAGCCGGGTGGCACGGTCGTGGTCGAGCACGGCGAGAGCCAGGGCACGACCGCGCCCGCGGTGTTCCCGGCCGACCGGTGGCGCGACGTGACCGACCGGCGCGACCTCGTCGGCCGCCCGCGCTACGTCACCGCCACGAAGGCGGGCGCGTGAGCCGCACCCACGACTGCGCGGACGACACCGCCCGCGCCACCGCCATCGCCGACGCCGCGCACGCGATCCGCCGCGGCGACCTCGTCGTCCTCCCCACCGACACCGTCTACGGCGTCGGCGCCGACCCGTTCGCCCCCAACGCCGTGCGCCGGCTGCTCGACGCGAAGGGACGCGGCCGCGACGTGCCGGTGCCGGTGCTCGTCGGCTCCTGGCGCACCGTCAACGGCCTCGTCGAGGACCTGCCGGACGTCGCCAAGGACTTGATCGCGGCGTTCTGGCCGGGCCCGCTCACGCTGGTGCTGCGGCAGGGGACCGGCCTCGCCTGGGACCTCGGCGACACGAAGGGCACGGTGGCCGTCCGGATGCCGTTGCACCCGGTCGCCATCGAGCTGCTGTCGGAGACCGGGCCGCTCGCGGTGTCCAGCGCGAACCGGCACGGCGAGCCGCCGCCGGTCACCGCGGCGGAGGCCGTCGAGCAGCTCGGCGACGCCGTCGCCGTGTACCTCGACGGTGGCCCGGCGGAGGACCGTACGCCGTCCACGATCGTCGACCTCACCGCGCCGGTGCCGCGCGTCCTGCGGGAGGGCGCGCTGGACCGCGCGCGGCTGGCCGAGGTCGCCGGCCAGCTCGAATGACGCCCCCCGGCGCGCGGCCCCTTCGGGGTCCCCGCGGCGCCGCGAGCGCAGCGAGCGGCGGCGTGGGGATCTTCGACCTGCTGTTCGTCTGCACCGGCAACATCTGCCGCTCGCCCACCGCGCACCTGCTCGCCGCGTCCCGGCTGCCGGCCGAGCACTTCCGCGTGCACAGCGCCGGCACGCACGGCCTCACCGGATACCCGGTCGAGCCGAAGGCCGCCCGGCTGCTCGCCAAGAGCGGCATCGGGTGCGACGAGTTCCGCGCCACCCGCCTCGACGCCGGGCTGGTCGGCGACGCCGACCTGGTCCTGACGGCGACGCGCGACCACCGCACCGCCGTCGTGACGCTGGCGCCGGATGCGCTGCGGAAGACGTTCACGATGCGCGAGTTCGCCCGGCTGCTCGAGCCGGTCCCCGACCCGCCGGAGGGCGAACCGGTCGAGCGGGCCCGCGCCTTGGTCGCCGGCGCGGCGGCGCAGCGCAACCAGGTCTGGGCGCCCCCGGCCGACGACGACGTCGCCGACCCGTACGGCTCGAACGCGGCCGCGTACGAGCGCGCGTACCGCGACATCACCGAGGCGCTGGACGGGCCGCTACGCCGCCTCGCCGGCTGACGCCGCGGCTCGCCCCGAGCTTCCAGTGTGCGCACGCGGGGGAGGGGCGCCCCCGCACTGGAAGTTGCGAGGGCGGCCGGCGCGACCGGCCGCAGCCGGCGCCGTGGAACCCGGCCGCCGAGGCACTACGCTGACCGCATGACCGACGCGACTGCTTCCGGGGTTCCCGACGCGCCGTTCTGGGGGCCTGACTTCGGCGAACTCGAACGGACCGACCCGGAGATCGCCGGCGTCGTCCTCAGCGAGCTGGACCGGCTGCGCGGGGGGCTGCAGCTCATCGCCAGCGAGAACTTCACCTCGCCCGCGGTCCTCGCCGCGCTCGGCTCCACCCTCAGCAACAAGTACGCCGAGGGGTACCCCGGCCGCCGCTACTACGGCGGGTGCAGCGAGGTCGACAAGGCCGAGACCATCGGGATCGAGCGCGCCAAGGAGCTGTTCGGCGCCGAGCACGCGAACCTCCAGCCGCACTCCGGCGCGTCCGCGAACATCGCCGTCTACGGCGCCTTCCTGCAGCCCGGCGACACCGTCCTCGCCATGGCGCTGCCGATGGGCGGCCACCTGACGCACGGCACCAAGGTGTCGTTCTCCGGCAAGTGGTTCAACGCCGTCCACTACGGCGTCAGCCAGGAGACCGAGGACATCGACTACGACCAGGTGCGCGACCTGGCCCGCACGCACCGGCCGAAGATGATCATCTGCGGCGGATCCGCGATCCCGCGCCTGATCGACTTCGCGGCTTTCCGCGAGGTGGCCGACGAGGTCGGCGCGATCCTCATGGTCGATGCCGCGCACTTCATCGGCCTGGTCGCGGGCCAGGCGATCCCGAGCCCGGTGCCGTACGCCGACGTCGTGACGTTCACGACGCACAAGGTCCTGCGCGGGCCGCGCGGCGGCATGCTGGTCTGCAAGGCCGAGCACGCCGCGAAGCTCGACAAGGCGGTCTTCCCGATGATGCAGGGCGGCCCGCTCATGCATGCCGTCGCGGCCAAGGCCGTGGCGCTGAAGGAGGCGAGCACCCCGGAGTACCAGGCGTACGCGCGGCAGGTCATCGCCAACGCGCAGGCGCTCACCGAGGGCCTCATCGCCGAGGGGATGCGGGCCGTCACGGGCGGCACCGACACCCACCTCGCGCTGCTCGACCTCCAGCCGATCGGGGTGACGGGCGCGGAGGCCGAGGCACGCTGCGACGCCGCCGGCATCGTGCTCAACAAGAACGCCATCCCGTACGACCCGCAGCCGCCGTCGGTGGCGAGCGGCATCCGGGTCGGCTCGCCCAGCGTCACCACGCAGGGCATGGGGGAGGGCGAGATGAAGGAGATCGCCGGCCTGATCGCGCGCGTGGTGCGCGACGGCGACCAGGCCACCGCCGAGGTGGCCGGCGCGGTCCGGAACCTCGTCAGCGCCCACCCCGCGTACGCCAGGGCCTGACGAGGCTCCCGTGCGCGAGTACGCGCTCGTCTTCTTCGTCGCCGCGACCGTCACGTACCTGCTGACGCCGGTCGCCCGGCGCGTCGCGATCACGACCAAGACGCTCGCCAAGCCGCGCGACAGGGACGTGCACGCCATCCCCACGCCGTACCTCGGCGGCCTGGCGATGTTCGCCGGCGTCGTCGCGGCGATGTACGTCGCCCGCGCGCTCCCCGCCCTGCAGTCCATCCGGCTCACCCCTGAGCCGAAGGCGGTCCTCGTCGCGGGCGGGCTGATCTGCCTGGTCGGCGTGGCCGACGACCGTTGGCAGCTCGACGCGTTCACCAAGCTCGCGGGGCAGATGGTCGCCGCGGGCATGCTCGTCGTCCTCGGCGTCGAGCTGCGCTACGTCACGCTGCCCGGCACCGCCGCGCAGAACTTCTCCATCGACCCGAACACCGCGACCGTCGCGACGATCCTGCTGACGCTCGTGATGGTCAACTCCATCAACTTCATCGACGGCCTCGACGGCCTGGCCGCCGGTGTCGTCGGGATCGCGGCGGTCGCGTTCTTCGGCTTCTGCTACCAGCTCTCGGTCGTCCACGGCATCGAGCGCGTCCGCTCGGCGACGCTCATCGCGGCGATCGTGGCGGGCGTCTGCGTCGGCTTCCTCCCGCACAACTTCAACCCGGCCCGCATCTTCATGGGCGACTCGGGGTCGATGCTGCTCGGCCTGCTGCTCGCGGCCGCCGTCACGTCGGGTACGACGTCGTTCGACTCGACCGCCATCGCCGACGACACGCTGCGCGGCGCGACGTTCTTCTTCCCCGTGCTGCTGCCGCTCGCGGTGCTGGCGGTGCCGTTCGGGGACCTGCTGCTCGCGGTGCTGCGCCGGACGCGGACCGGCCGGTCGGTGTTCGCGCCCGACAAGGAACACCTGCACCACCGGCTGCTCGTGATCGGGCACACCCACCGCCGCGCGGTGCTGACGATCTGGTACTGGTCGGCGGTGCTGGCGTTCGGCGGCGTCGCCCTGTCGTTCGTCCGGCCGACGCTCGTGCTGGCCGGCCTCGGGGTGCTCACGCTGGCCGGCGCGGCGCTGTCGTTCATCCCGACCCGCGCCCGCCCGGTGGCGGTCGCCGCCGTGCCCGACGGCGCGGTCGTGGACCTCGCCGACGTCCGCGCGCGCCGCGACGACCCGCCCCCGGCGGCTACCGGCGAGTAGCCGACCGCGCAGACTTCGTGAAAAGTTTCACAAGATCGACTCACACCCCCTCTGACCTGCGGTTTTGCATGATCGCGCGTTTTGACCCGGCCAACGCCGCGTTGCTAGGCTGCGCCACTGTCATGGCTGGGACCCCGCGTACGCAGTGGCAGGACCTCGGTACGGCGTGGAACGCCGTCATCGAGTTCTCCTGCGCTCTGGCCGTCTACGGAGTCCTCGGCTATTACGCCGACAAGTGGCTGCACACCGGTCACGTCCTGTTCTTCACTGGCCTCCTGCTCGGACTCGTCCTGGGTCTGTACCTGCTGCACAAGCGGACGAGCGAGCCGGGGCCCGGCGAGGCGAGGCGTGCCGAGCGTGCGGACTGATCGTCCGGACCTGCTCGTCGACTCGAGGCTGATCACGGTCACGCTCTGGGCCACGCTGGCCCTGGCGGTGACCGCGGCGGTCCTCGGGTTCGCCACGGCGGGAGGCAGGGGGGCGGCCGGCGCGCTGTACGGCGCCGGGTCGGTTGGAGTGAACGGCGTTGCCGCCGCCTGGGTCTCGGCCCGGACCGGCAGGTCGCGCCGCCAGATCGGGCCGGGCCGGGTGCTCCTCGCGCTCCCCGTCCGGATCGCCCTGCTGGCCGCGGCGCTCGCCGTCGGGGTCGGGCCGCTGGGACTGCCGGAGACGGCAACGGTCCTCGCGGTCTGCGGGGGCGAGATCTGCGTGGTCGCCGCGCAGAGCTGGGTCGTACTGCACGGGCCGACGTTCGTCGGCCCACTGGACTGAAGGGCGTACCGCACCCATGTCGCTGGCCGCAGAAGGCGTCCCGTCGCTCGGGCAGTTGTTCAACTTCGAGTCCGGGCTGTGGAACATCCCGTTCCTGAACTGGACGATCTTCGCGATGACCGTCGCGTTCACGCTCGCGGCGCTCTTCCTCATGACGGTGTTCAACAAGCGCGAGGTCGTGCCCGGCAAGTACCAGCTGATGGGCGAGAGCCTGGTCGGCTTCGTGCGGACGAACATCGCCGAGGAGGTCATCGGCCACGACGGCGTCCGCTACGTGCCGTACCTGCTGACGACGTTCACGCTGATCTTCTTCTTCAACTTCATGGAGGTCTTCCCCGGCGTGGCGTTCCCGCCGAC